>JANPLI010000198.1:0-20278 GCA_031426455.1 Hymenobacteraceae bacterium | reverse complement strand
GACCGGGCGGCACCTGCTCGAACAGGCGCTGGCAGCCGGGCATCAGGTCACAGCCTTTGCCCGCCACCCGGCCGACCTGGCCGCGCTGCAGCATTCGAACCTGCGCGTGGTGCAAGGCGATGTGATGCACCCCGCCACCGTGGCAGCGGCAATGCCCGGCCACGACGCCGTGCTGGTGGCCCTCGGGCCGCGTACCCGCTCTTACAATACGATGCTGTCAGGCGGGACTTCCAATATTATCTGGCAGATGCACCAGCACGGCATCAGGCGGCTGATCGTGCTCTCCAGCCTCGGCGTAGGGGCCAGCCAGCACGAACTGGGGTTCTGGCAACGCCACGTAATGGTGCCACTACTGCGCCGTAACCTGTTCGAGCAGAAGGAGAAGCAGGAGGAAGTAGTACGTAGCGCAGACCTGGATTGGGTGATCGTACGCCCAACCGAACTCACTAACGGCCCGCGTACGGGTCGGTATTTCGCGGGCCTCAGCCGGAAGGGCCAAAACGGCTTGCACAGCACGATCTCGCGAGCCGATGTAGCGGCCTTTATGCTGAACCAACTGACGGCCAAAAAATGGCTCGGCCGGGCCGTGCTGCTGACCGGATCTAATCAAATGGCAGCTTCCAAGCCTCGGGCCACGCAACCCAAGCCGCAACTTACGTAGGCGGATACCGCCGCCTCATACCAATAGCAACCCCGCTTCGCGCAGCGTACGCCAGGACGGCGAAATCAGGAGGTGTTCCCAAGGCCATTCGGCGGCAGCAGCGGGCGGATAGGTCGCCTGAGCGTCGCGTAGGGTACGACGGGTGCCATAATCGCTGGCCAGCACGGTCAGCAGGCTTTGCAGCCAATGGCCCACGGCGGGCGGACAGGTCAGGTCGTTTTCACCGGCTGATTCCGACCATTCCAGGCGGGCCACCTTGCGGAGCTGGCCTTTTTTGCGTTTTTCGGTGATCGTCAGGGTCGGCGTGCCGTGGAGCCAGAACAGGCGCAAATGGACGCGCGCGGCGTCCGCTTTCACGGGCTCGGCCAAAGCCTCGGTAATGAGGGTGGGCGGCACCGTGACGCGCGGCGTACGCAGCCCGGGAAACCAACTCGCCAGCGGCGCGTCAAGCAATACGCCGTGCATCCAGTTATAAAGGGCCTTGGCCAGGCCGGGGCCGAGGGCGTCGTGATCGGCGCCGGTGGGGTCGTCGTGCCAGAGGTCGTTCCAGGCGAAACCGCCCGGCTCGGGGCCGGTCATCGTGACGCCATATTTCGCCGGATTGCGGCCCACGGGCGCGTGGGCGGTCATCGAAAAGCGGTGCCAGTAGCCGGACTGAAGCACCCCGTGGGCGAATAGCTGCCGCACGACCTCCAGGGAATCAATGGTTTCCCGGGCCGTCTGGGTCGGAAAGCCATACATCAAATACGCGTGTACCAGAACGCCAGCCTGCCCGAACGCCTGCGCCACGCGCGCCACCTGAGCCACGGTAACGCCCTTTTCCATCAGCGCGAGCAGGCGGTCGGAGGCTACTTCCAATCCGCCCGTGACGGCGATGCAGCCCGACGCAGCCAGCAGCCGGCATAAATCCGGGGTAAAAGTCTTCTCGAATCGAATATTGCCCCACCACGAAATCTGGGTGCCGCGCCGCAGCAGCTCGACGGCCAGGTCGCGGAGTTGCAGGGGCGGCGCGGCTTCATCGACGAAGTGAAAGCCGGTCTGGCCGGTCTGACGAACGAGCGCCTCGATACGGTCGGCCAGGATTTCGGCTGGCGCCGGCTCGAAGCGGCCGATGTAGTCGAGGGTGACGTCGCAGAACGAGCACCGCTTCCAGTAGCAGCCGTGCGCAATGGTCAGCTTATTCCAGCGGCCATCGGACCAGAGCCGGTGCATCGGGTTCAGCACATCGATCACCGACAGGTAATCCGCCAGCGGCAGGCCCGTATAGTCGGGGGCGCCCACATCGCGGTGGGCCACGGCGGGCTGGCGGGGCGAATTCCAGTAGCGCACGGCCCCGGTGGCCGGATCGCGCAGAAAGGTGCGTTGCAACTCGGCTTCGGGCCGGTGGCCGGCCCAGTGATCAAGCAGCGCCAACCAGGGGCCTTCGCCGTCGTCGAGAGTCAGGTAGTCGATGTAGTCAAAAAAACGCGGCTCCCGGATGTCGCGCAGTTCGGTATTGGGGTAGCCGCCGCCCATCAGCGTTTTTACCTGCGGATGGTGCGTTTTCAGCCATTGCGCGAGCCGCAGCGCACCGTAGAGATTGCCGGGGAAAGGCACCGTGAAAGCCACCACGTCGGGCTGATGGCGGGCGAAGAGTTCGGCCCAGACTTCCAGCAGCAACGTATCTACCAGATTGGGCGGGCGGTCCAGTTCGGCCTGAATCGGGTCGAACGAAGTGGCGGTCAGGCCCAGCTTTTCGGCATAACGGGCCAGGCCGAACTGCGGCCCGACGGTTTCGCGGATCACATCGGCGAGGTCCTCCAGGTAAAGCGTCGCCAGGTGCCGGGCCTGGTCCGTCAGGCCCAAGGTGCCGAAAGCGGCTTCCAGATCACCCAGCTGCGTGAACCGGCCGGCCTCCGGCAGCCACTGCCCGGCGCAGATGCGGGAGGCGAGCGAAAGATCCTTATTTTGCAGAAAAAGCACCACCGGCGCCACCGTCTGTTCGTAGCGGCGGCGCAGGCGCAACACGCGCTGGGCGTTGGCACTCAGCGAATAAGCGCCGGATTCCAGTGCTTCAAAAACCCGCCGCAACCCATCCGCCGAAAACAGCCGCAACACCAGCGCCAGACCGGCATCCACCTGAAAAACGTCGTCATACCCCTGGCTCCGCAGAAAACCTGTCAGGTAGGCCGTGGCCGGGTACGGGGTATTGAGCTGCGTAAGGGGCGGCGTAACAAGTAAGAGGCGAGGCAAGGGCGGCAGCAGCAAAAAGGGCGTCGGACCGGCAAAATAGCACCCGGCAAGGCGTATTCCGGTACCTCGCCAACCGGCGGACCCGCCCGGCGGTTCACGGGCGCGGGCGGCGCTACTTCCTCAGCGGCGCCTCCTTCAAATCCGGTTACCGGCGGGCGGCGCCCGGGTCAGCAGCGGGCGGAGCGCGGGCCAGACGACATCGGCCATCCGGCGCTGCCCGGCGGCATTGGGGTGAACGCGGTCGGGGAGCGTCAGCGCGGGGTTGAGGATGATGCCATTGAGCAGAAACGGCACCAGCGTGGCGTTGTGGCGCCCGGCCACGGCCCGGAAAAGGGCCCCAAAAGCGGCGGCAAACGGCCCACCGAGCAGCGGCGGCAACTCCATTCCCAACAACAGGCAGCGCGTGGTGGTGGGGTGGTGCTGGCGAACGCGGGTCAGGATGGCGTCGAGGTTGGCTTCGGTGACGGCGGGCGGATATCCTCGCAGGCCATCGTTAGCGCCCAGTTCCAGCACAAACACGGCGGGCTGCGGGTGCGCCGCCAGCGTGGCATCGAGGCGGGCCAGCCCGCTGGTGGTCGTGTCGCCGGAGCGGCCAGCATTTACGACTCGGTACGGCAGCCCTTCGGCTTCGAGCTGCAGCTGCAAAAGCGCCGGAAAGGCCTGCGCCAGACCAAGACCGTAGCCAGCCGTGAGCGAGTCGCCGAAGAAAAGTAGGGTTCGGGCCATCATCTTATGACTTCCGTACCGCCAAGCGGGCTCCGGGGTTACAGCCGGGTAAAGCCCAGTAGCAAGGCGCGGAACCGGAACTGCCGTTCAGGCAGGTCGGCCGCACGCCGCAATAACGGGGTCAACCGGGGCGCAGCGCAAGCCATATTCAACCCGCCCCGGCAAATGCACAGCAAGCCGATTATTTTACCAAAAGCCGTTTCCAGGTGCCTTTCATCCGGTTGTATTTGAGCGTGGAAGGCAGGGCTTTCCAGAAGTAGCGACTCGTTTCCACCGCAAAGGAGGGCTGCATATAACAGTTGATGGTGCAGCCTTCGCAAGAAGGTAACCGGCCTTCCTGCGCCACCACCGCCTGGATGTCCGGGTGCTGATACAATTCATACAGCTCGCCGGCAATGGGGAATTTCTTTTCGCCCAGATGGTAGCACGGCAGCACCAACTCATCGTACGGCGAGATGACGAGCGTCGTGGAAGCTGCCCGGCACACCGGTGCGGCCACGTGGTTACCACCATCGCGCCGAAGCTGGATGAAGCCTTCGTTGAGGTACACGCCCGGCCGGCGCCCGAACGCCGACACAGCGTCGAGCTGGGCGGCCGTGAGGTTATCGCCGGCAGCCACGTCATTATACTGAAACGCCGGGTTCAGAATCAGCACCAAGCCGTTCGGCTGGCTGATTTCCGACCAGACGCGCGCCATCTGGTCGAGGTTTTCGGGAAACACCGTCAGCAGCACGTCCGGGCGCTCGCCGAGTTCGCGCGCAATGCGGATTGACTCCAGCACGGAGTCGAAACAGGCTACGCCGCGCCCGGCATCGTGCGTGGCGCGGTCGGCCGAGTCGAGCGAAAAGTGGAGCATATCCACCAGCCCCCGCAGTTCTTCGGCACGCTTGGGATAAAGCAGGCCGTTGGTGGTCACGGTGGTCAGCATTCCTTCGGCCCGCGCCAAGCGTAGCAGGGCGGGCAGCTCGCGGTGCAGCAGGGGCTCGCCGCCGGTGAAATCGACTACCCGAACGCCCAGCCGGCGGGCCGCACGCAGGTTGGCCGCGGCGGCTTCCAACGTCACGTAGGGCGATGGTTTCTCCCAGATATCACAGAAGCCGCACCGCGCATTGCAGCGGTAGGTGACGTAATAATTGAGCAAAACCGGGTGACGCACCAGACGCATAGCAGAAGAAAAAACGCGCAGCCAGCAACCGAAGTCACTTACCAGCCGACGAAGCTACCCCAAGCAGCGCGGAACGGCGGGGCGCAGGTTCCCGGATTGAGTGTCTGCCGTGGCGTAACTTAGCTTCGCATTCCGCTTACGTTTCACCTGCATTTTCTACTTTTTACCATGCGTTTCGCTCCCTCTTTCCTGACGCTCGCGGTCGGCTTTTCCCTGATGCTGCCCTTCCAAAGCCGGGCGCAGACCTCGCAAAAGCCTCTCAGCAAACAATCCGAGGTTAGGCCGGATATGTCAATACAAGCCACACCCGACGGTATCTTTTCGGTCCCTCAAGCGAGCGGTGTGAGTGCTGAGCCACAAACCTTGCAGCTGAAAAACGAAAGTGCGGACGCTCCGAAAATGCTCGCTACCGAGCCGGCGTCGAAAGTCTCCCGCAGTGGCATCCCCCTTTTTACTCCGGCTGCCGAACCTAGCGAACCGGCGACGACCACCCGCAAAATCAAGAAGAATAAGCGCAAAACAACGCGCCGCGAACGCCGGAGCCGTTAAACCTCCCCGTCGCGTTGCCCTCTGAACGTCCGGCTGCCTCCTGATAACGGAGCAGCCGGACGTTTTTCATTTCCCTCTTCCCTCTTCCCCTCTTTTTTTCCTGATGCGTTATCTGCTCATCACCGCCGCACTATTGGTGCTGGCTTCAGCCCCCACTTTCGCCCAGCAGCCTGCCGTGGCCGCGCACACCGCCCAAACGGCCGCTCAACGTGCGGAGACCCGCACCGCCCGTCAAACCAAAACACTGAACCTGACGCCTGAGCAGGTTACTCAGGTGGCGGCACTCAATACCCATTTTGCTCAGGTAGCCGAAACGCTGCAACCTACCCCCACGGAAAAAGCAGACCGACGTGCCAAGCGCGAAAAAATCAAAGCCGAAAGAGCGGCTTACGATGCCGAACTGCAAAAAATCCTGACACCTGCGCAACTTGCCACCTACACTCAACAGCGGGCTGACCATCAGGCCCGGCGTCGGGAACACGCCGCCGGCCGGAAGCCCCTCCCCATTCGCGAGCCAATGATGCCGCCCGCCGCGAAGTAAGTGGCCCCTAAATCCCTAACGCCAAACGGCCCCGGAAGCAGTACGCTTCCGGGGCCGTTTGGCGTTAGGGCGAAACCTGCGTCAGCAGCTATTGCACCACCAGCGTCCGGGCTACTACCCCGCGCGACGTGCGTACCTGCACCGTGTAGAGGCCCGCGCGCAGCGCGCCCGTAGCAACGGTCAGTTCGGTAGCACCGGCCGGGGCGGGCAGCGTCAGCACGGCGCGGCCCAGGGCGTCCGTCACCGTCGCCGGAGTGCCGGCCAGGGTCAGGGCGCCCGTCAGGCGCAGTACCGCAGCCGTACCGGCGTTCACCGGCGAGGGATAAAGCTGCACGGCGGCGCTCAGCGCATCGTTGGTCAAGCCGGTGGGCGTAGCGCCGGTCAGCGCAACCGTGGCAGAAGGCATATTAGTGGCGTTGGAAGCGATCACCACGCTGCCCGTCTGGGCACCGGCGGTGGTCGGAGCGAACGTTACGGTCATCGTAACGGAAGCGCCGGGGGCTACCGTGGTAGCCGTATTAGGCGTTACCGTGAACGGCCCGGTGGTCGTGATGCTGGTAATGTTGAGAGGCGCCGTACCGGAGTTGGTCACGGTGAACGTCTGAGTGCTGGTGCTGCCCACCGCCGTAGCGGCGAAGGCTACGGATGACTGGCTCACCGAAACGCTGGCCGTCGGGGCAGTGCCCGTCAAAGTGCCCGTGAATTCGAAAATGCCAGCAGTGCCGTTCGTTCCGGTGAAGCCGCCAGCCCAGCCGTGGGTGGCGTCGAAGAAAATCACGTCGGTGTACTGCGCGTTACCGTTATCGAGTTCCGTCCAGGTCAGCCCCCCATCGGTGGAGAAGGACGAACCAACGCCGGGGCCGGACGTGGCGCTGACATTAGTACCCACGTAAGTTGGGGTCGGCTGGCCGGGTACGCGGGTGATGTTGTTGGAGTAGAACGGCCCCGTAGGCGCAATGGTGGTCCAGGTGGCGCCGCCATCGGTGGTGCGCTTGACGACGGGTGTTGCCGCGCCCGATACAGCCAGGCCGTTCATGGCATCGGCGAAGGTGAGGTTGCGCAGTGCCGCCTGATTAGCTGCCGGCTCGCGCAGGCCCGTATCCGAGACGGTCCAGGTCACGCCCCGATCCGGGGAATGGTAGACGCGGCCTTTCAGGGTCGAGAACCAGAAGTGGTCGCCGACGGCCGAAAACTGATTCACCAGACCATAGTCATTGGCCACGGCGTTGGGCAGCGCCGCGCCGGGTACCCGCGCCCAGGTGGCGCCAGCATCGGTGGTGCGGAATATTTCGTAGTCGCCGGCACTAGGGTCGCTCATCAGCAGCCCCGTGTTGGCGTCGAAAAAATGAACAACGTTCAGGAAAGAAACCGATGGAATGGCTACTTCGGTAAAAGTATTACCGCCGTCCGTCGTTTTGAAGAGGACACCCGTGGGGCCGGTAGCCGTCGGATCGTAGGCCGAAATGTATGCCGTATTGCCATCGACGGCCGACACGTTGGCGAGGTCCTTACCACCGGCGTTCGCCGTCACGATGCTGTTGGTCAGCCAGTTCATTCCGCCATCCGTGGACACGAAAAGGTCCTGCACCGGTCCGCCGCCCTGGGTGCCATCATACTGAACGCCCCAGATCACGCTGGCAGACGGCATATCCATATCGCGGACACCCCGCGACTCACCGCTGGAACCGAGGTCGCGCACGGTCCAGACACCGACGCCCGTCTGTGCAAAAGCGGCCGCGCCGGTCAGGGTCGTCAGCAGGGCCGTTGAAAAAAGTACACGCTTAAACATGAAGCAAAAAGTTGGTAAATGGGAAGTTTGCGAAGCAAATGGACAAAAATGCTGCGTGATGGCGCATCAGCGTACCCAAACATCAGCGAAGTAAAGGTACGGATCAGACGCAAAAAGATGCCTCCCCGTTGCGCCCCCACCTCGTAACCCGGATAAGGGAAGCTTTGTCTTTTTCTGAGCTACCCCGCTCAGGCGATGGCCTTCGCTTCCGAATGTCCATCGAACGCTTTTAAGTGGTCGGCCGCAAATTACGCGGCCTTTTGGGATCAACGACATATTGCCGAGCGAACCATAAAATGGCTCGTAGGGTACGCGGAGTTTCACAGAGGCCCAATCCAAGCTGACCTTCCCCTCAAACCCGCATATCGTCTGTTGGTAAAAATGCTGGCTAACTTCTGGCTGACCACTTACCACCCGGACCGCGCCCACGCTTCCTACGCCGTGGTTTCCCATCGGCCAGTAACCTACTCAGCAGACATAACTGAAAAACGGCCCCGGAAGCACTTGCTTCCGGGGCCGTTCGTCGTTTGTGGACTGCTGGTGGCGAGCCGCAACAGTCAGCTTGCACTACTCTACTACCAACTGGCGCGCCACCAGGCCGCGCGAGGTGCGTACCTGCACCGTGTAGAGGCCCGCCCGCAGGCTGACCGTGCGAACACTCAGCTCCGTAGCGCCAGCCGTGGTGGGCAGCGTCAGCACCTGGCGGCCCAGCGCGTCAGTGATTAGCGCCGGAGCGCCGGTCAGCGTTAGGCCACCCGTGAGGCGTAGCGCGGCGGGGCTGCCAGCGCGCACGGGCAGCGGGAAGAGCTGGACGCTGGCCGAAAGCGCGTCATTGGCTAGGCCGGTCGGCTGAACACCGGTACCAGAAATGGTCATCGTCGCGGTTGCCCGGTTCGGGTCGTTCGTCGAGACGGTAATCATGGCAAGGGTGAGAATGAGCTGGGTGGGCGTGAAAGTGGCCGTAATCAGCAGCGAATCACCGGCAGCGACGGTTCCCGTGGTGGGAGTCACCGTGACGCGGGGGCTGGAGGACGTGATGCCTGAAATCGTCAGCGGGGCGTTGCCGGTGTTGCGGACATAGAACGTGCCCGTGACGGAGGTGTTGACCTCGACGTTGCCAAGGGCGACCGTTGTGGCAGACAAACCCACGATCGGCGCGGGCGCCGCCACGCCGATACCATTTACGGTGATAGTGGCGGTAGCAGTGCCGGTGCCGTTGGAGATGACGCTGATTGTGCCGGTCTGCGGCCCACCCGCCGTGGGCGTAAACGTCACCGTCAGGGTCAGTGAAGCCCCTGGCGCCAGCGTGGTGGGCGTATTGGGGGAAACGGTGAAGGCACCGTCGCCGGTAAATCGCAAGAGATCGAGCGCACCGGAGCCGGAGTTGGTCACCGTGAAGGTAGCCGTGCTGGAAGAACCGACGTTCACAGTGCCCAGGCTCAGGGGGCCGCCGTTCAGCGTTAGGGTGCCGGTGCCGGTGGGGGCCAACTGGCCCGTGAATTCATAGATACCGCCCGTAGTGCTCACCGCTCTGTCCGTGAACCCCCCAGCCCAGCCGTTGGCGGGGCTGTTGAACGCCACGGTAGTATATTGCGCGTTGCCCGAGTCGAGCTTCGTCCAGGACAGGCCGTTATCGCGCGAAACGGACGAACCCAGGCCAACTGGCGCCGCGGCGTTCACGGTGACTCCTACATAAGTATTAGGTAGGCCGGGCACTCGGGTGATTTCGTCATAGTGGAACGGCCCGGTGGGCGTAATCTGGGTCCAGGTAGCGCCGCCATCCGACGTCGTTTTCGTGATTAGGCCATCGGCACTCACCACCAGACCATGGAGGATATCCGAGAACACAATAGTGCGCAGGGCCGCCGCCTGCCCAGTCTGAGTGATGCCCGTCGAAGCTTTGGTCCAGTTCTCTCCCCGGTCGTTGGAGTGATAGACGTTGCCCTTGAACGTGCCGTACCAGATGTCATCCCCGACGGCGGCGAACTGATTGACCAGGCCGAAGTCCCCGTTAGAAGTCGTGGGAACGTTACCGAGGGGGACTTGCAGCCAGGTGGTCCCAGCGTCGGTGGTGCGGAAAATCTCGAAATTGGTGCCGGCCGGCTGCGTAGGGTCGCTCATCAGCATCCCCGTTGAGTCCGTGAAGAAGTGGACGAAGTTCAGAAACTCCAGGTTCGGCAGGCTGGCCTCCGTGAAGGTATTACCACCATCAGTGGTTTTGAATACAAACCCGCCACCGTTGGCACCGTAAGCGCCGAAGAAAGCCGTCGAGCCATTAATGGCCGATACGTTAGACAGATCCTTGCCCGCCGAGTTGGGCGTGACGATGGAGTTTACCAGAAAGGAGGTACCACCATTGGTTGTCACAAATATATCCTGATTGGGCGCGCGGGCAGTCGTCCCATCGTAATTGACTCCCCACACCACATTGGCAGCGGGCATATCCAGATCCCGGACCCCCAGCGATGTTCCGCCGGCGCCCAGGTCGCGGGGAAGCCAGATGGAACCAGGGGGGGGGCCTTGCGCCCAGGCGGCCAGATTGTTCAACGCGGCCAGCAGGGTAGTAACAAGAAGTATACGCTTGTGCATTGACACAAAAGGTAAAAATGAGAAAAAATGAAAGGCGAAGGGCAATTGCCGCTTTCTGGCTAAACGAAAGCCAGCGTGGATAAAGGTACGGCGCAGGCGTAAAAACGGCAGTAGTCAGTGCCGCGCGCGCTTACCGCCCGGCGCCTGAAACGGTACACCCCGCTCACTCGGCAACCGGACGCAGGCTAGCCGGAATAGCCGGTATGGGCGCCACGGAGCAGCCGTACCTTTGTCGAAACGCCGCGTTGGCCGCGCCACCCCCGATTCCGATGCCGCATCTGATCGAACAATTTTATGACAAGGGCCTCGCCCATGCTTCCTACGCCGTGGTCTCAAACGGCGAGATTGCCCTCATCGACCCCGCCCGCGACCCGCAGCCCTATTATACGTTTGCCGCTGCCCAGCGGGCGCGCATCACGGCCGTGATCGAAACCCACCCGCACGCCGACTTTCTGAGCGCCCACGCCGAAATCAGCGCCACCACCGGCGCGCCGGTCTTCGTTTCGCCAAAAGTGGGCGCTACGTATCCGCACCAGCCCTTCGCTGAAGGTGGCACTGTGGTGCGCGTGGGTGAAATAACGCTGCGCGCCCTCGACACCCCGGGCCATTCACCCGACTCGATCTGCGTGGTGCTGGAAGACGCAGCGGGCGCCGTGGAGGCCGTTTTTACCGGCGACACGCTCTTCGTCGGCGCCACCGGCCGGCCCGACCTGCGCGACGACCTGCCCGCCCACGATGCCGCTACTGGGCGGCCGGCGCGCGATATTCTGGCCGACCAGCTTTTCGACTCGCTGCGCACCAAGCTTCTGCCCTTACCCGACGCCACACGGGTGCTGCCCGCCCACGGCCCCGGCTCACTCTGCGGTAAGGCCGTCAGCAACGAACTGGAAAGCACCATCGGCCGGGAAGCATTGACGAATGAAGCGCTCCAGCTCCGCGAACGCGCCGACTTCGTGCGCGAACTGCTGGCCGATCAGCCATTCGTGCCGAAATACTTCACCGCCACGGTGCGCGCCAACCAGGCCGGCGCGCCGCCGCTGGAGGCCGCGCTGGCCGCCGTACCGCGCCTGCCCGCTGGCGCGGTGCCGGAAAGCGGGGAACTGGTGATTGATACCCGCCCGGCGGCCGTTTTTCGCGCCGGCCACCTGCCCGGCGCGCTGAACCTGCCCGACGGTGGCAAATTCGAAACCTGGCTCGGCTCTATCGTAGGGCCGGCAGAGCCGTTTTACCTGCTCGCGGTGGATGCCGCCGCGCTGGACACCGTGCTGCGGAAAGCCGCCAAAATTGGCTACGAACGCCACGTAAAAGGCCTGCTGACCCCGCCGACCGCTGACCGCTTGACCGCCACCGGCGTACTGGCCGACGCCGACGCCGTGCGCGCCGATTCGTCGGGCTACACGATAGTCGATGTGCGCAATGCCTCGGAGTTCGCACAGAAGCTCTTTCCCAACGCCATCGAAATTCCGCTGCACCAGCTCCGCGAACGAGTAGTCGAAATTCCGACTGACAAACCCCTGCTGGTACATTGTGCGGGCGGCTACCGCTCGGCGGCGGGCGCGTCGATCCTGCAAGCGGCGCTCCCGGACGTGCGGGTGGAGGATTTGAGCGAGGCCGTGACGGGGTTTAAAGCACTGATTGACTGAGTGGCTGAGCGATTAGCCGCTCAGTCACTCAGCCACTCAGTCAATCAGTCACTCAATCATCGACCTGAGCTATGAAAGTCCTGCACACGGCGGATTGGCATTTGGGGCAGCGGTTCTGCCAGGAAGAGCGCACCGACGAACACCAGCATTTTCTGTTCGACCAGCTCCTGCCGCTGATTCGGGCAGAAGCCGTGGAGGCGCTGGTGATTGCCGGCGACGTGTTCGACACCGGATCGCCGTCGAACGCGGCCCTCGACCTGTACTATTCGTTCCTGGCGGCGCTGCGCGATACGCCTTGCCTTCACGTGGTGGTGGTGGGTGGCAACCACGACTCGCCCGCCACCTTGCAGGCGCCGCAAGCCGCCCTTCGCCACCTGGGCGTAACGGTAGTAGCCGACGTGCCCGACGATGCCGCCGAACAGGTCTTTCACCTGACGGACCGGGAAGGGCGCCCGGCCCTGGCCGTAGTGGCCGTGCCGTACCTGCGCGAGCGTCATCTGGGGCTGAATACGGCGGGTAAAACGTCCGACGACATCGCCGCCCAGATTCGCTACGGCATCACGCAGCATTACGCCGCGCTGGCCGAACGCGCTGCGCCCCTGCGCGCTGCCGGGCTACCCGTACTGGCCACGGGGCACCTGTTCGCGGCCGGACTGGCGCGCACCGAGGGAATGCGCGACGTACAGGTGGGTAACCTGGGGATGATTGGCGCCGATTGTTTCCCCGAAACATTCGATTACGTGGCGCTGGGGCACATTCACAAGCCGCAGCCCGTAGGCGGGCAGGCACACATCCGGTATTCCGGCTCGCCCATCCCGCTGGCGTTCGATGAAGTGGATTTACCGCGCCGGGTAGTGCTGCTGACGTTTAGCGCGGCACCGGGCCGACCGCTGATCGAGGAAAAAATCCTGACGCAGAAGCGCCAATTACGGCGATTTACGGGAACGCCCACGGCCATTGCCCAGCACCTGCGCGCCTTTGCGCCCGCGCCCGACGAGCTACCCGCCTGGTTTGGCGTGGAGGTAACCACCTGGGACGGCTTGACGCCCCTGGCGGGTACGGCCCTGATCCGCGAAGCCGAGCTGGCCCGCGCCGCCGACCTGCGGGTGCTGCGAATCGGACCACCCACCGGCACCCGCGCCGTTACCCTGGCCGGAGCCGCCGCGCAAGGTCGCCACCTACGCGATCTGACGGAACACGAGGTTTTTGACGAGCTGCTGAAGCAGAAGCGCTTGGCCGACGAACCGGCGGAGGCGCTGCGCCAGACTTTCCGCGAGCTGCTGACGTGGCAGCAGGAACGAGCGGGCGACTAACAAATCGACCACTGACGCTCAACTCACCAGCCGGAAATAGTCTTTTACCCCGATGCGGATTCTTTCCCTCAGTTGCACTAATCTCAACTCGTTACGCGGTAAGCAGGACACGATTTACTTCGACCAGGGGCCGCTGGCAGCGGCGGGTCTGTTTGCGATTACCGGCCCGACCGGCACGGGCAAAACCACTTTGCTCGACGCCATCACGCTGGCGCTGTACGGCAAGGTGTACCGGTTCGAGGATGACGGCGCGGCCCTGAAATCAGAAGAGGTACTGAACCAACTGATGACCATTGGCACCGGACGGTGCGAAGTGGAAGTGACTTTTCGGGCCGAGGGAGCTGTTTATCACGCAAAATGGGCCTGTCAGCGGGCGTACAAAAAGACCGAAGGCGCCGTGCAGAAGGCCGAAATGTGGCTCTCGCAGTTCGACGCCGACGGCCAGCTGGGGTCGCCTTACAAAACCCGGTCGGAAGTGCCCCGTGAAGTGGCGCGCCTCACGCAGTTGGACTTCGGCCAGTTCGTGCGTTCCGTGCTGCTGCCGCAGGGCGCGTTTGCGCAGTTTCTGAAAGCCAAAAAAGGGGGCCGGGCCGAATTGCTGCAAAAGCTGACCGACACGGCGAGCTTCGCCCTGATCGGGCTGGCGGCGCACCAGCGGTGCCAACAAGCCGAAAGAGAGCTGGACATCGCCGAGCAAAAAGCCTTGCTATTCGCCGGCAAGCTGTTGCCCCCCGAGGAGAGGCTGCGGCTGGCCCACGAAGCCGTTGAAGAGGCCGCCCAGCTCGACCATTGCACCCAGCAGCAAACCACCTTACGGACCGCGCTGACGTGGTTCGACGACGATCGGAAGCACCGGGAAGCCACCACGGCCGCGCAACAGGAAGCCGAAGCCAGTGAAGTAGCCGCCAGCACCCCCGCCGCCGCCGAACTCCGCCGGTTATTGGCCCGCCACCACCAAGCCGAGCCGTGCCGCGAAGTATGGGATACGTGGCGGCGGGCCGTCAAACACGCGCAGGAGCTGACGGAGCACCACCAGACGATCGATCAGAAAACAGCGGCCTTGGTGGCGGCCGTGGACGTGGCCAAGCCGGCCGTCGCCACCACCGAAACCGCCTGGAAAACGGCCCACGCACACGATCAGCAGCAAGCGCCGGGGTTGCGCCAGGCGGAACAACTCGACCGGCAAGCTGCCGCCGTCGATGAGCAGCTCACGGCGCAACAGGCGCGCGTGGCCAAAGCGCAAAAGGCGCATCGCGCCCAGCACCGGCAACTGGTGCAGGAGCGGTGGAACTTGCGGGCCACGCGCCGCCAGTATAAGACGGTCGAGGAGTGGCTGGCCGCGCACGCCGCCGACGCCGCCCTGACAGCCGACGCCCTGACGGCCCCGCGCGCCGCCTGGCGCGCTTACGAACTGGCCAGTCAGCAACTCCAGACCCTCAATGAGCGGACGACCAGCGACGGCCAGGCGGGCGATAAGCTTGTCCAGCATCTCGACCAGAACACCATCGACCAGCGCGATGCCAAAACGGCTCAGCAAAAAGCGCAAACCGCCACCGAAACGGCACACACCGAGCTGACTACCCTGCTGGCGCAGTTGGGCGGGCACGGCGCCTGGCTCAAGGCGGAACACGCCGCCGCCCTGCTGATACTCAACCAGCTCCGCCGCAGCCATCGTTTGCTCGAAGCGCTGCAGGTACTGCCCGCCTACCGGTCGACGGTGGTAGCGGGCGAGCCATGCCCCTTGTGCGGCGCCCACGAACACCAGTTGGCGCACGTGCTGACGGCCTCGGATGCGGAAGTGGCAGCGTCGGAAAGGACGTTGACGGCGCACGAAACGGCCACCAACACTCTAGGCCTGCGCGTGGAAGCCGCCCGCAATGTTTTCCAGCAGGCCAAGCCCCTGTGGCCGGCTGCTACTGCTTGGCCGCCAACGGCGCTCGAACCGGCGGCCTATTTTTCGGCGCCCGCCGAGGCCGGCCTGCCGCAGCAGATTACCAGCTTGCAAAAGCGGTTCGCGGCAGCTGACTTGGCCCGCCAGAAAGCGGAAACGCAGCTCGAGGCGCTCATCAAAGCCGCCGACGCGCTGCGAGCACAGCAGCATGAGCTGGAGCAGCAGCAGCAGGGGCGTACTGCCGAACGCGCCGAATGGGCCAATCAATGTCTGGCGGCGCAGGCCATCGTGTCGGCGTTTTTCGCGCAGGTCGGTCAAGCATTCGCCGTGGCTACCGTGGCAGCGGTATTCGAATCGCTGCGGCAGCGCGGCGAAACCTACCAGCAGCACCAGCGCGACCAGCAGGCGGCCCTTGATCGGGGCACGTTGCTCAACAAGAGCGTACGGACCCTGACGACCGCCGTGGCCGACGCCCGTCAAGCGCTCGGCGATGAGCAACAGCTAGTAGCCGACCACACCCGCGATGCCGCCGCTCTTCGCGCCGAGCGGTACTTGCTCTGCCCCGCGCACCAGCAGCCGGCCACCGAGCTGATGCGCTTGGCCGAAGCAGAAAAGACCGCCCTGCACACGTTTGAGACCGCGCGCAACGCCCTGCATGCCGCCGAAAAAGCGCATTCCGACCACCTGATTGCCGTTCAACTGGCCGAAGAACAAGTGCTAAAGGCGGCCCAGGCGCGCGATGAATGCCGCGCCCATTGGCACACCCAACGCGCCGTTCACCAATTCGACGAAGACGCCGACCTCGATACGTGGCTGGTGCGCGATGCGACCTGCTTCAAAACCCACAGCAACGAACTGGCCGACCTGGACCGCCGCTGCGAAGCGGCGCAGAACGCCGTACAGCGGGCCGTCGATACCTACCGACACCACCGCACCGCAGGCCCGTCTTACGCCAGCGCCGCTGCCGCCCAAGCTGATTTGGACGAGTTGACCGCCACCACCCAGCAACTCCTGATGGCGCAGGGCGAACGCACCGGCCTGCTCCGCCAGCACGCCGAAGCTGCCACCGCTTCCCTCGAAAACACCACGGCGTTCGGGCACCAGCAAACCGAAACCGCCCGCTGGCAGGAACTCAAGAAACTCATCGGCGGTGCCGACCTCAAAAGCACCAGATTCAGCCAGTTCGCCCAAAGCCTGACCCTCGCCCACCTAGTAGGAGAAGCCAACCGCCACCTGCAACGCCTGGCCCCGCGCTACGAGCTGCTGCCTAAAACCGACGACGACGAGTTGGGCCTCTGGGTGCTCGACGCCGACCACGCCGGCACGGCCCGCGCGGTAGAATCCCTGTCGGGCGGCGAAACCTTTCTGGTGAGTCTGGCCCTCGCGCTGGGACTGTCGGATTTGGCGGGCTACCGCGTCCAGATCGAATCGCTGTTCATCGACGAAGGCTTCGGCACCCTCGACCCCGAAACCCTCGACACGGCCATCTCCGCGCTGGAAGTCGTGCAGCAAAGCGGCCGGATGATCGGGGTTATCTCGCACGTAGCGGCGCTGAAAGAGCGCATCAAAACCCAGATTCAGCTCCGCCGGGTGGCGGGTGGCAGCAAACTGGCCGTCGTGGTGGAGAACTGAGCAGGTGAGGCAATGCCGCCGAATGGGGGTAGTTT
The DNA here is from genome assembly GCA_031426455.1 of Hymenobacteraceae bacterium. GTDB lineage: Bacteria > Bacteroidota > Bacteroidia > Cytophagales > Hymenobacteraceae > JANNMJ01. The sequence goes on along the minus strand of JANPLI010000198.1, from coordinate 3,512 downwards.
TGACGACCGCTTTCGCCTGTTTATTCTTCTGATGTCTGCTGCTCACTTTCGTACCCTCGACCCTACGGCCCTGAAACCCGCCGAATGGCACCAGTTTATGCTGGGCGCCGTGGCGCCGCGCCCGGTGGCGTTCGTGAGTACGGTGGATGCCGCGGGGGCGGTAAACCTGTCGCCGTACTCGTTTTTCAACGCTTTTTCGTCGAACCCGCCGATTCTGATTTTTTCGCCCGCTAACCGCGTCCGCGACAATACGCAGAAGCACACGCTGGAAAACGTGCGGGCCGTACCGGAGTGCGTCATCAACATCGCCAACTACCCGTTGGTGGAGCAGATGTCGTTGGCTTCCACGGAATACGGCCGGGGGGTGAACGAGTTCGTGAAGGCCGGTTTCACGGAAGTGGCGTCGGAGCGGGTGCGTCCGCCGCGCGCCCTGGAATGCCCGGCGGCGTTCGAGTGCGTGGTGCAGGATATCATCCCGCTCGGCACCCAGAACGGCGGCGGCAATCTGGTGATCTGCCGCGTGGTGCTGGCGCACTTCCGCGAAGACACCATCAACGCGTCGGGGCTGGGCATCGACCCGCACCGCTTCGACCCCGTGGCGCGCCTGGGCGGCGACTGGTACTGCCGCACTTCGCCCGAAACGCTGTTTGAAGTACCCAAACCCAACCGCAACCTGGGGCTGGGCTTCGACCTGCTGCCGCCCGGCATCCGGCACTCGGCCGTGCTGACGGGCAACAACCTGGGGCGCCTGGCTAACCTGGAAGCCAACGACCTGCCCACGCCCGACGAAGTAAGCGCCTTCCGCCACAACCCACTCGTGCAACAGGCGCTGGAAGCCAACCTTACCGACCCGAACCGCGCCCTGCATCACCTGGCGCAGCACCTGCTACACGAGGGCCGGGTGGTGGATGCCTGGAAAGCCCTGCTGCTGGCCGACTAAAAGGGCGCCCAAGACCAAATACCGCGTTGCAGGCCGCGCTATTCAGTCGCGGGCCGGGTTTTACCGTTTCCCCACAACGGCGCGCCGGGTACGGAAACTAGCATCAGCATACGCCAGCCAACACCTGCTGCGGGTGGAATACCAGCCCGCGCAGTCACTCAGTCACTCAATCACGCAATGAATATCGGCGACCGGGTCCGCTTAATGTCGGGCCGCGAAGAAGGCATTATCACCCGGCTGCTCGATCAGCAGCAGATCGAGGTGGCAATCGACAACGAATTTACGATTCCGCTGCTGCGCTCCGACGTGGTGGTGATCTCGCAGGCCGAAGTCAAGGCGTTCGGCGAGCGCCCGGCGCCACCCATCGCGCCGCCGCCCAAGCCCGGCAGTACGCCCGCCGGCCCACCGGGCGGTGGTTCTAAAGGGGGGATGAAGGCCACCGGTCCCAAAGGTGGCGGTCCGACCGGTAAGCCTGCTTTAGCAGCACTTGGGGCCTACCTGGCCCTTACCCACGAGGCCGAAGAACTGCTGGCCGTGCGGCTGCTCAACAACGCCGACGAGGAGCTGCTGTACACGTACGGCGAGGAAAAGGGCGATCAGTACATCGGCCGCAAAAACGGCGTCCTGCCCGCGCGCGAGGGCGCCGTGCTGGCGCACCTGCACCTGCGCGACTTCGAAACCTGGCCCGCCTTAGTGGTGCAGTTTCTGGCCCACCACCCCGGCAACCGCCAGTTGCAGGCCCTGGAAACGGCGCGCGTCCGGTTCAAGGCGGCCTCGTTTTATGGCAGCCGGGGCGCCGTGCCGCTCCTGAAAGGGGCCGAAGGCTACGTGTACCGGCTGGCCGAACACCGCCTCGTGACGGCGCCCATTCTGCCGCCCGCGCCGGTGGGCACCACCGGCCCGGACCCCGCCCTGGCCGCTGCCCTGACGGCGGGAATGCTGACGCCCAAAACGGCGCCCAACGTGAAGGTGACGGCCCCGCCGCACGAGGTTGATCTGCATCTGGAGAAACTCGCCGACGCGCCAGCCGGGGAGGTCAGCAATGCCGAAGCCTTGCGCCTGCAAATGGCAGCCTTTCAGGACGCGCTGGACCGCGCCATCGCCACAGCGATGCACGAGATCGTGTTTATTCACGGCCTGGGCAGCGGCGCGCTGCGGAAGGAAATCCACCGCGCCCTGAGCCGCGACCGGCGCATCAAGTTTTTCGAGGAAGCCCAGAAGGAGCAGTTCGGGTTTGGGGCTACGCGGGTGCGGCTGAAGTAGGACCTTCGCCTTTCCGCCGAACGCTGGCCTTACCGTCTTCTAAGTCAACGCTCTTACCGGGAGATGGACGGATGATTCTGAGACGGCTTCGTGCGGCCCCGAAGGGGCTATCGTTCGGTAGCCAAGGCGTTTTTTAGGGGTAACAGGCGGTCCCGAAGGCACTACCTTCCCGGCGGCAGGTAGTCCCTTCGGGACCGCCTTCTTTTTGCTAAATGTCTCAACTACCGAATGGTAGTCCCGTCGGGACCATTGGCTCTCCACCTGCGCTAGCTCAGCCCCGCCTCCAAATCTAATCGCAATGCGTATGTCATCCGTCTGATTCCCGGTAAGAGCGTAAGTCAAAATGACCAAAACCTACCTGCGCTGGCTACTCGTGGTGAGCGCTTTTAGCACCGGATTTGCGGAACAAAAAGCTCCCCACGACATCGCAGCCCTCCTCGGACTCACAAATTGGGCACTTTCGTCGCTTTGGTTATACTGGTTGTTCTGGCTTGATACTACCCAGCGGGGCTATCCCAGGCCCTTGGCGCTCCGGCGCGCCGTTCTGGCAATGAGCGCGTTGGTTATACCTTTTTATTTTTACAAAACGCGCGGCCTCTGGAAAGGCATTTGGGCTATCGGTCGCGCCCTGGGGATGATACTCCTGATAATGATGGCGTACGTGATTGGCGTTCTGACGGCACAACTGGCGTAGCCCTTCTGCCCATCGGCCGCCTTTTCCTGTACCTTCGCCCCTGAACCGGCAAGCCATCCTGCCGCTGCGCCCCGACCGGGGGCGGAGAGGAAAGTCCGGGCAACGCAGAGCAGCCTGCTTCCTAACAGGAAGGCGCCGCTTGGGCGACGAAGCGGTGACCGCCAGTGCCACAGAAAATAACCGCCCGACGAAAGTTTTTGGTTTTTCGTTAATGGTTTTTGGTTCTAAAAAACCAAAAACTAAAAACAATCAACTAAAAACCCAGCCGGGTAAGGGTGAAAAGGTAGGGTAAGAGCCTACCAGCGAGCCGGCAACGGTTTCGGCTGGGTAAACCGCAGGCGTTGAAAACCCAAATAGGCCGACACGCGCCGGGCAACCGGCGCAGCGGGCGGCTCGTCCGCGTCGGTGGGTAGGGTGATGGAGCCTTTCGGCGACGACTGGTCTAGATAAATGGCAGGACGGTGGCCCGCTGGCTTCGGCCAGCAACCACCCGACAGAACCCGGCTTATCGGCTTGCCGGCCTGGTTTCACGGTGGTGGGGGGGGGGGGTGGGGTGGGTGTGGGTTGGAGAGAGTCACACACCCCCCCCCCCCCACCCCCCCCCCCCCCCCACCA
>JANPLI010000197.1:0-15149 GCA_031426455.1 Hymenobacteraceae bacterium | reverse complement strand
ACCCGCACCCGCACCCGCACCCGCACCCGCACCCGCACCCGCACCCGCACCCGCACCCGCACCCGCACCCGCACCCGCACCCGCACCCGCACCGTCGGTCGTGCCCGTAGCGCCAATGCTGGCCACGGCGGGTAATGGGTTTCTCACCTGGGCACCGCCGCCCCCGCCGCCACCTGTACCCGTGCCATCACCTGAGCCGCCCGCGTCAGCAGAACCAGTAGTTGATGATAAGGCGGCAGCCAGCGACCGCACCGTTCGCCGGATTCTGGTCTTTTACTCTGACGGTACGTTCAGCGAACATCGTCCGTTGGCTTCCGGCGCCTTTATGTAAGTTTTGGTTATCCGTCGGGCTTTTACCAAAGCGCCGGCCAACGTCCATCGCCCATTCGGCGAGACGTTGGCCGGCGCTTTGCTTTACTCCGCTACGAACCGTCCGGAGGGAGTGAGGGCTTAACAATTGTAACGAGTGATCTGGCGTCGTCCGGCTAGGTTTGCCGAACGCCGTAACGAGCTGAAAACAAAGCAGATTTGCTTCTGAATGCCAAGTGTAGCAAAGCAACTTGTTGAGACAGAGACCGTACTAAGCAAGTGGTCCAACAGTGAGGCAAGGACCAGCCCGGGACTGTTTTCAGCCTTGCATTAGTTGCTTTCAATGAAGGCTTTAAGGCTCTTAAGGTAAGGTTTTGCTGCTGATTTTTGCTAAAACCAAAGATGCGGTTCTTGTGCCGAAAAACGCCCCGATTCTAACCCGATTAGAAGGTGCTGGGAGTTGGAAGGGACCCCTGTCGTCATCAATGCCCGATGATTGCTAATTGTAAACCGCGATTCGTTGAGGAAAAGCGCAGGTAGCGGTACTCCAGTCTGTGTAACTTTTGTTAATTATGGGCGCAGTAATCGGGCCTGATGTGTCAATTGTAAATCAAGAGAGCAGCCGATCTTTGTCCTCAGTGGCATAGGCGCCTTAGGCGGTCCGGACCCGGAACAGGGGTTCCCGGCAGCCGTCTTTGCCGCTCAACGACAAACGAAAACGGGGTTCAGAGGTTGAACTGCTCTGGTGGCGCTACAGTATCTGGACAGGCTTCCGCGATAAGTGCGCGGAATTGGTGGCCGGGCGGTAATTTTGCCCGGCGGGGCCTGCTGTTCAGCGGCACGTATTTTCTGGCCGAGTCCGGTGGCTGTAGGTCCGCCGCTAATCCCCTTTTTACAATGCTGAAGCGAATCACCCATTTTGCCTTCCTGACGCTCCTTTTGGCCGGTTCGGCCTGCGCAGGGCCTTCATCAGAAGATATGAAGGACCCGAATAAGGAAGCGGAGTACAAGCGCAACCACCGCGCTGAGGGCTATCGGGAGGGGCAGTCGAGCCAGCCAGCGGCTTCCTGATCACCGCCCGATTTCGACTTTCCACAAAAAAGCATCGCCCCAGCTCTATCACGTAGAGCCGGGGCGATGCTTTTGTGTGGCGTCTGATTACCAGGGCTTGAGTGGTCAGAAGGTTACGAGGTCGAGAGCTAAACGATCTCTTTTGTCGTGATTTGGGAGCAATCAGGCCAATAGTCTGGCTCTCAAGGCAGGGGTTGGTAGTGCGCAGGCTTCGCCCGCTTTGCGGTGCCCAAACCAGCGGTAGCGGTTTCGGGCGACGAACTTATACAAAGCATCCCGTAAAAAAGAGGGGATAAGCCGTCCACCGAAAGCCAGTACGCGCCAGTATCCGCCCAGCGCCTGTAATACCTGTAGTACAGCCGCGGATTCCTGCAAAGCCACGGGCTCGGCAATGGCTACGACGGAAGCCCGGTATTCTGAAGGCAGGCCGTGCGCCCGGAGCAGGCGTTGGCCCAGGGCAGACTGTAAGGAGGCAAACCTCAATCGGTCCTGCTGGTCGTGCGCCGCCAGCCACTGCACTACGCCGTCGCAGAGCAGGCAATCGCCGTCAAACAACAACAACAGCGGTTCAGAAGCCTGAGCGGCTTTTTGCATTATACCAGGACGCCGCTTGGCACTTCGTTTGGTGCCTTCGTGAGGGCTAGAAAATCGGCGCTTTCGAGCGGAACGGTAGCCAGCAATTCGGCTTCCAATTGATTCGCCCAGGTCTCCAGGTAAAGTACTACATCGGGCCGGGCATTGTGGCGCAGTTGCTCCCGGACCTCGAAGGGTAGCGCAGCGCGAATGGCAGGCGACGAGAGGCGTTCGAGGTGGGCCAGGTCGGAACGGGTGAAGCCTGCTTCGAGCATCTGATCGATCACATCGTCGAGGGGCAGGCCGGACTGGGGGCAGTAGTCGTTGAGCTGATCGTCCCAGTCGCCGTGGCGCGTTTGCAGGGCGCGCTGGTGAATGGCGGCGGGGTCGAGGCGGCAGATGGTCTGGGCCAGGTGGCCGCAGTTGCACGACCCCATATGGCCCCATTGATAAGTCTTCAGGCCGGGGGCGGTGCGCAGGCGCTGGGCGGTGGTGCGGAGCGCCCGAACGAGCGCCAGGGAGGGAGTTGCCATTAGTTGGGAACGGGAGAAAGAGGAAATACACCGAACGACGGATCGGAGCCGTCCTATCAGCAGAGTAACCGCGCTGACCGGGCATCGGTTTCGGCAAAACAGGTGGGGCCTGCGTGGCCTGTCAGATGCCGATCGTAAAGATGTCACAGAAAACGAGGCCGGTGGCAAGTTATTTAGTCAGTAAACATAATGAAAGCAATTTGGAGCAAATTGCCGACTGAGGTCGAAGGAAACGGAAGAATGTCACGGCTAGCGGAATGGCAATTGCGGACTGGCCCTGAAGGAAACGAAAGGATGTCAGTCATGGCCAGCGGAATGGCGCAGCGGCACGCGGATGAACGCGGATTAAGAGACGCGGATCGCTAATCCGCCCAAATCCGCGTCATCCGTATTCCAACTACCCGAACAAGGGCTACACCGCCGGGTAAAGGCCCGAACGCAACCGCCAGCCCCATTCGGCTTGCTGCTGCTTCGCCTCTTGGCGGGCAAGCGGAAAGAAGAGACGGCCAACAGCTGACCCAACGAATAGCAAAAGGGGCTTCGGGCGTTGGTAGGGGGGGAGCAAACGGAAGTAAATTAATGGTAAGTTTACCCGCGAATCAGGTCAATCTGTCATCCTAATACTGATCCGCCAATGGCTCATTTCCCTACTGCGCTGCCGCCGCGCGCGTTGGCCAAAGCCGGCCTGCTGGCCGCGTTGCTCACCGCCGCTTTTGTGCTGAGCTGGGAGGTACACTGGCGTGGCCAGGGCTTCCCGATTTCCTACAACGACGACGAGGGCCTTTGGGCCAGCAAGCGGAAGCTGATCTACGACACTACGCCGGCCCGACCGGTGCTGATCGGCTCGTCCCGCGTCAAGTTCGATGTGGACCTCGACACCTGGACCAGCCTCAGCGGGCAGCGGCCGGTGATGCTGGCCATCGCGGGGGCCTCGCCCCGGCCGGTGCTCACGGACCTGGGCAACGACCTGGCCTTCCGGGGCACCGTGATCGTGGGCGTGACGGAGGGGCTGTTTTTCACGCCCACGGGGGCGCGGCAGGAAAACTGGGCGATGGACCGGCTAAAAGCGTACCCGAAGTGGTCGCCGGCGCAGCAGCTCAGCTTCCACCTCAACCACCTGCTCGAATCGAAGCTGGTGCTGCTGGATGATGAGAAGCTGACGGTTAGCTCGTTTTTGGAAGGGCTTTCCCTCCCAAACCGGCCGGAGGTGTTCGAACCGCCGCATTTTCCGCGCAAGTTTTCGTTCACCACCTTCGGGCGGCAGAGCCGGATGTCGGCAGAATTCGTGGCCGATACGGCAATGCAGGGCCAAATGAAAGGGGTGTGGCGGCACTTGGGCGCGGGCCAGCAGAAACACGGGCCGGGCGGCGACACGCTACTCGCCATTCTGCAAGCCACCAAACGCGCCGTGGACCAGATTCGGGCGCGCGGCGGGCAGGTTTTATTCGTGCGCTGCCCGTCGAGTGGCCTGTACCGGCAGATGGAAACGCGCAACTTCCCCCGGGCCGAATACTGGGACCGGTTGCTGGCCTACACCCACACGCCGGGCATCTATTACGCCGACTACCCGGCGCTGGCAGGCTTCGAGTGCCCCGAATGGTCGCACCTATCGCCCCGCGACGCGGCGGTATTTACGCGGGCGCTGATGCCGATCATCGAGCAGAAAATGGGGTGGTCGATCCGCGCGCAGCCCGTGGCGGTAGCTCCGCTTGCTGCCCGTTGATTGCTCGCTAACCCGTTCGGCTAATTCCCTACCCTGATGGTTTTCAACTCCTACGGTTTTGCCCTTTTCTTCGCGGCGCTGCTGGTGCTGCACCACCTGCCGTTGCCGTGGCGGGTCAAGAAGATCAACCTGCTGCTGGCCAGCTACCTGTTTTATGCCCTCTGGAACCCGCCGTTCGTGCTGCTGCTGTGGCTGGCCACGGCGGTGGATTTTTACATCGCCCGGCTGATTTCGCGCGAGGAACGACCCGTGCCGCGCAAGCTGCTGCTGACCGTGAGCCTGGCCCTGAACCTGGGGCTGATCTCGTTTTTCAAGTACGGCGGCTTTCTGCTCGACAACTTCACCGCCTTGCTCGGTGCCGTCGGCATCGCCTTTCACGCCGCCAAGCCCGACCTGATCTTGCCGGTTGGGATCTCCTTCTACACCTTCGTCACGCTCTCCTACACCCTCGACGTTTACCGGCGGCAGGCGGCGCCGGAGCCTTCGTTTCTGAATTTCGCGCTCTTCGTCACGTTCTTTCCGCATCTGGTGGCGGGCCCCATCGTGCGGCCCGCCGACCTGGTTCCGCAGTTTCACACGCCGCATCAGGCTACTCGGCAGCAAATGGGTTGGGGGCTTTTCCTGCTTTCGCTGGGGCTCTTTATGAAGGTCGTCCTGGCCGACGGCCTGCTCGCGCCCGCCGCCGACAGTGTGTTCGGGGTGCCGTTTCCGCTGGCGGCGCTCGACGCCTGGGCGGGCGTACTGGCTTTTTCGGGGCAGATTGTCTGCGACTTCGCCGGCTACTCCACCTGCGCCATCGGCGTGGCGCTGTGCCTGGGCTTCGTGCTGCCCGACAACTTCCGCTACCCCTACGCGGCCATCGGCTTTTCCGACTTCTGGCGGCGCTGGCATATCACCCTTTCCACCTGGCTGCGCGACTACCTCTACATTCCGCTCGGCGGCAACCGCCACGGGGCTGGCCGCGCCTACCTCAACCTGATGCTGACGATGCTGCTCGGCGGCCTCTGGCACGGCGCCTCCTGGACTTTCGTGGCCTGGGGCGCCCTGCACGGCCTTTTCCTATGCGTGGAACGGCTGATTCGGGGCTGGGTCGAAGCCCGGCAACCGGCGCCGCTGCCTGCGGGTACCGCTGTGTACCGGGCCTCGGTAGTGCCCGTGCCGCAGGCCGGCAGCCCGCTGACCCGCATCGGCCTGGCGCTGCTCACGCTGCTGCTGGTGAACGTAACGTGGGTGTTTTTCCGGGCGTCGGACTTCGGCACCGCCGCCCGTCTGTTGGGTGCTATGTTCGGCGGAATACCCGGCGGCAAGCCCCTGCTGACCACCGTCGAGCTGCTCAAAGTAGGCGTTCTGACGGTCGGCATCGTGGCCGCGCACTGGCAACTACGCGATACCTCGCTGGTACGCGTCGCGGCCCGCCTGCCGTGGTGGCTGCTCGGCCTGGGGTGGGCCGCGATGCTCATCCTGCTGATTCTGACGCAGAAAAGCAGCAGCTCGTTTATCTACTTTCAGTTTTAGTGCCCTGGCTGCTTTCAGCTTACCGCCACGGTGCGGCGTCCGGCAGGGGGGCTTCCACTGTCACCGTTTCGTCGGGTTTGGTGGGGTGCGGCACCGTCAGGCGGCGGGCGTGGAGGCCGATGCGGCGCGGGTCGGGCAGGGGGCGGGCGGCGCCGTACTTCACGTCGCCGGCAATGGGCGCGCGCAGGCCGGCGGCGAGCTGCACCCGAATCTGGTGGGGGCGCCCGGTGAGCGGGCGCACCTCCAGCAGCCAGTACGGGCCCATTTCGCGCAGCACTTCGTAATCCAGCTCGGCGCGCTGGCTGCCGGGCACTTCGTGCGGGTGCGCCGTGACGACGTTGCGCCGCTCGTCCTTCACCAGCCAATGAACCAGCGTGCCGGTGGCCGGCACCGGCAGGCGCGCCACGAGCGCCCAATAAACCTTTTCCACGGCGCGGGTGCGGAAGGCCGCCGACAGCCGTTCGAGGGCTTTCGAGGTCTTCGCCAGGGCCACGACGCCACTCACGGGGCGGTCGAGGCGATGCACGACGCCGCAGAACACGGCCCCCGGCTTCTGATATTTTTCTTTCAGATAAGCCTTTGCCAACTCGCCCAGCGGCACGTCGCCGGTAGCGTCTCCCTGCGTCAGAACGCCGGCTTCCTTGTTCACCAGCAAGAGGTGGTTGTCTTCGTAGAGTACGTCGAGGGTGGGCATCGAGGGCAAAGGTCGGGCGTGTTGTGGCCTTTGCTCAACCGGTGGCGCCAGCCGTCGTACTTTGGTGCCGTAAACCACCTTCTTTCGCTAATCACCGATGCGCCATCTGCTTACCTGTCTGGCCCTGCTGCTGACGCTGTTGTCGGCCTCCAGTTGCTCCCGCGACGCCGATCTGAACGAGGCGCCCGGTTCCATCGTCGGTGTGTGGCGCCAGACGGCCTACCATAATATTACCACCGCCCCGGATGGCACCGTGCTGTCCGACCGCGCGGGCGTCATCACCCGGCCTGGTTACCCAAGGGGCTACACGTTCAGCGAAGCCAAAGTCACGACCCATTCCGATGCGCTGCCGGAGCCGCAGGGGCTGTACACCCGGTCGGGCGACCAGATTAACTTTGATTTTCCGCAGACGCAACACTACGAGGCCGTCAGTTATCAGAAGCAGATCACTACCCTGACGCCGGGCCATCTGACGCTGCGTTACGCGAACACCAACCCGGACGGTTCGACCACGACTTCCGTGGATGATTACGAGCGGCAGTAGCTAATCAGCCCTTCCGATGCGCCTAATGATGGCCTGAAGAGCAGATGTTTGCGGGTTGAAAACAGCGTCCGCCACCTGCGTCAGCCACCGAATGCCCGTCACGCTGACGGTTGCGACGGCATCGGCCGTCAGGAGGTCGGCTGGTAAAAAGCAGCCTTCCCGCACCGTTTGCCCCGCCGCACGGGCCTTTGCCAGCAGCGCCGCTGCCCGGACGCCCGCCACGGCGCCGGTCGCGGTGGTATCGGGGGTGAAAAGAATGCCGTCCTTGACCCAGATTAAGGCCGCCGCCGTGGCTTCCGCTACGTAACCGTCCGGCGAGAGCAGGATCAGCTCGTCCAGCCCGCGCGCCCGTTTTTCAAGGGCCGCCAGGGTGTAGAGCGCCGCGTTCGGGCCTTTCAGAAAGGAAAGCGCGGAAGGGGCCGTGCGCACGGTTTGGGCGAAATCGGCCCGCCCGCCGAAGCGGATTTCGTCCGGTGAAACTGCCAGCGGCTCGGCCGTGGCCAGCCATTCGGCGCGGTTCGTTTCGGGGGTGTAGAAGCCGCCGCCCGCGCGCCAGCACTGCCAGCGGAGGCGGAAGGGTGGGAGGGGGGGAGGGTTTGAGGGGGGGAGGTTGGCTTGCACCAACTGCATCAGCAGAGTGGGGAGTTTTTCGGCGAAATCGGTCGGGAAATCGAGGTGCAGCGTGGCGGCGCCGCGTTGAATGCGGGCCAGGTGCTGGGGCCAGTTTTGCAGCTCGCCGTGGATGCTGACGATGGTTTCAAAGAAGCCGTCGCCGTAGCGGAACCCCCGGTTATCGGCCCACGGCGCCGCTTCGGCGGGCACCAGCGCATCGTTCAGCAGTATCAGCCCCATCAGCCGACGAGCCGGAAAACCTTGCCGGGGAGCGCACTCACGGCGCCGGCCAGCTCCAGCGTCAGCAGGGCCCCGGACACAACGCTCATCGGCAGGCCGGTGCGCCAGCTCAGGCCGTCGATCTGGTCCGTATAATCCGGGGAGACGAGCAGCGCGCGGACGATGACGGCCTCGTCGGCGGAAAAATCGTCGGGGTTGAGGTCGGGGGCGGGGGCCGGGCGCGACCCCGGCCCCGCGACGGGGTACAGCGCGCCGTCCCAGTTGAGGGCCACCACGATATCGTCGGCCGAAAGGCAGGGCGCGGCTTTGGCGTCGCGGATGAACTGGTTGCAACCCAGCGAATAAGGCGCGAAAATCTCGCCGGGTACGGCCAGCACGGCGCGGTCGTAGTCGTTGGCCAGCTCGGCGGTGATCAGGGCGCCCCCGCGCGCGGCCGCTTCGACCACAATCGTGGCCTCGCTCAGGCCCGCAATGATGCGGTTGCGGGCCGGAAACTGGAGCTTCATCGGCCGGACGCCGAACGGATATTCCGTCAGCAGGGCGCCACCTTCGGCCACCATCCGGTCGGCGGTGCGGCGGTGTTCGGCGGGGTAGAGGCAGTCGAGGCCGCCGGCCACCACGCCCACCGTGGGCAGGCCCACTTCGAGGGCCGCGCGGTGCGCCATAATGTCGATGCCGTAAGCCAGGCCGCTGATAATGAGCGGCTGATGTGGCACCAGGCCTGTGATGAGCTTTTCGGTGGCGCGCCGGCCGTAGTCGGTAGCCTGCCGGGTGCCCACCAGCGCCACGGCGCGGGGCGCGTCGAGGTCCGCGGCGCCCTGACAGTAGAGCAGCGCCGGGGCGTCGGGCAGCGGCAGCAGGCGGCGCGGGAAACCAGGGTCTTCGTACCACAGGATGCGGATGCCTTCGCGTTCGCAGCGGGCCACGAGCTGTTCGGCCTCCCGAACCGCCTTCGGGGCGTGACTGATACCACCGGCCAGCGCCGGGCCGATGCCGGGAATGCTCAGCAGCCGCCCCGCGCCCGCGGCCAGCACGGCTTCCGGCGAGCCGCAGTAGCTGACCAACTGGCGCGTCAGTTTCGGGCCGATGCCGGGCAGTAGCGTAAGGGCCACGCGGGCAATGGTGGGGGTGAGGAGGGCGGTTTGCGTCATAGCGGGGGCGCCGGGCGGGCCTTGGGTGTTGGGCCTTGGGTGTTGGGTATTGGGGCTTGGGTATATTGGGTGTTGGGGGTTCGGCTTGGGGTTTCTGACGGCTCCGTTTTCAGCCCTGACACCTAAAACCTAAGCCCTAATACCTAAAACCTAATACCCGATCCCCAGTGCTTGATGCCCAGGTTCAGAACTGGGTAGGATGGTGATCAGCGCAACGTGGCTACAGCCGCTCTTTCACCTCGTTCAGAAACTTCTTGACCCGTTCCAGCCGCCGGATGATGTCGAGGCGCTCGCGCTGCTGCTCGTTATTGTGCTTGAGCATCTCGCGGGCGCCTTCCAGCGTGTAACCGCGCTCCTTGACGAGGTGAAAGATGAGCTTGAAAACCTCCAGGTCCTTGAGCGAGTAGCGCCGGGTGCCGCCCTGGGTCTTGCGCGGGCGGAGCAGCTCGAATTCCTGCTCCCAGTAACGCAGTAGTGAGGGGTTGACGTCGAACATCACCCCCACTTCGCCGATGGAGTAGTACTGCTTTTCAATGGGTTTTTCGCGGTAGGGCATCAGGGCGGGGGCAAGGGGCGTTTGGTTTGCCAAAAATCGGCACGGCGCGCGGATATTCGGCGGCGGCGGCCAAAAAAAAGACTGCCCGGCGGGGGGGCAGTCTTTTCAACAACGGACGAAGTGTGCCGGCTTATACGGCTTGCAGCATCTGCACCTGCGGCCGGCCGATCACGCCGGCCTGCTGCATCGTGCCCTGCACCTCCGGGTCGCCCATAAAGCTTTGCAGCGCGTCGGGCGAGGCCAGCCGGGCCATTATCGTGACGTGGTTCGGGTTGTCGAGGGCGGCGTACACGCCATCGATCTGGATGCCGTGCTGCGCGCGCTTGGCCTCGTGGCCATCGAAGTGAGTGCGCCAGGTGGCGTAGTCCTGCACTTCGTGGGAGAGAATGGTGTGGAAACTGCTCATCAGAAAAATGGAAAAAGGGGGTAAAATCGTCGCCTTGCCCGGATTGTCCGGGAGCGCCCATAAAGTTAGGTAAAGCGCAATGCCGCGTGTCGGCGATGTCCGCCAGCGTTGGTATGCAGGGAGCGAACGGCGAAAATATGCCTCTAAACGAGCGGCCAGCTTGCCGCCGGCCGGCCCTAACCGGTGCCGGGGCGTGGTACGCCGCCGGGCGCCGGGCTAATTTTGCGGCCCAACCGGTCCGCGCGCGGCCGTAGCCCAACCACCGCCGCGCCGCCGTTCCGCCTTTTAGTTTTTTCTACCGAATGTCCAGCCGTCCGTCCGCCGCCGCTATCCGCCAGCAGTTTCTTGATTTTTTCGCCTCGAAGGGCCACGTCATCGTGCCGTCGGCGCCGATGGTCGTCAAGGACGACCCCACGCTGCTCTTCATCAACTCGGGGATGGCGCCGTTCAAGGACTACTTCCTCGGCAACAAGTCCGCGCCCAACCGCCGCGTGGTGGACACCCAGAAGTGCCTGCGCGTCAGCGGAAAACACAACGACCTCGAAGAAGTGGGCTACGATACGTACCACCACACGATGTTCGAGATGCTGGGTAACTGGTCGTTCGGCGACTACTTCAAGACCGAGGCCATTGCCTGGGCCTGGGAGCTGCTGACGGAAGTCTATCAACTGCCGAAAGACCGCCTCTACGTCACGTATTTCGAGGGCGATGCCGGCGATAACCTGGCCGCCGACACCGAAACCCAGAACCTGTGGCTGCAATACACCACGCCCGACCGCATCCTGCCCGGCAACAAGAAGGATAACTTCTGGGAAATGGGTGACACCGGCCCGTGCGGCCCCTGCACGGAAATTCACATCGACCTGCGCGACGAGGCGGAAATCGCCGCCCAGTCCGGCCGCGAGCTGGTGAACGCCGACCATCCGCAGGTGGTCGAGATCTGGAACAACGTGTTCATGGAGTTTCAGCGGCTCGCCGATAAGTCGCTCGTCAAGCTGCCCGCCCAGCACGTGGACACCGGAATGGGCTTCGAGCGCCTGATGATGGCCGTATCAGGCGTGAAGTCGAACTATGATACCGACGTTTTCCAGCCCCTGATTCAGTTCATCGCCACGGCGGCGGGCGTAGAATATGGCGGTACTACGCCTCAGCCAGCACATTCGGCACTCGAAACTCGAAACTCGAAACTCGAAAAGACCGACATCGCCATCCGCGTCATCGCCGACCACATCCGCGCCATTGCCTTCACCATTGCCGACGGCCAACTGCCTTCTAACCAAAAGGCCGGTTACGTGATTCGGCGGATTCTGCGCCGTGCCGTGCGCTACGCGTTCACGTTTTTGAACTTCAAGACGCCCTTCCTGCACACGCTCGTGCCGGTTTTGGCGGAACAGATGCGCGGCATCTTCCCGGAGCTGAAAGCCCAGCAGGACTTCGTGAAGCGGGTGATTCTGGAAGAAGAACTGGCTTTTCTGCGGACGCTGGAAAGCGGCCTGCGCCGGCTGGAGGAAGTGATGGGCGACGGCAAAGCGGGCCAGATCGACGGCGCCACCGCCTTTCAGCTTTCCGACACCTTCGGCTTCCCGCTCGACCTCACCGAGCTGATTGCCCGTGAGCGCGGCTTTTCCGTCGATACCGAAGGCTTTGCCCGCGCGCTGGAAGCCCAGAAAAACCGCTCGCGCAAAGCTGCTGAGCAAGCCCAGGGCGATTGGGTCATCGTGCAGGAATCCAGCACGTTGCCCGTCTTCACCGGCTACGACGAGCTGACGACCACCGCCACGCTGCTCCGCTACCGCGCCGTGACGACGAAGGAGAAAAAGCAGGAATTCCACGTCGTGCTCGACCGGACGCCGTTCTACGCCGAGTCCGGCGGGCAGGTGGGCGATACCGGCTACCTGGAAAGCGAGCTGAGCAAGGTGCGGGTGCTGGACACGCGCAAGGAAAACGACCTGATCATTCACGTCGTCAGTGAGTTGCCGATGGACGTGGAAGCCGAAATCACGGCCCGCGTGGACGGCGTGCGCCGCCGGATGATTCAGCGCCACCACTCGGCCACGCACTTGTTGCACGCTGCCCTGCGCGAGGTGCTGGGCACCCACGTAGCGCAGCGCGGCTCGTTGGTGAGCGAGAAGCTGTTGCGCTTCGACTTCAGCCACTTTCAGAAGGTGACGGACGCGCAGTTGCGCGAAGTCGAGCGCCTCGTCAATCAGCGCATCCGCCAGCAGATTCCGCTGACCGAGGAGCGCGCCGTGCCGGTGGCCGAAGCCAAAGCGCGCGGTGCAATGGCCCTGTTTGGCGAGAAATACGGCGACGCCGTGCGCGTCATCACCTTCGATAAGGAGTACAGCGTCGAACTCTGCGGCGGCACCCACGTGCCGAACACCGGCGAGATCGGGTTCGCCAAAATCACCGCCGAAAGCGCCGTGGGTGCGGGCGTGCGCCGCATCGAAGCCGTCACGGCCAACCTCGCCGAAGCCTACGTCAACGAGCAATTGGCCCTGCTCGATGCCGTGCGCGAGACCTTCAACCACCCCCAGCACCTGCTGACGGCCGTCCAGAAACTGACCGACGAAACGGCCACGCTCCGCAAAGCCCTGGAAGCGGCCGAAGCGCAGCAGCTCAGCGCCTTGAAAACCCAGTTGCAAGGCGAAATCCAGCCGCTGAACGGCATCAACTTTCTGGCGAAAAAGGTGAGCGTCAGCTCCGCCGAAGCCCTGAAAACGCTCGCCTTCCAACTCCGCCAGACCACCGAAAACCTCGTGCTGGTGCTGGGCGCCGAAATCGACGGCAAGCCGCAACTAGCCGTGATGCTGGACGACGAACTGGCCAAATCCGGCCGCTTCGACGCCACCAAAATGGTGCGCGAACTGGCCAAGGAAATCCAGGGCGGCGGCGGCGGGCAGCCGTTCTTCGCTACCGCTGGCGGGAAGAATCTGGCGGGTTTGGACGCGGCGGTGGCGAAGGCGGCTGGGCTGGTTTAGCTTGTCATTGCGAGGAACGAAGCAATCTCCGTTTGTTGCGCTACATTTGGACCGCCCGTTGGCATTGGGGCTGGCGGGCGGTTTGTGTATTGTTTATGAAAGAAGACGACCAAGTAAACGCTGTGTTTTTTGTTAACGGGCAAAAACACGTAGTTAGCTTAGAAATCGCCTGCTTGATTGACTTAGCCTACGGTGGGGCTGAGCTGGAGATAGAATATGTCGAATACCACGCCAAGCGCGAGATGGTTTTGCTTGTTTTAGAGGCGGATGCAGAATTTTGCAGTTCTGTGGACAGCGAGGCTTGGTTTGATGATGGAGAATACGGTCATAGCAAAGAACAAGCTGTTGAAGAGTGGAGCGAATTTCAAAACACGTTACCGAAGTGGAGGCGTGAGCGTGTTAATTCTAAAAGCTACTACGATTTTCTCGTGAAGTCTTACAGACGACAAGTTGCTCAACGCGAAGCCGATTATCAGAAACAGCTTGATGAGGAAATCTGCAGGCAGCCTCGTAGAGAAAACTTAGGCGCTGCCTACCGCGGTTCAAGATGGGAGCAAAACACAATTGATGACGCCTTCGAGGGTGACGAAGGTGCTTATTGGGAAAGCCAATGCCAGTAGGTCGAACCATTCCGGCCCCAGTCCGCATCTTTGACTTATGAGCAAGGTAGAACAACTGAAAGAGCAAATCCTTCAAATGCCCCCAGAAGAGTTTGCGGCTTTCTGCACGTGGTATGAAACGTTCAGAACGAAGGAACAGGAAAAGCTAACGGGCGATGCAAATGAAGACGGCAAGGACACGGCTGGTCAGCTTGGCATTTCCGCGCGGACGGATTGAGTTGCATTTAGCTGACGGCCGGCGCCTGAGCGTACCCGTCCGCGCCTTCCCGGAGATCAAAAAGCTGCGACTAAATCAGCGCCAGCAGTGGCAGATTCTGGACGGTATCGGCTTCACCTTTCAGGATAGCGACGCTGGGTTTCATCTGCGCGACTTTGGCGTAGCGTAGCCCGCTCTGCTGAACCATTCCCCCTCATTTCCGCATCTTTGAGGTATGAGCCAATACCTGTTGACCATCAGCCCCGGCGAAGAAGCCTTCGTGCGCAAGTTGCTGCAAAAGCTGCCGGGGGTGCAGCTGGAAAAAATGAAGACCAAGCCGCTCAAAAAGCCCCTGACGCCGGAGCAGCAGGAGTGGGTGGACGATTTGAAGCAATCGCTGCTGGACGTGGAGCGCGCCGAGCGGGGCGAAATCCAACTGCGTCCCATTGAAGAGCTATTGAAAGAGTTGGACGCCGAACACGAAGCCCACTGGGGCGCGAAGGCGAGCCAATGAGCGCCTATGTTTTGCAGGAAGGGCCTGCCTTTGGGCGGCAGGCCCGGCGGCTGATCAAGAAATATTTTTCTTTCCGCGACGATCTGCGCGCGCTGGTCGCTTCGCTGGGTGAAAACCCGGTTCAAGGTGCCCCGCTGGGCCAGAACTGTTACAAGATTCGCCTCGCCATCAAGTCCAAGGGCAAGGGCAAGAGCGGCGGCGCCCGCGTCATCACGCTGGTGCGCATCGAAGGCGAGCGGATCGTGCTGCTGAGCGTGTACGACAAGGCCGACCGCGAAAACCTGGCCCCCGGCGAACTGGACGCGCTGCTGGCCGAAGCCGGGTTGGGCTGAGTCCAGCCCCCGCTTTTGCGCCGCCGGGCGAACCGCTCGCCCCGCCGGGCCGTAAGCGGAGACCGGGCGCGGCCTTCCCGCCCCGAGCTTCCGCTTTTCCCGTTTTTTATGTCTGCCCTCACTGAAAAAGGCGCCCGCATTGCCGGGAAGTCGATCTTTACCTACTTCCTGAAGCGCGCCGCCAAGCTGGTGGGCAAGCCCGCCGCCGTGGCGCTGGTGCTGAAGGAAGCCGTGGATACGCTCAAGAACCACGACAACCCGAAGTCCGGCGTGCATCAGGTGGTCGAGCTGGGCCTGACGCTGATCCGGCTGGTGCGCGCCTGGGCGGCGGGCCACTACCGGGGCGTCTCGCCGATGACCGTCGTCAGCGCGGTGGCGGTGCTGCTCTACGTGGTCTCGCCGATTGACGTCATTCCCGACTTCATCCCCATCATCGGCTTTGGCGACGACCTGGCGCTGATTGCGTGGTTCATCAAAAAATTCCGGGACGAAATCGCCGCTTTCCAGGCCTGGGAGCGGGCGGGCCAGCAGCCGGATGCGTTGGTGAGGTAGTGGGGTGGTGAGGTGGTGGGGTGGTGG
>JANPLI010000196.1:0-4452 GCA_031426455.1 Hymenobacteraceae bacterium | reverse complement strand
GGTGCGAGGTGGAAGACGTGATACCTCGCACCTCGCCCCCGTCGCTTCGCGACTTGGTTGCTGCGGGGCAAAGCCCCTGGCTACACGCACTCGCGCTTCGCGCTTCGTAACACCTCGCACTTCGCACTTCGCACTTCGCACTTCGCACCTCGCACCTCGCACCTAAAAAACCTCGCACTTCGCACCTCTAACCCCGCCCCTTGCCTCCTCGTAAGGGCAGCCCTCACCCGTAGCTGCTGCTGATGCTCCCCCGCGCCGAAGTTCTCCGCCTTTTGCTGCCGGTTTTGGCCGGCTCGTTTCTGACGCTGTCGGCCACGTACGTCTCGCTTTCGTTCAGCCGCAGCACCCAGCAGCAGGAGCAGTTGCGGGCGGGCTACGCCGACTTTCTGGCCGCCGCCGACGAAACCACCGACGGCCTCGCCGTCGAGCAGCGGGGCGCTTCGCGGGTGTTCAGCCAGTACCTGGGGCGCGGCGGGCGGCTGCGGCCGGGGCGGTTGCGGCACGCCGACTCGCTGACGCTGGAGGCCGATTACCGGCAGGGCAAAAGCCTGCTCACGCACCTGCGCAAAACGGCTTTTACGGTGCTGCTGCTCGAACCCGTGCCCGACCGCCGGGCGCGGGTCCGGGCCTACGTCGATTCGCTGCTGGCGCGCAAAACCACCCTCGACCAGCACGCCACCCTGGTGCGCTACCTGCTCGAAACTGGCT
Source organism: Hymenobacteraceae bacterium (assembly GCA_031426455.1). Classification (GTDB taxonomy): domain Bacteria; phylum Bacteroidota; class Bacteroidia; order Cytophagales; family Hymenobacteraceae; genus JANNMJ01. The sequence continues at coordinate 3,744 of JANPLI010000196.1, read as the reverse complement.
CCTTCGACCCCGCGATGGCCCCCAACGCCGCCGCCGCCGAAGACCCCCTCGGCGCCTACCGCGAAGCTGCTCAGCGCGCGGCCACCCAGCGCACCACCGAGTATCAGCGCCTGCTCGACGAAATCCTGGCCGACGACCGCTGGAGATAGGTGTGAGGTGCGAGGTGCGAGGTGTTACGAAGCGCGAAGCGCGAGTGCGTGTAGCCAGGGGCTTTGCCCCGCAGCAACCAAGTCGCGAAGCGACGGGGGCGAGGTGCGAGGTGCGAGGTGCAGTATGTGCGAGGTGCGAGGTGTGAGGTGTGAGGTGCGAGGTGTGAGGTGTGAGGTGTAGCCAGGGGCTTCGCCCCGCAGCAACCGAGGTGCGAGGTGCAGTATGTGTGAGGTGCGAAGGGCTAGGTGCAAGGTGCGAGGTATCACGTCTTTCACCTCGCACTTCGCACCTCACACTTCGCACCTAAAAAAAACCTCCCAAACCCCAAACCCTACCTAATTTGCACCCCTCAACCCGCGCGGACGCTATCCCGTAGTTTCGGCTGCCTTTTCTCTTTTCTGCGATGCGTTTGCTCCGGTTTTATGGTATTTTACTGGCCTGCGGGCTGATAATGGGCGTGGCCACCCAGGCGCTGGGTTCCGAGGCGGCGGTAGCGGATGCCCTGCCCGACCCCGCCACAATGCCACTGTCGGCGCAGATCAGCGAATTCTTTACGCATCTTTTCGACCCTACCGGCTGGCCGCCCCGCTGGCAGTGCGGGCGCTGGACCGACTTCCACGGCTGGCTCTACATCGGCGCCGACCTGCTGATCTGGGGTGCTTACGGGGTGATCCCGATCCTGCTGGTGCAGTTCATCCGCCAGCGCGACGATGTGCCGTTCGGCTTGGTCTTCTGGCTGTTCGCGCTCTTTATCCTGGCCTGCGGCAGCACGCACCTGCTTGATGCCGTGATGTTCTACGTGCCCGTGTACCGGTTCAGCGGCCTGGTACGGGTATTAACAGCCATTGCTTCTTGGGGGACGGTTTTGGCCCTGCGCCAAGTGCTGCCCCAGGCTCTGGCGCTCAAGACGCCGGCCCAACTCGAACGGGTAGTAGAGGAGCGCACGCTGGCGCTGCACGAAGCCAATCAGGAACTGCGCCGCGCTTACGACGACCTGGAAACCAAAGTCACCTTTCGCACCCTCGACCTGGAAAACGAAGTCGAAACCCTGCGCCTGGAAAACGCGCGCCTGCGCCAGCCGCAGGGCTAATCGCCGCCCTGGCTTGATCTGACTGTTGCGGCTCTCGCTGCTCCCTGCTATTCAACCCCAGCCCCGTGCCCGCTCCGCTGCTTTTCGACATCAACCTGCAAACCTGCCCCGACGCCTGGCTATTCGGGCATTGGCGGCAGCGGCGGCGTGGGCCGGGGGGCGCGACGGTCTTCAACCTGGCCACGGACCTGACCCTCGACGCCAGCGGCGAACTGCACGTCGTCGGCCCCGACCTATCGGCGTCCGGTACCTGGGCCGTCACCCGCGATCCGCGCCTCGGGCGCCCTTACCTCACGCTGCGCCTGCCCCAGGAGCAGACGCGCGCGCTGGTCACGCGGCTCCAGCGCACCCCCGATGGCCAGGCAGCGACCCTCACGCTCTACTTCGAAGCCGGCGTGGAAGTCGTGCTGGACTGGGTGCCGTAGGTGCGAAGTGCGAAGTGCGAGGTGCGAGGTGCGAGGTGCGAGGTGCGAGGTGCGAGGTATCACGTCTTCCACCTCGCACTTCGCACCTCTGACTTCGCACCTAAAAATACCTCGCACCTTTGCCCCGTTGCCGGCAATTTTGCCGGGCCGCGCGCGACTTCCCTGCTGATGGATATTCTGTACCGTTACCTCCGGCCGTTCTGGCCGCTCGTGGCCCTGGCGTTGGGCCTGGCCACCATCAACCAGGTTTTTTCGCTCCTCGACCCCTGGATTTTCCGGAAGATTATCGACCAGTACGTCACCGCCCCCGGCGGGGTGAAGGCCAAACTCGGCGCTGCGGGCTTTATGCAGGGCGCGGGCCTGCTGATTCTGGCCGCGATGGGCGTGGCGATGGTGAGCCGGATTGCGAAGAACTTTCAGGACTACTTCGTCAACGTCGTCACCCAAAAACTCGGCGCCAAGCTCTATTCCGACGGCCTGCGCCACTCCCTCGACCTGCCGTATTCCGTCTTCGAAGACCAGCGCTCCGGCGAGACCCTCGGTAAGCTTCAGAAAGTACGCACCGACGTCGAGCGCCTGATTCAGAACTTCGTCAACGTGCTCTTCACCTCGCTGGTGGGCATTGTATTCGTGGTGGTGTACGCCATCTCGGTGTACTGGCTGATTGCGCCGATCTACTTCCTGACGATTCCGGTGCTCGGCATCCTGTCGTCCGTCCTGAGTAAGCGCATCAAGGTGGTGCAGACCCAGATCGTGAAGGAAACCACGGCCCTGGCCGGCTCCACCACCGAGTCGCTGCGGAATATCGAGCTGGTGAAAAGCCTCGGCCTGGCCCAGCAGGAAACCGAGCGGCTGAACGGCGTGACGCAGAAAATCCTGGCCCTGGAGCTGAAAAAGGTGCGCTACATCCGCTCGCTTTCGTTCGTGCAGGGCACCTGCGTGAACCTGCTGCGCAACGCCATTCTGCTGCTGATGCTGTACCTCGTGTTCAGCGGCAAGCTCACGGTGGGCGAGTTTTTCTCGCTCTTTATCTACTCCTTCTTCATCTTCGGGCCGTTGCAGGAGTTGGGCAACATCATCAACATCTACCGCGAAACGGAGGTCTCGCTAGCCAATTTCCGCACGATCCTCGACACGCCCGTCGAGGTCCGCCCCGCCCACCCCGCCGCCGTGGGGCCAGTGCGCCAGTTTGCCTTCGAGCACGTCACGTTTCAGCACCAGTCGGCATCTTCGCCAGCCCTGACCGACATCTCGTTTCGGGCCGAAAAGGGCGCCACCATCGCGTTCGTCGGCCCCAGCGGCGCCGGTAAAACCACCCTGGTCAAGCTCCTCGTCGGCCTCTACCAGCCGAATCAGGGGCAGATCCGCTACAACGGCATCCCCGGCGAGCAGCTCGATCTGGACGCCCTGCGCGAGCAAATCGGCTTCGTGACGCAGGACCCGCAGCTCTTCGCTGGCTCCATCCGCGACAATATGCGCTTCGTGGCGCCCACCGCTTCTGACGAGGAAATCCTGGCCGCGCTGCACCAGGCGGCGGCGCACTCGCTGCTGAGCCGCGCCGCGCAGGGCCTCGATACGGTGATCGGCGAAGGCGGCGTGAAGGTGAGTGGCGGCGAAAAGCAGCGCCTCAGCATTGCCCGCGCGCTGCTGCGCCGGCCCGCGCTGCTGGTCTTCGACGAGGCCACTTCGGCCCTGGATTCGCTCACGGAAGAGGAGATCTCCCGCACCGTGCGCGAGCTTTCGGCCACCGGCGAGCACATCACGATCCTGATCGCCCACCGCCTCAGTACCGTCCTCCACGCCGACCGCATCTTCGTGCTGGAGCGCGGCCAGATCGCGGAAAGCGGGCGCCACAGCGAGCTGCTCGAAAGTAAGGGGTTGTATTACGCGATGTGGCGCCAGCAGGTGGGGGAGCGGAAAGTGACTGTGGCGACCGCGTAACTCTACTTTGGCAGGTTGGTTTCCAGCTAATCTGTTGTTTATTTGCGGGATGCGTTTTTCGATCAGTGAAAAAAAGCCGATGGCTACGTGGGTCGGTATGGCGACTGGTTTCGGGGGCAATCGGGGCGTCGGCTGCGG
>JANPLI010000195.1:0-22145 GCA_031426455.1 Hymenobacteraceae bacterium | reverse complement strand
CCGGGTGGTGCGGCGGCAAAGCGTGGCAGCGGGCAGTAGCCCCGCGCCGCTGGATTTGGGCACCGCCCCGCCGGGGGTGTATCTTCTGCGCTTGCGCTGGCCCGATGGGCGGGCGGCTACCTTTAAACTCTTACGCTGATGTTTTGCCCATGAATTCGCTTTTTGCTTCTTGTTTACCGCCGCCGCTCGCCCAAGTGCGGGCGCTGCTGGCGCCGCTGGGGTCCGATTCGGCGATCGCCGTAGCCCTGCGGGCCGATTCGAGCCTGCGCGCTCCGCTCTGGCGCATCGCCAACGACACCCTGACCTGGGGCTATGTAGCTGGCCGCACGGCCCTGAGCTACTACTGCGGCTACGTCTTCCGGCCCGTGCGGGAAGCGGCCCTGGATACGACCGGGGGGGTATAACCGCACTGTTGCTCCGGTGGCACAACCGTCATCGACTAAAACGGCAGGTACAGTACGTCTGTTTCCTAACCCCGCTAGCGGCACGGTGCAGGTGGCATTTACGCAGGAAGCTGGCCCCGTCGGGCGCCTGCTGCTCTATGATGCGTACCGGAAACACGTGCAGGAGTTGGCTTTAACCGGAGAACGCGGCACCGTCGAGTTGAACCTGGCAGGCCTGCGGCCGGGGCTATACTACTACATCCATTGGATAGGAAGCCGCAAGGGCCAGACGGGCACGTTAGTGGTGCAGCCCTAATCTGATGCGTTCGTGACCGTGGCGGCTGCTTGGCTTACGTCGAGTAGCCGCTACGGCCCAATGCAGTGCTGCTATGCGTCACTTATTCATCAAACCAGGGGTGTTGCTGCTTTTGGCTAGCTTACCCGCACAAGGCCAATATTTCAACAATCGTTACGCCAGTAGCACCGGTACGCAAAGCTACCTCGGCCCCGCCGTGGCCATCGACAGCGGTTTTGTAACAAGTGGTGAGGTAAACGGCATTGGTCCTAATCAACGGCGCGCCCAGCAACTCCGGTTTTTGACGCCAGAGGGGCAAACGCGCCGCCTACGACAATTCGCCCATCCGACCATCAGCTACTATGGTCCCTTTTTGAGCGGACTTTTTACGGCCCCTGGCGGAGGTTATATTATGCCGGGGAGTGCGAATCTGCCTACGGCCCCGCTCCGCGCACCAATGCTTTGGCGCTTCAATGCGCTGGGCGATACGCTCTGGACCCGCACTTACGTGGCTCCAGACCCAACGATTGCCTACGGCATGTGCCGCACTCTGGACGGCGGCTATGCGCTGGTGGGCACTACACTGCGTCGCCGACCGACCGGCGACCAGTACCAGCAGGCGATGCTACTGCGGGTCGATTCGGCCGGCACCCTGCTCTGGCGCCGCTACTACGGCAACCAGGACGAGACGACGACCTACTTCGTGACGGCCACCCCCGACGGCGGCTTTCTGCTCAGTGGCTATGCCCGAACGCCCCTCTTCGCGCCGCATTCGTCCTCGTATCTGCTCAAAGTGAATGCAGCCGGTACGCCGCTGTGGCAAAAGCTGGTCGGCGATTCGACCGTCATCAACGGCGCCGGACCGGTGCTCGTGACCCGCGACGGCAACTACCTGCTGCCCGCCATCGAAGGGCAGCCATTCATTTACAACTACCGGCGCGGCCCGCAGAGCCTCTATAAGTTCACCCCCGCCGGGCAACTGCTCTGGCACCGCACCTTGGGGCCGACGCGGACTATTCCCGCCGCTCTGGCCGCCGTGGAACTGGCCGATGGCGCGGTCGTCGTGGCGGGCCAGCAGAACGACACCATCGACCGCCGCGTCGGCGTGACGGAAGCCTTCGCCTACAAGGTGTGCGCCGACGGCGATTCGGTCTGGTTCCGCACCTACCGCTACCTCAACGGCCCCCGGAGCGATAACTATTTCTCCGGCTTCTGCGCCGCCCCCAACGGCGGCTTCCTAGGCACGGGCTACCTCTTCGCCACCCCCCCCGACACGGGCACCTCGGACGGCTGGGCGTTCCGCATCGACTCGATGGGCTACCTGATGGCCGGTGGGGCGCCGCCCGCCCGCGTCTGCCCCCGCCCCACGGGCGTGGGGCTGCCGGGCGGGGCAACGGAAGCGGCGGCGGTCAGCGTCTATCCCAACCCCAGCGCCACGGGCGTCTTCACGCTGGCCGGCGCGGGCGGGGCCGAGGCGGTGGTCACCGATGCGCTGGGCCGGGTGGTACGGCGGCAAAGCGTGGCCGCGGGCACCGGCCCCGCGCCGCTGGATTTGAGCGGTGCCCCGCCGGGCGTCTATTTGCTGCGCTTGCGGTGGGGCGATGGGCGGGCGGTTACCTTTAAACTCTTACGAACGCCTGGGCTGTAGTGCCGGGTCGATCATAGACGGTAGCGAGGTATTTAGCGGTCGGCCAAAGATCACGCACCATTTAGCCCTCGCTCTTTCACTTGTCTATCAGCGAATTGACTTGAAGCTTGAAGCTTATGGCTGACCGCTTATTGGCCGAAACGGCTCTAAGTTGCCCTTGCTGCTGGTCCGCACGAGCAAAAATTGAAGGCGCTGCTTGGCCTTGCCAATATTGTTTTGAACCACGCAGCCAACTGGCTTACCGCACCGGCCCGGCGTCCACTTTCGCTTCCAGCACCCGCTGAACGTCCGGCGGCACGGCGCTCAGAAAGTTGTAGCCGGTCAGTTTTTCCAGTTGGGCTACGCTGACGCGGTATTCGCCCCACTGATGGCCACGCACGGCATCGTCGTTGGGCATCTGCACGGCAATGACGCGCGTAGCGGGGGTCAGGCGGCTCAAATCTGACGTGCCACCACCGGGCAGCACGACGATCATTTTCCACATCCAGCGCGGCACCACGACCGGGTGCGCGGCCGGACCGATAGCCGTAGCCGGGCCGTGCTCGCCGGTGCCGCCCTGCCCGGCCGGGCCCGCGATCAGCAGTAGCTCCGCGCCGCGCGCCACCAGGGTGCGGGCGTATTCTTCGAGGTCTTTCCAAGGCCCCTGGTTGTTGCCGGGTGCCTGCGGGACGATATTGGTGCAGTAAAACGTAGCGGCGTTTTCGGCCGGCGAGGCGTCGCGGTCATCGGAAGGGCACAGATGCCCCCGGTCGAAGCCCGACCCGGAATAGTCGCGGGTCTGGACGCGGTACCAACCCGCCGGCAGCGCGGGGTCCGGGCTGAACTGCTTGGTGCGCTCAGCGCGGCCCTTCCAGCGGCGGCTCAGGTGCCAGCTCACCCAGTTGGCCGTGTTTTTCGTGCGATTGTAGGACAGCACGTATTCCGGCCGGCGCAGCAGCCAGTTATCGGCACTAGCGGGGTCAGCGGCGGCGGTACTGGGGTTGCCGAGCGTCAAGTGGTCGGGGCGCCCGGCGCGGGACGGGGCGCTGGGCGCTGTCGGCGCTGGCGCTGGCGTCGGCAGGTTGCGGCTGGGCGGGGCTTTCGCTACGTCTTCCGAAGGCAGCACCACGGCATCAGCGGCGGACACCCGGAAGTCGTCGAAATTGAGGCGCCCGCCTTCGCCGCCCGCGTGGCGCAGCTCAAAACGCAGCGGGCCGGGCCGGTTCACCAGCAGCGATACCGGGCGCAGCCCTCCTTTCGCGGCCTGCTGGGTGGCGCCCACCTGCGTCCAGCTTCGGCCCGCATCGGTGGAGGCAAAGAGTTGCCACGGGGCGCCCGCATCGGTGCCGTAAGTCCCTACCCGGACGCTGACCGTGGCCACCGGCCCGGCCACGTCAAAAGCCATCCGGGCGCGGCCGTCGGGTTGCAGGCGCAGCGCCGCCCGGCCGTTGTGCTGGTCTTTGGCCGAGGCGCCGAGGAGGGCGCCGTCCAGCACCCACTGCCCCGTGGTCAGCGCCACGGTAGCCAGGGCGTAACCGGGCTTGGTGCCGGTGTCGAAGGTTTCCAGCAGGCCGTTGGCGGGTGCTGGTTTTTGAGTATTGGGAGCTGAGCTTGGGGGATTGGGCGTCGTGACGCGGGCGGGGCGGTCGCAACCGGCCAGCGTCAGAAACGAAAGCAGCAACAGCGGCGGCAGCAGGGCGGGGAAGCGGTTCGGCATCAGGCTGCAAAGATGCTTGACCAGCCGGGCTGATAAAGCCAAACGCCCGCCCCGGCCGGAAGGCCAAGGCGGGCGTAAGGAGTTGGCGTAAGCGCCGATGAATACCGCGTCGGCGGCTACTGGGTCGGCTACTGGGTCGGACCAGCGTCGATGCGGCTTTCCACCACATCCTGCACGGAAGCCGTGACGGCCGACAGCAGATTATAACCGGTCAGGCTTTCGATCTGATCGACGCTGACGCGGTACTGGCCCCACGAGGTGCTCTGCACGGTCTGGTTGTTCGGAATCCGGATGGCGATCACGCGCGTGGCCGACGTGACGCGGGCCGCGTCGCCAGTGCCGATGGGCAGCACGACGGCTACTTTCCAGGTGTAATTCGGCACGGCCACCCCGTTGGTGAGCACCGTTTTGGAACCGTTGGTGCCAGCGCCACCGCTGCCGCCCGGCCCGGAAATGATATACAGCTCGTTGCCGGCCGAAGCCAGGGTGCGGCAGTAAGTTTCCAGTTGCGCCCAGGGGCCCTGATTATTGGCCGGCGCCTGAGGTATGATATTGGTCATCGTGAAGGTCACCTGGTTTTCGGCGCTCGAATAGTCGCGGTCATCGGAAGGGCACATATGGCCCCGGTCGAAGCCGGAGTTGGTGTAGTCGTTGGTGCTGACGCGGTACCAGCCGCTGGGCAGGGTCTGGTCAGTCAGGAACGACGACGAACGCGCCGCGCCACCCTTCCAGGCGGTGCTCAGGTGCCAGCTTACCCAGTTAGGGGTTGCTTTGGAGCGATTGTACGACAGCGCGTACATCGTTTTGTTCATCAGGTAATTATCTGGGGACGCCGTGTTGGCCACGGCGCCACTGGGGTTGCCCATTCCCATATTGTCGTCGCGGGTGGCAGGGCCGCCCACGGTGCCGCCGCCGGTCGTGCCACCACCAGTCGTCCCACCACCGGTGGTCGTGCTGAACTGCTCGACGGCGAAGTTGTCGAAGTTGAGGCGCCCCGTGCCGCTCACTTTCCGGATCTGGAAGCGGATGGCGCCGCTGACGTTCACGGTGAACGTACTGGTTTGCAGGGCCGTCGAGGAGGAAGTCACGGTGCTGCCGACCTGCGTCCAGCTCGAGCCGTTATTGACCGACTGCCACAACTGCCAGCTGGCGGCGGCGTCGGCGCCGTACACGGCGTGCTGTACGGCTACGGTGCTGGCGCCGGTCGTGGTGTTGAAGTTCATCGTCACGATGCCGGAAGCCGTGACCCGCACCGACTTGGTACCGGTTTTCGCGTCGCTCGTACTGGTACCGATCAGGGCGTTATCGAGCTTCCAGGAACCGGAGCCGAGCGTGACGTCGGCCACGGCGTAGGAAGTCTTCGAGCCGCTCTCGAAGGTTTCCGGAAAACCGGTGGCGGCAATGGCGGCCGGGGCCGGGCTTTGCGCCACGGGGCGCGTGGCCTCCAGGCCAGGCGCTACGTCAGCAAGCGGCGTACAGGCGGCTAAGCCTAAAAGGGTCAGCGCGGTAGGTGCGCGAAGGTGGTAAAAAAATGAACGCATTCCGTCGAAGAAAATAAGGGAGAGAGTAAGAACTTGCCATTTAGCCCGACGAAGGTCCAACTTTTTATCATTTTTGCCGATATCAGCCGCCGGATTTAATAAATTCATAACGCGCTGGTAACACAGCCCGGCATTGAGGCCTGTGGGCCAGCGTCGAATGCTGCCCGCGGTGGTAGTACTTCCGCCGACTATTATCGCGCTGCTGTTATTTTGCGGCTGATGCGTGCCGCTGCTTCCTTCTGCCTAATCGCCAGCCTCCTGCTGTTCCTGGCGCCGTACTCCCGCGCCGGCAACGAGCCGCCGCCCACCGGCGCCCGAGCCGTGGGACTGGGCGGCGCGGCCGTGACCCTGGCCGACGCCTGGAGCCTAACCAATAACGTGGGCGGGCTGGGCTGGCTCGAACGCCCCACCATCGGCCTCTACACCGACAATCGCTTCGGCATCAGCGCCTTTCGGACTACCTCCCTGGCAGTCGCGCTGCCCGTGCGCGCCGGCAAGGGCGGCACGGCCGGTTTCGAGCTGGCCCGTTTCGGCGATAATATCTACGCCGAAACCCGCGCCGGGGCAGGCTACGCGTATCGGCAGGGCGCCTTCAGCCTGGGCGTGAAGGCGGATCTGTACCAAGTCAGCGCCGAGGGGTTTGCCTCGCAGCGGGCGGTGCTCGTGTCGGGCGGCGGGCTGATTCAGTTACGGCCTACGCTCTGGCTCGGCGCCTACGGCTATAACCTGGGCCAGGCCCGGCTGGTGAAGGAATCGGATCAGCGGCTGCCCACGCAGCTCAAGGCAGGGCTGTCGTACCGCCCCGGCCCGAAGGTGCTGCTCAATGCCGAAGTACAGAAAACGGTGGACCTGCCCGCCGCCTTCGTGGCGGGCATCGAGTACGCCCCGCACGAGCTGCTGGCTCTGCGCACGGGGTTCAATACGGCCACCGAGGCGTTCAACTTCGGCCTGGGGCTGCGCTACAAAAGTGCCGGGCTGGACTACGCCCTCGGCTCGCAGCCGCTGCTGGGCTTCAGCCACCACTTGGGCATTTCGTACACGTTCGGGGCGGCGCCGGGGGCCGCACCGGCCGCAGAAACGCCGGCCCAATGAAAGCGCTGCCCATCCGCATCGGGCCGTTCCGCGGTCGGCGTGTGGCCCGCGCCCGGACGCGCCGCGCGCTGCTCAGCGCCGCCCTCCTGCTTCTGCTCGTTTTCAGCGCCCGCGCCCAGGAGTATCAGCGGCCGGCGACGCTCGATTTCGACCTGCTCGTGCAGGAGCTTTTCGCTCAGCAGGGCGGCGACGACGCCACGGCCTCTTACGAAGACCTGTACGAAAACCTGTCGCAGGCTTTTCAGGCGCCGCTGAACCTGAACGCCGCCACGCCCGACGAGTTGGCCGCGCTATTCATCCTGAATCCGGCGCAGATTGCCAGCCTCCAACGCCATATCCGGCTGCACGGCGGCCTGCTGTCGATCTACGAGCTGCAAGCCGTGCCTGGGTTCGACCTGCCGACGATCTACAAGCTCGTGCCGTTCGTGTACGTGCCCGAGACGACGTTGCAGGCCGACCGGCGGGCGTTTTTCACGCGCCTCGCCGACGGCGACAATACCCAACTCATTACCCGCTGGACGCGCACGCTGGAAACCAAAAAGGGCTACACGCCGCCCACGATCTACCGGGGGCAGCCGGCGCAACGCTACGAAGGCTCCCCGGACGCGCTCTATGCCCGCTTCCGCAGCACCCACAGCAAGGATTTTTCCTTCGGCATCACGGCCGAAAAAGACGCCGGGGAGCGCCTGACCTGGGCGCCGCAACGGGCGCAGTACGGGCCGGATTTCCTGTCAGCCCACGCCGTGCTGTACGAGCGCGGGCGGCTCAAAACCGTGGCCGTGGGCGACTACCAGCTTCAGTTCGGCCAGGGCCTGCTGCTGAGTGCGGGTTACGCCGTGGGCAAGGGCGGCGAAACCATCGCCACCGTGCGGCGCCCGAATTCGGGCATCCGACCATACACGTCGGTGCTGGAAACCATCTTTCTGCGCGGCGCGGCGGCCACCATCCGGGCCGGGCGCGGGGTGGACGTGACGGTGTTCGGCTCGCGCAAAAAAATCGACGGCTCCGGCCTCGCTGCCGCTGACACCACCGACGCCGACCAGAGTGTCGATCAGGGGGCCGACGGCTTTTCGAGCTTCTCGCTCACCGGCTTCCACCGCACCGCCACGGAACTGGCCCGCCGCCGCAACGTGACCGAAACCCTCGGCGGCGCCAACCTGACCTACAGCAGCCCTAGCCGCCACCTGACCCTGGGGCTGACGGGGCTGACGACGCACTACTCCGCCACGCTCCAGCGGCGCCCGCTGGCTTACAACCGTTACGCTTTTCAGGGCACCGACAATTCGGGCCTGAGCGCGTCCTATTCCTGGACGATAGGCAACGCCACCGTTTTCGGCGAAGCCGGGCGGTCGAGCAGCGGCGGCGTGGGGCAGTTGCACGGCGTGGTGGCCTCGGTCAGCGCCCGCGTGGATGTGGCGCTGCTGGTGCGCGACTACGCGCCCGATTTCCACTCGGCCTACGGCAATACCTTCGGCGAAGCCACCAACCCGATCAACGAGCGCGGTACGTATTTCGGCGTGAAAGTGCGCCCCTTTTCCCGCTGGGAAATGAGCGCCTACTACGACCGCTTCCGCTTTCCGTGGCTCCGCTACCGCGTGGATGCGCCCAACACCGGCGGCGACGAGTGGCTCGTGCGGGTGTTGTACCGCCCCGACAAAATCACGACGCTCTACGCCCAGCTTCGCACCGAACGGAAGGACCGCGACCTACCCACCGCCGCCACCAGCGCGCCCGGCGCCTTCGACCGCCCCGCGCAGGGCACCCGCCGCAATGGGGTGCTGTACGCCGCCTTCAAGCCCAGTACGAAGCTGGAGCTGCGCAGCCGCCTGCAGTTCAGCACCTATCAGCAGGAAACGCAGGCGCGCACCAACGGCTTTTTACTGGCCCAGGACCTTAACCTTAGCCTCGGCCGGCGGGTCGCCCTCGATACGCGCTTTGCGATCTTCGACACCGACAACTACGATAACCGCCAGTACGCCTACGAATCGGACGTGCTCTACGCCTTCTCGATTCCGGCCCTGAGCGGGCGCGGCACCCGCGCCTACGGCGTGCTGCGTTATACCCTCAGCCGCCACCTCGATGTATGGCTCCGCGCGGCCCGCACCTTCTACCGCGACAAGCAGGACGTGGGCAGCGGTCTGGAAGAAATCAGCGGCCCCCGCCGCACCGATGTGCGGGTGCAGGTGCGGTGGCGGGCGGGGTAGGGGTTGGGGTTTAGGGTTTAGGGTTTAGGGCTTGAAGCTTGAGGCTTGCAGCTTCAACCTTGCGGCTTCAAAGTACCTTTGCCCCCAATGCAGGTTCACCGGCTAACCGTCAATCCATTTCAGGAGAACACCTATGTATTGGCGGACGCCGCCACCGGGCAGTGCGCCCTCGTGGACCCCGGTTGCGCCACCCGCGCCGAAGAGCAGCAGCTCGTGGACCTGATTACCCACCTCGGCCTTACCCCTACCCTACTGCTGCTCACCCACGCGCACCTCGACCACGTGCTGGGCCTGGCATTTGCCGCCCGCACCTGGCACCTGACGCCGCACCTACACCCGCTGGACGCTCCCATCTACCGCAGCGCACCGCTTTCGGCAGCAATGTTCGGGGTGCCCGCGCCGCATCTGCCGGAGGAAACAGCACCGCTGGCGGCCGGCACACCGGTACGCTTCGGCGAAACAGAGTTGGAAGTCCGCCTGGCGCCCGGCCATACGCCCGGCCACGTGGTATTCTATCATCAGCCCACGCTGACGCTGATCGGCGGCGATGTGCTGTTTGCCGGCTCTGTGGGCCGCACCGATTTGCCCGGCGGCGATTTTCCCATGCTCGCCGCGTCCATTCAGACGCAGCTTTATACGCTGCCCGATGCCGTCACGGTACATTCCGGCCACGGCTCCAGCACGACCATCGGTCAGGAAAAACGCACCAATCCGTTCGTAAGGGCTGCCTGAAGCGACCGTCCGCCCCAAGCACGGAGCGGGCCTCCCTCAAACCCTCCTACCCTCAAACCCTCCCACCCTCCTCCCCCGTGCAGCTTCGCCTTTTTTCGCTTCCCAATCTGCTCACCAGCGCCAACCTGCGGACGGGCTGCGTGGCGCTCTGGCTAGCGTTCCGGGGCGAGCTACCGACGGCCTGCTACCTGGTGGCCCTGGCGGCGGGGTTCGATTTTCTCGATGGCCTCGTGGCCCGCGCGCTGCGGCAGTATTCGCCTATCGGCAAGGAGCTGGACTCGCTGGCCGATGTCATTTCGTTCGGTGTTTTGCCGGGCGTACTGCTGCTGAAGCTGTTGGAACGCACAACGCTGGCGGCAGCCTGGCCCTGGATACCCCTCGCAGGCTTTCTGTTCACGGCGTTTGCGGCGCTGCGGCTGGCCAAATTCAACGTCGATACCCGTCAGACGACCTCCTTCATCGGCGTGCCAACGCCCGCCGCGACGCTCTTCGTGGCAGCCCTGCCCCTGATCGCGGAGGCCGCGGCCCGTACGTCGCCGGGGCTGGGTGCGCGGCTGGTAGCGCCCTGGCTCCAGGAAGGCGCCGTGCTGCTAACCGTCACGGCTGGCCTGAGCGTGCTGATGATTTCCGAAATTCCGCTGTTCGCCCTCAAATTCAGCTCCCTGCGGCCGGAAGGCGTCAATCGGTTTCGCTTTGGACTGGTCGCCGCCGCCGTAGGTCTGATCGGTGCCCTCGGCGCCGCCGGCGTGCCGCTCACCATCCTGCTTTACATCGGCCTCTCCCTATCGCCCAGCACCAGGCGGTAAGTGACGGTTTGGACTGAGTGACTGAGTGACTGAGTGACTTAATACTTACTAAACACGCCCATTATTGCACCCTAAACCCAACACCCAATACCCTAAACCCAACACCCAACACCCAACACCCTAAACCCTAAACCCAACACCCTAAACCCAACACCCTAAACCCAACACCCTAAACCCAACACCCTAAACCCTCCCCCTAAACCCTAAACCCAACCCCCTAAACCCTAACACCCCAATGCACTTCACTGCTGAAATCGACGTAATGCCCCACCCTGAGTTGCTCGACCCTCAAGGCAAAGCCGTGCGGTTGGGCCTCGAACACCTCGGCCTGACGGCGGTGGCCGACGTGCGCGTCGGCAAACACATTCGCCTGACGCTGGACGCCCCGACGGAAGCCGAAGCCCGCGAACAGGTCGAGACGGCCTGCCGCCAGTTGCTGGCGAACCCTATTATGGAAGGCTACACCTTCGCGGTAAACGCCCTGGCCAAAATTTCCGTCTGACGGAGTTAACCGGCAGGCAATAATTTTCGCATCCGGCACGTTTGGCTTCCGGACTACTGAACCCGTGCCAAAAGTGCCTTGTTGGCCCTGACGCGCGGTTGGAATTCGGTACGTTCCGATTCCTTATACCCGTTCATCCGTCTGCCTTTTTCGTATGAAATTGACTTCGAGCGCCCTGCGCGGCTGGTTGCTTATCGGCTTATCCGCCGCCCCCGCCCTGGTCTTCGCGCAGAAAACAGTATCCCGCCCGCTTGCCCCATCCGCAGAAGGACGCCCCGCCGTGGCACCGGGGAAAATGACACCGCGGCCGGCGGCTACCCCTGCGCGCAAACCTTCGGTCGCCCCTGTGCCGGTTGATCCTAACCGGTATCAATTGGTCTGGCAAGGCACCGAGTTGCGCCTGGCGCCGAACGGCCGACGTTATGCCCTGCCAAAGTTTGCGGGTGCCCTGGCCGAACCGGATCAACTGCTGCCGCGCTACCAGTTTCGGCTCGAAGGCCCCGTGACGGCCTTAGTCCTCACCAATGCCCGTTACGAGCCGTTCAGCGCCCCCGAAGCCCGCCTGCTGACCAATGCCAAAGCCGATGCCGCCCTGCCGGCAGTGCCCGTACCCACCTTTGTGACGGGTACCGAGCGACGGGCGGCGGTCACCTTCGTCACGCTTACGCCGCTGCGCCGCAATCCGCAGACCGGAGCAGTCGAGAAGCTCGTCTCGTTTGATGTCACGCCTACTTTCGGAACGGCGGGCCGCCCGAATCAGGCCCGCTCCTATGCCACGGCGTCGGTGCTGGCCCAGGGCCGTTGGATCAAAGTCGGGGTGGCCGCTTCGGGGCTGTACCGCATCAGCCGGACCCAACTCAAAGACCTGGGCCTCGACCCCGCCGGTTTCGACGCCCGTAACCTCCAGCTTTGGGGCAATGGCGGCGGAATGCTGCCGCAACCCAACGCCGCGCGCCGGGCCGACGACCTGGTGGAAAATGCCATTGCCGTGGATGAAGCTAACGGCGCTTTCAACAGTCTGATTTTCTATGCGCAAGGCCCGCACACCTGGCGCTACGATGGCAACACCCGGCGCTTTCGCCACGAGCAGAACATTTATTCCGACTCTTCCTACTACTTCCTGACCGTCGGGTCGGTGCCCGGCCGGCGCGTTGCCCTGGCCCCCGACGCTGGCCCGGCCACCGCTCCGCCCCTAACTGCTTACGACGAGCGCGCTTACTACGAATTGGACCGGGTGAACCTGCTCGGTTCGGGCCGCGAGTGGTACGGCGAAGAGCTGAACACCTTCACCACCAACCTGGAAATTCCGTTTACGCTACCCGGCCTTGCGCCCGGCGGCACGTTGCAACTGACGGCGAATGCCCTGACTAACGTTGCGACACCAAACAATAGCACGGTCCCAGTTTTTCGTTATTCTGTCAATGGTCAAGGGGCGGGCACCCAGCAAAGCGGCCCACCGGGCACCGATTACGATGTCAATTACCGACATTCCGGCGCGCTAGTGGACAACACGTTCGCAGTGCCCATCGACGCCATCGGCAGCACGGATCCGCTGCGGGTTCAGATGACTTTTCTGGCTACTGCCCAAAGCGGTAACAAGGGCAATTTGAATTACCTGGAAATCAACGCCCCCCGGACACTACAGCGCTACGGGGCGCAATCCAGCTTCCGAAGCGTGGCCAGTGTGGGCCCCGGCCGGGTAAGTGCCTTTCAGGTGGGTAATTATAACTCCGAAACGAAGGTCTGGGATATCACCAACCCGCTTCGACCCCAGCAGCTACCGGCTCAGGTAGCTGGCGCCACGGCTACGCTGACCGCCGCTACCGATTCGCTCCGCGAGTTCGTCGTCTTCAACCCCAGCGAAATTCAGGACGCCGTGCGCGGGTTCGGGGTGGTGCCGAACCAGAACCTACACGGCTTTAACGCCAACCTGGTTTCGCCCGACGACCGCCTCGATCTGCTCATCGTCACGCACCCTACCTTCCTGGCCCAGGCCAACCGTCTGGCCGAACACCGCCGCCAGTTCGACGGCCTGCGCGTAGCCGTCGCCACGACGACCCAGGTGTACAACGAATTCTCATCGGGTCGCCAGGACCTGACCGCCATCCGCGACCTGATGCGCCTGCTCTACGCCCGTACTCCGGACGTGCAAACCCGCTCGTTGCACCTGCTGCTCTTCGGCGACGGGTCCTTTGACTACAAATCCAACCAGTGGTACAGCCAGCGCCCCGGCTCGCCGCCGCTCCGCACGCCCAATAACACGAATTTCGTTCCCGTTTACGAATCCTATAATTCGTACGGGCCAATCAACTCTTTCTCTTCGGAAGACTACCTGGGCCTGCTCGACGACGATGAGGGCACTTGGTCGGAAAGCAATACCTCAGAACTCGTGGATATTGGCATCGGGCGCCTGCCCGTGACCGATGCCACGGCCGCCGACGACGCCGTTGCGAAGCTGATCCGCTACGATGCGCCTACCAGTTTCGGTAAATGGCGCAACGAAATCGCCTTCGTGGCCGACGACGACGGGGGCGCCAGCCAATGGGATGCCGACATCACGGCCGAGCCGTTCATCGTGCGTGGTGCCCCAACTTACAACGTCCATAAAATCTACCTCGATCTGTACCCCCAGCTCACGGTATCCAGCGGCCAACGGTCGCCGGCGACGTATGCGGCGCTCGAAAAAACCGTGGATCAGGGAGCGCTGCTGGTGGGTTACTATGGCCACGGCGGCGAAACCGGCTGGACTGCCGAACGCATCCTCGACATCCCGCAGGTTCGGGGCTGGCGTAATACGGATCGCCTCGCTTTCTTTCTGACTGCTACCTGCGACTTTGGGCGTTACGATGACCCCCGGCGCGTATCCGGCGCCGAAGAAGCCTTGCTCAATGCCCAGGGCGGTGCCATCGGGTTGCTGACCACCACGCGGCCCGTGTACAGCAACAATAACAAAGAGCTGAGCGACGGTCTTTTTGGCGGACTTTTCACCCCCGTCGGCACCAACGCGCCGCGCCTGGGTGACCTTTACCGACGGGCTAAAACAAGGGGTAACGCCGTCAATAGCCGCAACTTTGCGCTCCTCGGCGACCCCTCGATGCGCCTCGCTTACCCGCGCCAGCGCGCCGTCATCAGCACTATCAATGGTCAGGCGCCCACGGCCAGCGGCGATACCTTGCGGGCACTTTCAACGGTCGCACTTGCGGGTACTATCCAAACGCCCGATGGCCAGTTGCTCAACAATTTCACGGGCCGGATTCAGGTAACGGTTTACGAGAAAGCTTCTACGATCCTGACCCTCGGCGATGAAGGGAGAATCGATGGTAACGGGAGCAATCAGAACGTAATCCCCATCCAGGTCCGCGAAAGCATTATCTACGACGGCGTGGCTAGCGTCACGAACGGTCAGTGGTCCACGCGCTTCGTAGTGCCGAAGGATATCAACTACAGCTTCGGCCTGGGTAAAATCAGCCTTTATGCCTGGTCAGCCAATGATGATGCTTCCGGCGCCAACACCGATATCGTCATTGGCGGCTCTGACTCCACTGCCCTGGCCGACACTACCCCACCCGCTATCCGGCTCTTTTTGAACGACTTTTCGTTCGTCAGCGGTGGCACGACTGGCCAGGACGCCACGCTGCTGGCAACGCTGCGCGATTCCAGCGGTATCAATACCGCCGGCACTGGTATCGGCCACGAGATCACAGCCATTCTCGACGGCAAGCGCGATAACGTACTGGCGCTGAATCAGTACTACACGGCCGACGTGGACTCGTACAAATCCGGCAAGGTCAAGTTTCTGTTCAAGGGCCTGACGCCCGGCCCCCATACCCTCACGCTCAAAGCCTGGGACACGCACAACAACTCCGGCGAAGGGCGACTTGATTTTGAGGTCGTAAACGACGCCAAACTGGCGCTGGATCACGTACTGAACTACCCCAACCCGTTTGCCAACCGCACCACCTTTCACTTCGACCACAACCGCGCCGGCGAAGACCTCGACGTGCAGGTGCAGGTTTTTACGGTGAGCGGGCGGCTGATCAAAACCCTGAATACCCGCGCTATCACCAGCGCAGCCCACCTAGGTGATATTCAGTGGGATGGCCGCGATGAATACGGCGACGTACTGGCGCGCGGCGTTTACGTTTACAAAGTCAATGTGCGCTCTGAGCGCGACGGGTCCCACACGTCGAAGTACGAAAAGCTCGTCATCCTCAATTAATCCTGCCGCGTCCCGGTATCTTTAAGCCCGATTCATCTTCCTCCTATGCCTAAGTCGTTTCGCACCCTGCTCGCTCTGGGTGCGCTGTCGGGTACTGCCGCCGCACCTGCGCTGGCTCAAACGCCGGTTCGTGCCATCACCACCGCCGTACCTATTCTGACCGTCAGCCCCGATGCGCGCTCGGCGGCAATGGGCGAAGCGGGCGTAGCCATTTCGCCGGACGCCAATTCCATCCATTGGAACGCCGCCAAGCTGGGTTTTTTGCAGCACCAGTACGGCGTCTCGGCGTCCTACACCCCGTGGCTGCGTAACATTACCGACGATATGGGCCTGGCCTTTCTGTCGGGTTACAAGCAGATTACCCCTAATTCGGCGTTTGCGGCGTCGTTGATGTACTTCAACTTGGGAGAAATTCAGTTTCGGGATGGATCAAACAATGACTTGGGGCAATTTTCCCCAAAAGAATACGCTTTTAGCGCGGCCTACGGCCAAAAACTGAGTCCCTATCTGGGCTTAGGCATTGCGGCGCGCTTTATCCACTCTAACCTGACGGGTGGCCAAAATTTTAGCGGTTCCGCTACCAAACCCGGCAACTCGGCCGCCGTGGATCTGGGTATTTACTATACCCGCGACGTGAACTTCGGCGCCAACACCGGCAACATCTCGTTCGGGGGGAACGTGTCGAATATCGGCGCCAAGATTTCCTACACGAACCCGAACGAGAAGGATTTTTTGCCCACCAATCTGCGCCTGGGCACCGCCATTACTTACGACCTCGACCCCTTCAACAAGATCACGCTGGCCGTCGATGCCAACAAGCTGCTGGTACCTACCCCGCAGGGCAGCGACCAGAACGCCCTGGCAGCCGTTCGTCAGAAGAGCCTGGTCAACGGCATCTTCACCTCGTTCAGCGACTCCCCGGACGGCCTGAAGGAGGAAATGAAGGAAGTAAACATCGCTTCTGGCCTGGAATATTGGTACAACGACCTGCTGGCGGTGCGGGGCGGTTATTTCTACGAACACGCCGAGAAGGGCGGGCGTCAGTACCTCAGTATGGGACTAGGCATTCGGTACCAGGTTTTCGGAGTCGATGCAGCTTATCTAATTCCGAACAACAAGACGAACCCGCTGGCGAACACCATTCGCATTTCGCTGATTTTCAAGTTTGATGGTCAGCAGGAAGCTGCTCCGGCTGCCCCGGCTACCGAATAAATAATGACGAACGTCCTCGATCGCACCCACGCACCGGCCAGCCAGCCGGTGCGTTCTTTTTCGCTGCCTACGCCCCAGGTGCAGGCGCTGCCGAACCACTCGCGGCTGCACGTAATGGCGCACGACGCACTGCCGGCCGTGCAGGTCCAGATCGTGTTGCGCGCGGGCAACTGGTACGAACCGGCGCCTGCGGTGGCCCTGCTCACGGCGCGCGGCTTGACCGAGGGCACCGCCCACCATTCGGCCCACCAGATGGCCGAAACCATCGCGTTCTACGGCGCTTTTCTGGACGTGACGCCCGGCCCCGACCGGGTCACGATTTCCCTCTATTGCCTGAGCCGGCACCTGCCGTCGCTGCTACCGCTGCTGAAGGAGTTGCTGACGGAAGCCACTTATCCGGACGCGGAAATCGACGCCCTGCGGAACCGACTGGCGCAGTCGATCCGCGTGGAGCGCGAAAAAACCGCTTACCTGGCCACCGAGCGCATCACCCGCAACCTGTTTGGGGCCGGGCACCCGTATTGCGCGGAAATCGATGTAGAAGCCCTGTTGCAGACTTCAACTGCTGCCTTGCGGGCTTTTTATGCCGACCGCTACCGCCTGCACCAGGCCGAAATCTTCGTAGCCGGCGACGTTAGCCCAGCCCACCTCGATGCGCTGCAACAAGCCTTACCCTTCGCCGGCACATCAGCCGAACCGGCCGGACCCGGGATTGAAAAACCCGACGCCAACCGGCAGGATGAAATTCCGATGCCCGACAGCCTGCAATCATCCGTCCGCGTCGGGCGCCTGTGGCCCGGCCCGCAGCACCCGGATACGCACCGGCTTTTTCTGCTGAACCGCGTTTTGGGCGGCTATTTCGGCTCCCGGCTGATGAAAAACATCCGTGAAGACAAAGGGTATACCTATGGCATTCACGCCGGCATCAACCACCGCGAAAAGGCCTCATCGTTCGCCATTGCAACGGATGTAAACGCCGCCAGCACGGCCAATACCTTCACCGAGATCCAGCACGAGCTAACGCGCCTCCAAACCGAGCTGATTCCGGAAGCCGAACTGACCACCGTGAAAAACTACACCATCGGGAAGTTCCTCGGCGAAATCACCTCCGTCTTCGACCAGATGAGCAAATACCGCTTCGCCATCCTGCACGACCTCCCGCCGACCTATTACAACGATTTCGTAAGCGACGTCCAGAATGCCGATGCCCCCGGTCTCTTGGCTTTAGCCGAGCAATACTTAAACGGTGCCGCCATGCACGAAGTGACGGTTGGGCGGCGTGCAGGGGTTTAAGCGGCTGGCCAAATCATCCTGCAGCGAATTGCCTTGAGGCTTTTGTAACTTGTGGCTGGCCACTCAAGCTGTATGTTACTACTCCACCACCAGCTTACGATACGCGACGCCCTCCGCCCCGATGACCTGGACTAAGTAAAGCCCGGAAGCGTAGCCGCGCAACGAAAGCACCAATTCGCGCGAAGAGCCTGTATTGCCGGGCAATATGTGGCTCGTTAGCACCTGACCGGTGCCGCTGAGCAGCCGCACGGTCAGCGCCGCGGCGTTGCCCATTACGCGCAGGGTGGTTTGGCCCGCCGCCGGGTTGGGGGCCAGCTGGATGGTGAATGGCGCCCGGCCGGGTTCCAGGCCGGTAGCGATACAGGAGCCATCGACCACCACGTAGCGGGCTGTCGTGAGGCGATAGCCGTCGGGCGCGGTGGTGGTCAGGTAGTAGTAGCCCTGGTGGGCCGCGGTGGCGCGCAGCTGCTCGGCCTGCGGACCCTGGCCCAGCGCGCCGGCCGGGCCGGCCCACTCGTAGGTGGTGCCGGCGGGCAAGGGGATGGTCGGACGCAGCCGGATGGTCCCGCCCGAGCAAACGGTATCGGGCGCGGCCAGCTCGGGCGCCAGGTAAGCCGGCGGATCGGCGATAGTGATCAGATAGTCCTGCGCATTATAGGCACTGCGCATCCGGGTACAGCTGTTCGCGCCTTGCAGCATAAAGTTCTCGGCGACCCGGAGGCGCATTCGCACCACACCCAGCGGGGCGTTGGCCGGGATAGTCAGGGTATTAGTGCGCGGCAACAGGCGGTTATTGACCAATACGCGCGTGAATTCGGCCGGGTCGAACGTACCATTGTGGTTGTAGTCGAACCAGATGCCACCCGAGAGTCCAGGGTAAACGGCAGCGACACCGATTTGATACGCGCGCCCGCGGTAGAGCGTCGTGGTGAGCGAATCGGGGCCGTAGATGAAATGGCTGACGTCTTCAGGGGAGGGGCCGCGGTTGAGCAGATGAGCGCCCCCACCCGCAATCGCGATCCCAACGGAGCTTAAGCTGAACCCGCTGCTACCCAGGCCACTAGAGCAATAGCAGGGCCCCTGCACGCTGACCGACCACGGGGCGGAGTACGCGACGGCCGCGCCGCGCGTGGCGACTACCCGGAAAGTCGTCGGCGCGATGAGAGAGTCGCGCAGGGTGGCGCCCGTACCGCCCGGCACATCCAGCCAGCCGCCGGGCGTCTGCCGCTGCCAGCGCAGCGTGGCGTCGAAGGAGAAATGCTGGACGTGCAGCAGTACGGCATTAGCAACACAGACGCCGGTGGGGCCGTCGATGACGCCGGCCGTCAGCGGGAGCGTCGTCGGTGGGGGGGCGAGGATGGTTACCCGGTAATCCCGCATTTCCTGCGCGCCCCGGTATTCACACTGCTTCGGCGAGGCGAAGTACCCGGAGTCGGCGGCGCGCACTACTAGGCGCAGGCGCGTGCTGCCCAAGCGGGCACTGGGCGGGACGGTGAGCGAAACGGTGGTGTCCGGACTCGCCGGGTGGACCCGGATGACCGTCTGTTCGTCCGCCGTGAACGCCCCGTCCTGGTTGGCGTCGAGCCAGACCACGGCGTCGAAGCGCTGCCGCGGCACTCCACCGGCCGCAAGGCCGGGCGTGATCGTTAGCGGGTAGGAAACTCCCCGCAGCAGCGTCGCGCGGTAGCGCGGCTGCGTGGCGTCGGCCAGCCGGTACGACGTAGTGGGGCAGAGCGTGGTGCGGTCGAGCAGGGTCGTGTGGGCCAGCCGCACGCCGCGCAGGGCCGGCTCGCCGCACACCGTAACCGTCGGCGCGCAGTAGCAGAGCTGGAAGTCTTCTCGCACCCGCACGGCGGGCGTGTAAACGTCCTGGGTGCCACAACTGACCTTGACCCGCACGAAACGATCCGCCGCCTGCCAGGCACCGGGCGTCTGCCCGGGCAGCAAGGTGAGCGCCAGTGTGTCGTCGTGGCTCGCTGCCAGCGGCCGCCAGCTGCTGCTATCGGGCGAGATCTCCCATTGCAGAAACGTACCCGGCGTTTGGCCCTGCACCGACAGGGTGGGGGCGCGGCCGGCGCAATAGGCGGGGGTGCCCCGAAGGGTGCCGGCCAGCAGCGGTGCCAGGCAGTTGTCGGGCGCGATCGTGACCGTGTAGTCGTGGGTGCTGCCAAAGGCCAGGGCATCGCACGCATTGTCATTTCTGCCGTCCCACACCCGGATTCGCATCCCGGTAAGCCCTGGAGCGGCCGTAACGGGTACGGTAAAGACGGCCGAGGTTATGGTATTTGGCCACGCCCGAAGCGAGACCTCGATGTGCTCAGCGGTCTCGAACACATGATTGCGGTTGTAGTCGATCCAGGCATAAATCGGATACGTGGAGGGCGCCCTGAATGCCACGTTCAATTCGTAGGCGGTCTGGCGACGTAGCGTGGTGGTCTGATTCGGGGGGTAGGGCGCAAACGTATGATGCGTGGAATCGGGACGGACGCTGCACGGCAGGCCCGCAGTAGTAAACCCGCTATGGCTGATCGATACGCGGGCCATGACCGGATAATCGTATATGCCACTTGGACAGTTTCCGCTACTGACCAGACTTCGGCAGTAGCAGTATTGCGCCGTATCCAGCGGCCAGCCGGCGGAATAAGCCGTCTGTACCCCGCAGTACGCCTTGATGCGGTAGTAGATGGGGCCGGTAACCGGGGCGGTGAAGTAGGTGGCCGCCGTCGCCCCGGCGACATCCGCCCAGTTGAGCGAGTCGGCGGACGATTGCCATTGCAACGCCGCCTCGGCTTGCGCCATCGGCAGCTCCAGCCGCGCCCGCGCACCCAGACAGGGATCGTACACGACCCGCAACGGCGCCAAAGGCAGCAGGCGGGTGCACGAACCGATGGGCTGAACCACAACGCTGTAGTCTTCGACCTGGCCCAGGCGCGGCGCGGTACAGGCCGTCAGCGGCTGGCCGGCGGCGTCGGCCGTAATCCGTAGCCGCAGGGGGACGCCCGTCACGGCCGCAGCAGGGATCGTGACGTTAACCGTAACCCCATTCGAGCTGGTTTGGGTGAAAAGGATTTCCGTCGCGCTGAACTGACCATCATTGTTCGCATCGAGCCAGGCGGCGATCACGTGGGAGGACGGGGCCGTGCGTACCCGGAGCGGATAGGTGAGGCCGGTGCCGACGACAAAGCGGCGGCGGCAGGTAAAATCCTCGTAGCCCGCGGCGCCGTCGGCGGAGACCTGGGCCTGGCCGGCAAAAGCGATCCGGGTGATGCCGTAGCCACAGCAATAGGCCGTGGTCGCGGGGGTGCAGGCCGCCGCGACCGGCAGGGCCGGGTACCAGTTCAGGGTATCCGCCACCAAGGTCGAGTCGCAGCCGAAGGCGTTGCAGACCCGCAGGCGCACGAGGTACTGGCCGGCCTGCCCGTAGGTATGCATCGGCGTGGGCTGGGTGCTGAATTGGCCATCGCCAAAATCCCAGTGCCAGGCTGTGGGGCCCCGTTGACTCTGGTCGAAGAAGTTAAACGTGCCCGTGCAGGCTTGCGGTTGGCTCCAGCGGAACCGGGCCACCGGTGGCAGCGTGTTGGAGCCGAGCGTGACGGCATAATCCTCGACCTGCGAGTACTCCGGGGTCGTGCAGGGGCCGGGAATAGGCGAACTGCTGGCATCGGCCGACACGCGCATTCGGAGCGGGATGCCGGCGACCGCCGTAGTGGGAATCACATTAGAGAAACCCGTATGCAGCCGAGCCGGACCGGAGGAAAAAAACAGTTCGGAAGCGGCGCCGAAAGCCCCATCGTTATTATAGTCGATCCAGACGCGGACGTACTCATCGGAGCTGGCGTGGGTACGGACGCTGATCAGGTCGCTGGTTCCCAGCGCCAGGCGGGTGCCCAGGGTGCAGGAATAGTCGCGGTAACCTTCGGTGAGGTCGCCGGTGGTATTGTTGATCGACCCAATCGTGACATTGAGGATGCCCATCCCGAAAAGGGCCGCGTCGGGGTCGCTAGCCGCGCCAGGCGTACAGGTGGCCGCACGTGGGCAGGACTGCGCCTGGGCAAGGCTGGCAGGGCAGATGGAAAGCCAAAGGGCCCCGCAAAGAAGGAAAAAATATCGGACTGCGCAGGATACCTTCATCAAAAACGAGTTAGACGTTGTCGCTAAGGTAAGCTTGGCTCCTCAATGGCACGGCTCAGCAGGAAAATCGGCAAGTGGGGTGGTCTAGCCGGTATAGGCAGGGTCTTGGCTCAACTTCCCCGCTTCCCCATTTCTCCCTCGCTGGTTTGACCTGTTCCGTCCCGCCCGCCCAGCCCAAAATCTGACGCTGGTGCGCGAAAGGCCACTCAAGCGCGTTCCTGCCCGCCCGAAACGCAGACAGCCCCACCCGCTTTTGTAGCGAATGGGGCTGCTGGTTGATAAGGTTGGCGGCTACCGACTCTCCCGGATGTGACTCCAGTACCATAGGCGCAACGGGGCTTAACGACTCTGTTCGGAATGGGAAGAGGTGAACACCCGCGCTCTGACCGCC
>JANPLI010000194.1:0-16445 GCA_031426455.1 Hymenobacteraceae bacterium | reverse complement strand
CGGCGGCGTGGTTGAGGCGGTTGTAGTCGGAGTACTTCGCTTCGATACCCACGAAGGCTGGCGCGTCCTGCGGATAAACGATCATCACGTAGTGCCGCGCCGACTTATTGGTGGCGTAGATCACCGTCGGCGCCGCCACCGGGGCGGCGCTGGCCGAGGTAGAGGCCGTGGCCGTGGCATCGGGGCGGGCGCGGTTCAGCTCGCCGCTTTCGTAGGCGCCGATGGTGGCCAGCAGCTCGTCGGCGCGGGGTTGCAGCGGCGAGGTGGGGTAGTCGGTTTTGAACTGCGTAAGGGCCGCGCGGTAGGCGATGGCCGGTGCCGTATGGCCGATGATGAGCGCGTCGAGCAGCGCCAGCTTATCGCTGATTTCGTTCACCGGAAACTTCGTCCGGATCAGCGTGATCGCCCGCCCGGCCTTGGGGTAGAGGCCGTCGCGGTAAATGGCATATGCCGAATCGTACATCACCCGCGCGCGGGCATTGGCGAGCTTGACCTTTTCGTGGAAAAGCGGGTCGTCGATGAGCTGGGCGTACTCCGTCTTCGGAAACCGGGTCCGCAGCGCGTTAGCCCACTTGGTACGGGCGCCGTCGTCCTGCGCGTTTTTCGCTAGCAGATAGAGCGCGTAGAGCGCCTCCGGGGCGTGCAGCGTCGGCGGAAAACGGGTCAGCAGTTCTTCGTAGCGTTCGGTGGCGAAGACCGGCTCGTGGAGGCGGGCGTCGTAGATGCGGGCCAGCTTGAAGAGGGCCTCCTCGATCAGGTCGTCGGATCTCTTGAAGTCGGCCGGGGTTTTCGGCAGGTCTTTTAGCAGGTCGGTGCGGAGTTGGGCTGCCGCTGCGGCGCGGAGCTGTTCCGGCGACTGCTCCGCCGCCGCCCGGCTCGCCGAATCGCCCTTCGCACCGGCTGCCAGCCCGCCGGTTTTGTCGGCGCCGCCCGCGCCACTGCCGCCGGGGTTGCGCTGGCTCAGGGAGGCCACGCGCCAGTTGTCGCCCAGGGTGCGGTTGCCCCAGCGGCGCATAAAGTCGGCGCGGGCCGTGGCTAGGGCGCCGGGGTTGTCAAAGTACCACACCGCCCCCGACCCCGCCGAGCCGATATCCAGGCCCGTGTTGTTGCTGGCGCCGAACGGGTTGCCGCCCGGGCCACCGCCGGCACTACCCGGAAACGCGCCCGCTGCGCCATTGACCGGCGCCGGGCCGGCGCGTTCGAGGGCTTCGGCAATGGCCGCGTCCTTCTTCGCCTGCGCGTCGCGGCGGTTCAGCTCGGCGGTCACCATCGTTTCGATCAGGGCGTTGCGGGCACCCGAATCGAGGCGGGCCACGGCCTGGAGCGAGTCCTGCCCTTCCACGATGTCGAGCTGCTTGACGAAGTCGTTGAGCACCTCGGCGCGGTCCTGCACCACCGGAAACTCTTTGGCCGTGGGCGGCAGCACCTTCGCCGTGGAGTCGTAGTAGCGCTGCGCGAGGCGGTAGTTCTGGAGGTTTTCGTACGCAATGCGGGCGCCCAGCAGGTAGGTGTAGGGCTTCTGCGGCCCGCCCGCGCTGGCTTTGGCCGACTTACCGATCAGCTCCAGCGCCTTTTTGTAGTGCTGCTGGCGGTATTCGAGGCGCGCCATCTCGTAGTAGATGCGGTCGCGGTATTCCTGGTTCTTGAAGTCCTTGATCAGCCGGGCGAAGTACTTATCGACGCGCGCGCGCTGGTGTTCGTCCTTCACCTGCGTGACCTGCGAGAGCCGCAGCTTGGTGAACAGGTCCAGCTCGTAGGGCGGGTTGCGGCGCAGAATCCGGCGGTACTGGTCGTAGGCCAGCGCGTCCTGTTCGGTTTCCTGGTACAGCTGCCCCAGAATGAAGCGGATGCGCGAGCGCTCGTTCTTGCCCCGGATTTCGGGAATCGCGAGCCGCAGGTTCACGATGGCCGGCGCCGGCTCGTCGCGCAGAATATGGAGCTGGGCGCGGGTCAGGAACAGGTCGCGGGCGTTTTCGGGGGTGCCCTTTTCCTTGTCCAGCAGGTCCGAAACGGCCACGGCATTGTCCAGCTCGTTCAGCGCGATGAAGGTGCGCATCAGCCAGATCAGGGCCGCGTGGCGCACGTTCGGCTCCTTGCCGGTGGTGTTGACGTACTTGAAAACCTTGGACGCTTCGTCGTAGTCGGTCTTGAAATACCGGGCCTGCCCCACCACCAGGTAGGCATCATCGACCCAGTTCGAGGTCTTGTGCCGCGTGAGCGGCAGCGAGGCTTTCTTGATGATATCCTCCAGGTCGGCCGATATCGTCTGCGCCGTGGCTTCGGACAGTGGCGGCAGCACCCGCAGGGTTTTGTTGTAGTCGTTGACCATCCCCAGCACCAGGGTTTTCTCCACTTCGCGCACGTGCTGGCGGGCCAGGAAATAGCCGTTGTCGCGTCCGGCGAGGTTGTGGTACGCCTTGCCGATGGGGCCGGAACAGGCGGCCAGCAGGCCAGCCGTGAGCAGCACCAGCAGGGTGGGGGCCGCGCCGCGCACCCGGCGCATCAGCCGAAAAAGCAAAAGGAAACGAGCCAAAGCGAAGGAAACGACTAGGAGAGGGAAGCCAGCCAGCGGACGGCGCCTGAACGACGCCCGGCCCGCATTTCGTGCGCGCCGGGTGGTTTGAGTACGTAAAAGTACGCCGCCGGGGCACGGGGCGGGGCGGCCCGGAGGCGGCGGGAAACCGGTGCTAAAGGCCGGCGGCTCCCAGTCAGCCGTACGGCGTGCCGCCTGATGCGCCATTCCCGAACCGGCCAACTACCTTAGCGCCGAAGCAAGTAGGACGGATGCCCCGTGGCGATACCTCTGCCGGATTTCGTTACCGTCGTCAACGAGCACCAGGCGCTGCTGCGCCGGGTGTGCCGGCTTTATTGCGCCGACCCCACCGACCGCGAGGACCTGTTTCAGGAGATCGTACTCCAACTCTGGCGGGCCTGGCCGCGCTTCGAACCCCGCGCCAAGCGCAGTACGTGGCTGTACCGCATCGCCCTGAACGTGGCCATCTCCGATTTCCGGGGGCGAACCCGCCGCCCGCCGCCCGACCGCCTCGGCGATCACGTCCCGGAGCTGCCCGACGACCCCGCCGCCGCCGAAGCGCAAGCCGATATCGAACAACTGTACCGGGCCATCGAGCGCTTGTCGGAGGTGGAGAAGGCCTTCATCCTGCTGTATCTCGAAGAACGTTCGTACGAGGAAATCGCTGACATTCTGGGCATCACCGTCAACAATGCCCGCGTTCGGCTTCACCGTATTCAGGACAAGCTTCGCACCCTCTTTCCCCGCGCCTGATTTTGTTTCTCCCTGCTAATGGAACGTCCTGACGACGACCTGCGCGCCCGCTGGCAACGCGCCACCCACGCCGCCGCCCCGCCGCCGCTTGCTCCGGCGGCGGTGACGGCGTTGCTGGCGCAACGCTCGCAGGGCATCGGCGCGCGCCTGCGCCGCACCGCCCGGCTGGAGCTGGGGGGGCTGGTGCTCGCCCTCATCGGGCTGCCCATCCTGCTGTACCAAACCCAGTCGCGCGTCCTGCAACTGGCCGAGGCGTTGCTGCTGGTGGTCTGTCTGGGATTTTGCTACTACTACGCCCGCAAGCTGCGCCTGCTGCGGCTGATGGACGAGGCCGCGGCGGGCGGCGACGTGCGGGCCCATCTGCAAACCCTGGTCGGAGCGTTGCGGCGGCTCCTGCGCCTCTACGAGCGGCAGGTGGTGCTGCTCACGCCCGTGTTTCTGCTCATCGGCCTGATCGCGGGGGCGGTGGAAGGCGCGCCCGCCGGCGCCACCCGCCTGTTGAGCTGGCACGCCTGGCCCCTGTACGTGGGGTATGGGGTGTTGGCCGTGCCGCTGACCCTGTTGCAGCGGTGGGGCGTCCGGTGGTACCTGCGCCAGTTGTACGGCCGGCACCTCGACCAGCTGGAAAGCGACTTGCGCGAGCTGGAAGAAAACTGAAAAAAAAGGGCCGGGCAGGTGTAATGAACCGCCGGAAGCGGCGATTCATCGGTCGTAAACCAACCCATTTAAACCCGATGAAACGCCTCAACCTTTTGACGGGAGTTCTTTTCGGACTCATTGGCCTCGTCAGCCTCCTCGGCGCCCACTGGCTGACAGCCGCTATCTGGCTCGTGCTGGCCCTCGGTATCGGGCTATCCGATCTACAGTACGCCGGCACCGCTGCTTCTACCACGGCGGCCGTACCGCTGCCGCCGGTCCGCAAGGCGGCGTCCATCTTCCTGGTGGTGGTGGCGTTGCTGCTGATGGGCTATCAGATCGGTCAGGATCTGACCGCCCACCACCGCGCCCGGCCCGCCGCGACGGGCACCCGGTCGTAACTGCCCCGCGCCTGGCGGTGCCTCGACGCGCCCGAACCAGTTCGGCGATGGGGCGCACGTCCCGGAGCGCCTTGCCTGGCCCCTATGCCAACCGGCCCCGCTCGTACTTTCGGTCCGGGCGGGGCCGGAGCTTGAATCTCAACGCGTTCGGGCTTACTTGCGCGCCTGCGTGGCCGGCGGCGCCTCGCCGAGCAGGCGGGCCATCTGCTCCTGCAGGGTTTGCAGGGCGGCCTGCTGCTGGTCGAGTTGCGAACGCAGCTGGCCGGTGGTCTGCTGATAGGCCGCCTGCTGCGCCGTGTTCTGGGCTTGCAGCGCGGCTACCTGCCGCGCCAGCTCCTGGGTGGCGCTCACGTTGAGCATACTCAGGGCTTCGTAGTCCACGGCCCGCACGTCGGCGTGTTCCAGGCCGTAGACGAACACCGCGCCGCCCGCTAACGCCTGCGCCCCGCGCACCGTGAGCGTCCGGCTGCCCGCCCCGGCCGGCCGCGCCACCACGGCCAGCACCTGGCTATGCGCGCCGATGAGCTTCAGCCGCTGACCCGGCTTAGCCGCCGAGGGCAGACCGGCCGGCAGGCTGATGACGAGCAGCGAGTCGCCGGCCAGCGCCTGCACGGCCGTGGCCGTCGCGTACACGTCGGGCAGGAAGCCGGTTTGCTGCGTGACGGCCTGCGGGAAGACGGCTTCCACTTCCTGGGCGATCACCTTCTTGTAGGTGCGCTCGCCAAACTGTACGCGGTCGCGCATCCGGTAATCGGTGATGCGGAGGTGGTTGAGCAGGGCCAGGTCGGCGGCCGGGCTGCTGCGGCCGACGATCTCTTTGAGGCGCGCATCGGACAAGGCGTTGAACTCCGAGGCCAGTACCCGTCCGCTGGCGCGGATGCTGATCGGGGCCGGCGAGGCCGGGGCGTTGAAGCCGGCGTTGCCGCTGCCGTTCAGGTAACCATAGTTGATCTGGTTGGTGGTCACGATCGACTGCACGTCGAGCGGGTAGAAGGGCGCGGTGGTGCCGATGCCCACACGGCCGGTCACGGTCGTATTGCCGATTACCTCGAGCTTCTGCGTGGGCGCGGTGGTGCCGATGCCTACGTTGCCGGTGGGCAGCACCGTAAACGACGGAAGGAGCTGCGGCCCGTTGACGTAGGTCTTGAACAACAAATCCCAGTTACCAGACCCGCCACTGGCCCGGCCATCGGCGTAGGGGTTGTTCACATTAAAGTCAATCCAGGCGGCCGTCTGGCTGGGGGTCGTCAACCGATACGTGTATTTCTGGCCTTCCACCACGGACACCGGCGTGTTCAGCACGTACGCCTGAAACGTGTTGGATACCGGCTGAAACGTGACGGCTTGGCTGGTGAGTAGCGCCCCGCCGGTACCCTCGCCGGCGTACACGGACAGGGTGCCCGAAGCCGCCGCCGGTTGCATCGGCGAGCTGATTTGGAGGTCGAGTTGGGTTAGGGTGCCCGTCAGGCCGGCCGCGAACGACTGCCACTCGTCGAGGTCGCCGCCGCCGCTGCTAATGGCCAGCTGTTGCTGGTCGATGGCGGTGCCAACCCCGGTCACGCCCGCCACTACGAGCGAGCCCGCCGCGAGATTGGTGCCCACCCGTAGTGGCCCGCGCACGAGGCCCGAGCCGTTGACATCCAGAGTCCGGCTGCTCGCCGGCGGCGCGGCCACCAGCAACTGCCCGCCGATGTTGCCGTTGCCGCTCACGGTGGCGTTGCCGCCCACGCCCACGTTGCCGCCCACGGCGGCGTTTCCATTCACGTCGAGCTTTTGAGCCGGGGCAGTAGTGCCGAGCCCCACGTTGCCGGTGCCTTCCTGGACAAACAAGCGGCCACCGGCCACGTTGCTTTCGCTCAGGTTCAGCCCGCCGTTGGTCAGGCTGAAGTTGTACTTGTCGGTGCCGGCGCTGGTGTTGAAGCCCAGCGCGGCCCCGCCGCCCGTGGCCTGCA
Source organism: Hymenobacteraceae bacterium (assembly GCA_031426455.1). GTDB lineage: Bacteria > Bacteroidota > Bacteroidia > Cytophagales > Hymenobacteraceae > JANNMJ01. Next base: position 10,170 of record JANPLI010000194.1, on the reverse strand, counting down.
CCGTGAGCGGGTGGCCGGGGGCGGTGGTGCCCACGCCCACGTGGCCGTTTGAGGCGATGCGCAGCCGCTCGGTCAGCGGGTTGGCCGCCGCGCCGGGCGCTTTGGTCAGGAAGGTCAGGTGGCTGCTGTTCGCCCCGTCGTCGGTGGCCGCAATGCGCGCGCTGCCGGGGTTTGAGCCGGGGTCGTAGGTCTGCAGGTCGATGCCGACCCCGTTGCCGGTGCCCCCCGTGGGGTTGCGCAGCAGCAACAGCGGCTGGATGCCCGCACCGGCGCCTACCACGGCCAGCTTATTGGCCGCCGGCGCCGCGGCGCCGATGCCCACGTTACCCGTGCTGCTCACGGCCAGGCCGGCCGTGCCGCCGTTGCCCACCAGTTGGTGGGTGCCCAGGTTGAGGTTGGTGGTGGCGGTGTGGTTGCCGAGGTTGTCGGCCGTGTTGGGGATGGCCACCGTGTTGCCGCCGCCGATGCTCAGGTTTTGCCCGCTCAGGCTCAGGCTCGGCGTGGTCCAGGTGGCGGTGCCGGCGGCGTCGGCGGTCAGCACCCGGCCGGCGGCCGCGCCGCCGGTCACTTGCAGGCCGGTGGTGCGGGTGGTGCCAGCCACGTCGAGCTTCTGGCTGGGGCTGACCCCGATGCCCACGTTGCCGTTATTGAGCAGGGCGAACTGGCCTGTACTGGTGCCCGCAGCCGACAGGTACAGGGTGCCCGCCGTGGTATAGAGGCCCACGTCGTTGGCGCCGCCGCTGTAGCTGCGCAGCAGGCCGTGGGCGGGGTTGCCCAGGTACAGGGCGCCGGCCTGGTCGTTGGTGTTGCCCACCAGGATGGCGGCCGAGTTGTCGGCGGTGCGTACGTGGAGCGTGGTGGCCGGCGTGGTGGTGCCGATGCCCACGTTGCCGGCACTGGTGATGGCGAGGCCGGTGCTGCCGCCGTTACCCACCAGCAGGTGGGTGCCCAGGTTGAGGCGGGTGGTGGCGTTGTGGTCGCCCAGGTTGTCGGCGCCGGGGGGTAGCGTCACGGAGCCGCCACTGGTCAGGCTAAGCGTCGTGCCGCTCAAACTCAGCGCTTGGTTGTCGGCGTCCGTCACCGAGCCGCCGTTGGTCAGGCTGATGGTGCTGCCGGTTTTGGTGAGGGCCTGGTTGTCGGCATCCGTCACCGAGCCGCCGTTGGTCAGGCTGATGGTGTTGCCGGTTTTGGTGAGGGCCTGGTTGTCGGCGTCCGTCACCGAGCCGCCGTTGGTCAGGCTGATGGTGTTGCCGGTTTTACTCAGGGTCTGAACGGGCAGCGCCACCGTGTTGCCGCCGCTGATGCTCAGGCTCTGGCCCGCCACGCTCAACGTGGGCAGCGGCAGCGAGCCCAGTGAGCCGTCGGGGTTCAGGGCCAAGGTGCGCGGCGGCAGGGGAAACACAAACGCCTGCAACGTATTGTCGCCGGCATTCGTCACGCAGGCGGTGGTGCCGCTCACGGCCACGCTGGTGGGGCCGCTGCCCGTGGCCACCGTGCCCAGCAGCGCCGGGCTGGCCGGCGCGGCCACGTCGAACACCTGAAGGGTGCCGCTGCCGTTGTTCACCACGTAGGCCGTGGTGCCGCTCACGGCCACGCTATAGGGTTCGCTGTTGGTGGCCACCGTGCCCAGCAGCGCCGGGCTGGCCGGCGCGGCCACGTTGAACTCCTGCAAGGTGTTGCTGGAGTAGTACACCACGTAGGACGTGGAGCAGATCACGGCCACGATAAGGGGGAAGCAGTTGGTAGCCACCGTGCCCAGCAGCACCGGGCTGGCCGGGTTAGCCACGTTGAACACCTGCAAGGTGCTGCTCAGGCCTACCACGTAGGCCGTGGTGCCGCTCACCGCCACGCTGTAGGGGTTGCTGCCCGTGCCTACCGAACCCAGCAGCACCGGGGCCGCCGGGTTGGCAACGTTGAACACTTGCAAGGTGCTGTTGCTCAGGTTCACCACGTAGGCGGTGGTGCCGCTCACCGCCACGCTGATGGGCTGACTGCCCGTGCCCACGCTGCCGAGCAGCACCGGGCTGGCCGGGCTGGCCACGTTGAAGACCTGCAAGGTGTTGCCGGCGTGGTTCACCACGTAGGCCGTGGTGCCGCTCACCGCCACGCTGATGGGCTGACTGCCCGTGCCCACCGAACCCAGCAGCACCGGGGCCGCCGGGTTGGCCACGTTGAACACCTGGAGCGTGTTGGCATCGTGGTTTACCACGTAGGCCGTGGTGCCGCTCACCGCCACGCCGATGGGCGTGTTGTTGGTGCCCACTGTGCCGGCGGCACCCGTAGGGAAGGTGGGCATCGGGGCCGTGGTGCCATACACCGGCGCATTCACGCCCAGCGTACCGTGGCAGCAGCACGGGCAGACGGTTGCCGGGGCCGTTCAGCCCGCGCACCCGCAGGCTGCCGTTTACGTCCAAGGTTTGGGTGGGGGCGGTGGTGCCGACGCCCACGTTTTGGGCCACGGCGGGCGCCCCGGCCGTGAGCAGCAACAACAGCCAGAGCAGGCGGCTGCCCCTAAAGGCGCATAAAGGCGCGCGAAACGAACGGGAGTAGCAGTGCAGCATCGGAACGTGTGAAATAAGTGGCCGCTATAGGCGGAGGCTCCAGCATCAAGCACCCCAAATCTACCGCTTCAACACCTGCTTGCACGCTATCGACTTCAGCGAACGACCAAATAAGGGGCGCGAACAACCGGGCGCCGCCCAATGCCTGCGGCGGGAGGCCGTCCCGGCGCCCCAGCGCCCGCGCTCAATCGAAAGCGGAACAGCGGCAGTAGCGGCCGGGCGATGGGCCACCTTTGCGTACCCGGCAGTCCGTAGCAATCGCGTACGATTGGGCAGCTTTGCACCCGAATGAGAATCGAATCGCTCCGCGTCAAGAATTTCAAGGCATTCTGCGACGTCCACCTCACCGACATTCCCGCGATGCTGGTGGTGGTGGGCGCCAACGGCACGGGTAAGTCCACGCTCTTCGACGTGTTCAGCTTCCTGCGCGATTGCCTGACCTACGACGTGCGCAAGGCGCTGAATAGACGGGGTGGGTTTCGGGAGGTGCTGAGCCGGGAGGCGGAGGAGAATACGATGCAGTTTGAGGTGACCTGTCGGTTACAAGAAAATGCGAAGTCACCGCTCATCGTTTATCATCTAAAACTTGGTGATCCGGCCACCAACCGACTCATTTTGCTTGAGAAATTACAACGGTTAGAGGCCGATGGGTCAGAAGGCGGCGATCTTTTTCGTTTTGCACAGGCAGAGCGAAAGTTCACCGCAGTAGATGCTGCATCAAAGCCGTTCGCTGACCGCTTGAATGGGGAGTTGTCTTCTGATGACGTTCTATCGCTACAGGTCTTACGAGTATTTAGAGGGTATTCAGAGTCGAACGAGGTGTACCAACTGCTCACCTCCTTCCACCTCTTCCACTTCGACCTCAACGCCGCCATTGGCCGCAAGCCCCGCACCGGCGACCCCGAACAGCTCTCAGAATCCGGCGACAATCTGGCGCTCGTCGCCCGCACCTTGTATGAGCAGCACCCCGACGTGTTCGCCAAAATATTAACCCGCCTGGCCCGCCACGTACCGGGCCTGACGGGCGTGGAGCCGCTGGTGATGGAGGACGGCTCGTTGATTCTGCGGTTTCAGGATGGCTCGTTCAAGGCGCCGTTTCTGGACCGGCAGATGTCGGACGGCACCATCAAGCTGTTCGCGTATCTGGTGCTGCTCTAATGACCCGCGCCCGCGGGGACTGCTGGCGGTCGATGAGCCGGAAAACCACCTTTACCCGAAACTGATGGCCGAATTGGCGGAGGAGTTTCGGTACTACGCCGTGCGCAGCGGCGGGCAGGTGCTGATTGCCACGCACTCGCCGGATTTCCTGGGAGCCACGGAAGTCGAAGAAGTGTGCTGGCTGGTGAAGCGTGATGGGCAGACGCAGATTCGGCGGGCGAAAGACAACCCGCAGGTGGTCGCTTATATGGCCGACGGCGGCCATATGGGGTACTTGTGGAGTGAAGGACTGTTCACCGACGCCGACCCACAAGGAAGGAGTTGGTGATTCTGGTCGAAGAGCTTTCGGCCAAAGCCCTGCTGGATAGTTTGCTTCCCCGCTTACAGCTTGATGCGCGTATCAGCATCCGCATCCAGGTTTTTCGGGGTAAGCAGGATATGGACAAGCGCCTTGTACAGCAGCTCCAGGGCTATCACAATCCAGCGGCAGCCGTCCGGTTTCTGGTCGTACGCGACCTCGACGGCCACCCCGACTGCCAAAAGCTAAAACGCCACCTGCTCGACAAGTGCCGCGCGGCTGGCAAAGAGGCCCTCGTGCGCGTGCGCATTGCCTGTACCGAGCTGGAAACGATATACCTCGCCGATTTGGCCGCGGTAGAACGGGCGCTCGGCGTGCGCGGGTTAGACCGGCAGCAAAACACGGCGAAATTCCGCGCGCCCGATTACCTCGGCTCCCCGAGCCGGGAACTGGCAACGCTCACCGGGGGCGCCTATCAGAAAGTCAGCGGCTCGCGCGCCAATCGGCCAGCACCTTGATCTGACCAACACCCGCTCGCCCACCTTCCGCCACCTGCTGGCGGGTATCCGGCGGCTGGAAGGCGAACTCCTGACGGTAGCCAGCTGAGCCGGTTTACCGCGCCACCCGCCCGGCGTAGGCTGGGGTTTACGCCCCGCCCGCTACCAAAAAGCCCCCGATGCACCGTGCGTCGGGGGCTTTTTGGTAGGGGCACGGGGGCCGGAAACGGGTTACTTGCGCGCCTGCCCGGTGCTGGTGCCGCTGGCTTCCAGCGCCCGCAGGCGGTCGGCGAGGCTTTCGAGGGTGGCCGTGGTTTGGGCTTGATCGGCGGCGGCCTGCGTTTCGGCCGTCGTCGCGCGGGCCTTGAGGGCCGCATTTTCGGCTTCGAGGGCGGCCACTTTGCGGGCCAGTTCCTGGGTGGCGCTCACGTTGAGGGTGGTCAGGGCGTCGTAGTCCACGGACCGGAAGTCGTCCACGTACTTGCCGTACACGAACAGGCCGTTGGCGTGGGCGTCGGCGCTGGTAAAGCGCACGGTGTGGGCGTCCACTACCGTCACGTCCGGGTTCAGCTCGGCGTTGGCGGGGGTGTAGAGGCGCAGGCGGCCCCCGGTGGCGGGCAGCTCGTGGGGCTTGGCCGTGGTCACGGTCACCAGGCCGTTGGCATACGTCACGCGGGTGGCGCGCTCATACACGTTGGGCAGAGCCTGGAACGAGCGGCTGACGGCGGTGGGCAGCACCGTTTCGACCTCCTGGGCGATGACCTTCTTCACCACGCCGGGCGTGTTGTTTACCTGGTCGATGTAGGTGTAATCGGTAATGCGGATTTGGTTGATCAGGGCCAGGTCGCTGGCCCGGTTGCTGCGGCCGATGACGTGCTTGATGCGGCGGTCGGAAGTGGTGTTGAGATTGCCCGCCACGATGTAGCCGCTCACCCACACCTCGCCGCCCTCAAAGTAGGCAGTGGTCTGTTTGGTGCCGCTGTTGTTACCGATAGCCGTGAAGTTGCCGCCCTGGTTGAAGAACGACGAGTTGCCGTTGGCGAGGGTGTTGGCCGCGGCCCCCTTCACGTGCAGCGGCGCAATGGGGTTGGCCGTGCCGATGCCCAACCGGCCATTGTCCTGAAAGCGGGCCCACTCCGTGACGGTGTTCTGCTGGTCGGCTTTGCCGAAGCGGATGCCGCCGGGGCCGCCGCCCTGCTGGTTAAGCAGCCACGTTTCGCCCTCAAACCCGCTGCGGTTCCACTGCAAATGGGCCCCCTGCTCGTCGATGTAGTCGCTGCCCCGCGCCAGCAGCCCGTTGGCCGAGGCCACGCTGGTGAAGTTCGACCCGTTGAGGACCGGGGCCGCGTAGGTGGCCCCCGGCGTGATCGTCACCGACCCGTTGCCCGCGTTGGTGCCCGTTTCGGCCGCTTGCAGGTTGGTATTGCCCAGCACCCCTGACGAGCCGCCCCCGCCCGACCCCGGCAGCCCGCTGTTGATGTACCAGCCGCCGCCGCCGCCCCCCCAGTAGCCCCCCCCGCCCCCGCCCGAGGCCGCGATGGACGTGGTGCCCCCCTGCCCCAGCCCGGCCGGGGCCGACGGCTGCCCCCCGGCCCCCGGCCCCGTCTGGGTGGCCCCGTCGCCGTTGGCGCTGGCGCTGAAAATGCCGTCGCCGTCGCCGCCGTTGGGGTAGCCGCCCGCCCCGCCCGCCTTGGGGTCGTTGGCCGCAGCCCCGCCGCCGCCGCCCGCCGCCATCACCAGCCGGTCGGTGAGGGTGGCCGCGCCGCGCCGCACGTCGGTGCCGCCGCCGCCGCCGCCGCCGCCCCGAAAGCTATTGCCGCCCCCGTTGTAGCCCGCGCCGCCCGTGTTGAAATTGGGGGCGGTGGTGCCCGCCCCGCCTACCTGCACGGTCAGGGTTTCGCCGGGGGTCACGGCCACGGTGGCCACGATGCGGCCGCCCAGCCCGCCGGGGCCGCCGTTGTTCGAGGAGCCGCCCTGGGCACCGCGCGCGTCAATGGTCAGGGTGTACACCCCCGTCGGCACCACGTAGGTTTGGGGGCCGTTGGTGAAGCCGAACGCCATCGTAGCGGGCGGCGGTCCGGCCTGCTCGGCGGCCACCAGGCCCGCTTCCCACGCGGTGCCGTTCCACGCATTGAGGCGGTTGGTGGTGGTGTTGTAAATCAGTAGCCCCGTGGCCGGGCTGCCGAGGGCGTCGCGCTGGCTGCGGCTCAGGCGCGGGGGTAGCAAGCCCTTGGTGGTGCTGGCCACTTCGAGGGCGGCACTGGCATCGGGCGTGGCCGTGCCGATGCTGAGTTGGCCGTCCTGCGAGAGCGCCATCAGCGTGGCGGCGATGCTGGAATTGTCGTTGTAGGTCAGCCACTGAAAGCGCTTGTTGGGCAGGGCGGGCACCCCGAAGCCCAGCACCTGCGACTCCATAAACAACCCCCAGCGCCCCGCCCCGTTGTAGTTGCCGCTGCTAAAAACGTCGAAGCCGCGCGTGATGAGCGGCCGGTCCTGGCCGTTGAGCACCACGCCCAGCGGGCCGGTGGCCCCGATGTTGCCCGCTACGTCGAGCTTCTGCCCCGGCGTGGCCGTGCCGATGCCCACGTTGCCCCCGTTGAGCAGCGCCAACTGGCTGGTGCTGGTGCCGCCCGCCGCCGACAGGTACAGGTTGCCGCTGGTCGTGAACAGCCCCACGTCGTTGCCGGTGGCGTAGTTGCGCCGCAGGCCGTGGTTGGCATTGCCCAGGTACAGCGCCCCCGTGGTGCCATCGGTTTTGCCCACCGTGATGGCCGCCGAATTGTCGGTGGCCCGCACGTCGAGCAGGGTGGCCGCGGTGGGGGTGCCGATGGCCACGCTCCCGCTCACGGTGGCGTTGCCGGCTACGTCGAGCTTTTGGCCGGGCGTCGGGGTGCCGATGCCCAGGTTGCCGTTGTCGAGGAAGCGGGCCCATTCGGTCACGGCGTTAGCGGGGGTCACGGCGCCGAAACGGATGCCGGCGTTGGCGTTGCCGCCGCCTTTCTGGTTGAGCAGCCACGTCTCGCCCTCGCCGCCCGTTCGGTTCCACTGGAGGTAGGCGCCCTGGTTGCTGATGACGCCGTTGGCGCGGGCCAGGATGCCGCCGTTCACGTCGAGCGCCTGGGTGGGGATGCTGACGCCGATGCCCACGTTGCCAGCATTGTCCACGCGCAGGCCGTTGGCGTTGCCGGGCGCGTTGCTCAACCAGTTGCCATTGAGCCCCAGGTTGGTGGTGGCGGTGTGGTTGCCTAGGTTGTCGTTGGTGGGGTTGAGGAACGTCCAGCCGCCCGTGGCCGCGTAATACCAGAAGCCGGGCTGCGCGCCGTCGGTCTGGTACACGAGCAGGCCCGTGGGCACGGGCGCCGCGATCAGTCCCCGCGCGGCGGCCGTCATCCGGGGGATGAGCAGGCCCTTGCTGGTGCTGCTCACGTCGAGCGCGGCCGAAGGATGGGGCGTGGGCGTACCGATGCCCACCGACTGGCCGAAGGCGGCGGGCGCCCCGGTCAGCAGCAGCAGCAGCAGCCAGAACAGGCGGCTGCCGGAAAAGGCGCGTAAAGGCGCGCGAAACGAACGGGGGTAGGAGGGCAGCATTCGGAAAGTGGGAGGGTGGCCGCTGCTAAGCGGAGACTCGATTATCGAGGGCCTCAAACCTACTCGCTCACCGCCCCCGGCGCACTCTCCACTTCAGCGAACGACCGAATAAGGGGGGCGAACAACAAAACGCCCCTCGTTCGCCCCTCAGGAGCCGCCTACCCAGCACTTTCCGGCACCACGCGCCAACGTGCTGCGTCCTGTCTGCCCCAGCTGTTTTGGGGCAGGCGCCAGCAGTTGCTGGATTTCGCCGGGCCGGGCAGCGCTGCGCCCCCCGCTGCGCGCGCCCTGTGGCCTGGTCCAAACAGAGTAAGTAACGCGGCCCGGCCCGATGCCGAACCGCGCCACCAAGGGCCGGGCTTGCTAGCGCGGTTTCGGAGTCCGTGTACGCGACCCCGTGTTCCTTTGCTCAAGACTCGCATACAGACTCAGGATCAGACTCACAATTGGGGTTACCCTTCGGGGTCGCACCGTACATCAGGTCCGAAACCACTCTAACGTCGTTTCAACACCCGCACCCGCGCCTCCCGCTAAGGTCACCATCCAGCAGCACCCGCGCCCCGCCGGCTTCCAAAGAAGCCAGCGGGGCCGATACCCCGGTTTTGGCCGAGGCGAACGGTGCATCGCTCTTCTACTCCACCACCACCCGCCGCGTCAGCGCGTCGCCGATTCGCACCAGATAAGTGCCTGGCGGCAGGCCGCGCACGTCGAGGCGGTACGGGCCGGCGCCCTTCAGGCGCACGGTACGGACCGGCCGGCCGGCGGCGTCGAGCAGGCGCGCCTCGGTGGGCGCGCGCAGAGCGGGGCCGCTGAGTGTCAGCCAGCCGTCAGCGGCGGCGACGGGGTTCGGCGTCAGGCTCCACGCGGCAGCGGCGGCGTCTTCGGCCCGGCCCATAATCGTCACACTGATACCGGCCGACGGCGCCGACGCGCAGCCCGCCGCGTTGGTCGTCACCACCGAATACACCCCGGTCGGGGCGCCGCGGCGTACCACGAAGGTGCGCGCTCTGGCGCCCGCAAGGGCCGCGCCGTTCAGGCGCCACTGATTGCCGGTGAGCGCCGAGGAGGTCAGCACCACGCTGTCGGCCCGTTGTAGCCCGCGCGTGATCGTGGGCGCGGCCGGCGCGGCGGCTACCGTTACGGTCAGCACCGCCGAAGTGGCCGCACAGCCGCCGGCGCTAGTTACCACCACCGTGTACGGCCCCGCCTGGGTGGCCGTGTAAGTGCGGGCCGTAGCGCCCCCGATGGCCGCGCCGTTGCGCCGGAACTGGTAGGTGGCGCCCGTACCCGCGTTGGCGGCCGTGAGCGTGACGCTGGCGCCGGGGCAAAGGGTGGTGGCGCCGCCGGCCGTGAGGGTGGCGACGGGCGGCGCGTTGATGGTGGCCGACACCGCGCGGCGGGTGCTCTCGCAGCCACCGCCGGTGCGGTAGGCGCTCACGTAGTAGGTGGTCGTAGCCGCGAGGTTGGGCGTCGTGAACGTGGCGCCCGTCGCCAGCGGCGTGGCTGCCGTGGCCGTGGCGTACCAGCGGTACGTAACGCCGACGGGCGGCGCGGCGGGCGCGAGCGCCACGGTGCCCGGCCCGCACCGCCGCGCCGCGAAGGCCGCCGGTTGGGTGGGCACGGCCGCTACCGTGACATTTACCGTGGCCGTGGCCGCGCACCCGCCCTGGCGGATGGTGAGCGCGTAAGTGCCGCCGGCCGCGATGGTCACGTTTGCCACCGTGGGCGCGGCCTGGGTCGAGGTGAAGCCGTTCGGCCCCGTCCAGGCGTAGGTGGCGCCGGCGGGGGCGCCGGGGGCCGTCAGGCGCAGCGTCTGGCCGGCGCAGAGCGGCCCGTTGGCGACGGGCACCGGCGCCGCCAGCGCACAGCCCGTGCGCAGGCGCAGCGGGTAGTCCTCGGTTTCGCCGGCGGCGGCGTTGGTGCAGGGGTTATACCCGTCGCGAAGTGGGTTGCGAAACAAGTCCCAGCTCCGTCCTAATTTTACCGCATGCACTTGACGTTGACCGCTCCGGAACTGGCCGTCTTACGCGCGCTGCAACGGCAGCACCGCGACGGGCCGGGGTATGTG
>JANPLI010000193.1:0-12503 GCA_031426455.1 Hymenobacteraceae bacterium | reverse complement strand
CTGGGTGCGCTCGCGCCACAACGACATTACCTCGGCCGGGGGCAACGGCCTGGATTTCTTCGTCAATAACGCCACTACGGCCGCCGGCTCGTCGGCCCCCGGCACGGGCAACGTGCAGGTGCTGACGCTGGAAAACAACGCCGGCCAACCCCGCGTGGGCATTGGCACCACCGACCCCATCGCCCGGCTGCACGTGAATGGCGGGCCACTGGCTGCGCCCGTGGGTACTACCTACACGTTCTTCAACCAAACCACCCCCGCGCTAGTGCAGGCCGGGGGGGCCGCTGCGGGCCGCCCCCTCGCGGCTTATTTTACCGGGGGGCAGGTGTGGGTGAACGATGCCATCGTGGCCGGGGCTATGCAAACCACCTCTGATGCCCGCATCAAGCGAGTGGTGGGCCTGAGCGACCGCACCGCCGACCTGGCCCTGCTCAACCGCCTGCGCATCACCGACTACCGCTACATCGACCAGATTTCCAACTCCAACCAGGTGGTAAAGAAAATCATCGCCCAGGAAGTGGAAGAAGTGCTGCCCGCCGCCGTGAGCCGCAGCACCCAGGCCCTGCCCGATGTGTACGAGCGGGCCACGGCCGTGCGCTACGCGGATGGGCAGGTAACCGTGACGATGGCCAAAGCCCACGGTCTGCCCGCCGCGGGCGGCCGGATGCGCTTCTACACGCCCACCAACGTGGCCCTAGACCCCGCCGTGACCGTCGTGGATGCTCATACCGTGCGCTTTGCCTCGGCCGAGTCCCACGCGGCGGGCCTGTTCGTCTATGGCAAGTACGTGGACGACTTCCGGTCCGTTGACTACGACGCCCTCACCACCCTCAACGTGAGCGCTACCCAGGAGCTGGCCCGCCGCGTGGCCGCCCTCGAAACCCACAACGCTACCCTGCAAACCCACAACACTGCCCTGCAAACCCAGTTGCGCCAGCAAGCCGACCGCACCGAAGCCACCACCCGTAGCTTTGAGCAACGGTTGCGGGCGCTGGAGGCCAGTGGCGGGCAGGCCCGGCGTTGAGCTTGGACACCCGCTGCTGCGGCAGATGCCTGAACAACGCTACCATCGCCTTCAACGCCGTGCTGACCACTCCCAGCGGGTCGCCCATTTTTCTCGGCTCGGGCACCACCGGGCTTTCCAGCACCGTGCTCAGCCCCACGGCGGCCAGCAAAACGGTCATCGTGTTTTCGGATGGGGTGAACTGGACGGTGGGGCAGTTGAACTGAGGAGCGGGTGCGGCTGCTATTTTTGGTGATGAACTGCCGTTTTTTGGGCCTACTCGGCCTGCTATGTTGGGCACTGGCTGGGTCTGGATGGGCCGCCCTGCCGCCGGATAGTTTGGCGGCGGCTGCCGCGCCGCAGGCGGCACGCGCCCAACCAAGTCCGGCCGATTCGCTTCGGGCGCGGCTCCGGGTGTCCGGATTGGCCGATACGACGCGGGTGCTGCTGAACCTGGCCCTAGTGCGGGCGCTGGATGATGCGAATGCCCCGCCCGCGGAACGAAAAACCCTCCTGTTGAACAGTTTGCCGCTCGCGCGCCGCATCGGCTTCGTGGCGGGCGAGCTGAACGTGCTCAACGACCTGGGCACGCTGGCGATGCAGACCAGCGACGCGCTACAGGGCCAGCAGTATTACAGCCAGGCCGTTCGGCGCGCGCGCCAGACGGGCGAAACCCGGTTTCTGGCCGAATCGCTGCACGGCCTGGGCGACGTGGCCGTGGAGCAGCAGGAGCCGGGCCGCGCCGCCGGCCTCTACGAACAGTCGGTGGCGGCGGCCGAGCTACTGACGCCCTACTACCGGGGCCGGACGCTCGAAACGTCGCTCGCCGGCGCGATGGCGATGCACCTGGAAATCGGGCGGCTGGCCGATGCCCGGCGCGGGTTCCGGCGGCTGCTGGCCCTCACCCGGCAGCGGAAAGATGCCGTCACTACGTTTCTGGCGGTGGCGCGGTGGGGCGTCGGGCTGCAGCAATACGCCCCCGATTCGGCCGCGCGGTACCTGCAGCAAGCCACCGCAATGGCCCGCAAGCTGGGGGTTCCGTACTACCAGGCGTATGCCTCGCTGGGTTTGATGCAGGTGCGGCACCAGCAAAAACGCTGGCCCGAAACCTTGTTGCTGGCCCGCCAGACGCTGGCCCTGGCCCGCCGCAGCCAAACGCCCGATTACGAAGCCGACGCTCTCAAAAGCCTCGCCGTAGCGATGCGCCACCTCGGTCAGGCCCCCGCCGCTTTTGATACGTTGCAGCGGGCGCACACCTTGCTGGACACGCTGTTCAGCCAAGCCAAGCGCGAAGCATTTGCGCGTCAGCAAGTGGCCTTCGACGTGGGCGAAAAGCAGGCCCGCATCAAGGCCCTCGAACAGTCCCGCCGTATCGCGGCCCTGCAAGCCGCCCAGCAGCAGGCCCGCACCCAGGCGCTTACCGTAGCAACGGTGGTTTTACTGGCCGTGGTCCTGGCCGTGGTGCTGCTGCTGGCGTGGGCCTTGCGCCAGCGCCGCCGCCTGCAAGCCTCCGAAGCCGCGCTGCAAACCGCCAACGCCACCAAAGACCAGCTCATCCGCATCGTGGGCCACGATTTGCGCTCGCCGATGGCCAGCCTCCAGCAGCTCACGCCGCTGCTCCACGACCTCTTCGAGCGCCCGCCCGCCGAGCGCGCCGCCGCCCATCAGCTCATCCGCACCCTCGACGCCGGGGCCCAGCATTTGGGCGGAATGGTCGATAACCTCTTTCAGTGGGCGCGGGCGCAGGGTGGGCAGCTCATCAACCGCCCCGAACCCCTGCGCGTGGCGTTCGCGGTGCAAAGCATCGGCGCGCTCTACGGCCCGATGGCCCAGCTCAAAGGCATCACGCTCACCGTCAGTACCACCCCGCCCGACCTGGTGGCCGTTGCCGACCTCGGCCTGCTCACCACCGTGCTCCGCAACCTGGTGGGCAACGCGCTGAAATTCACCCCGAAGAATGGCCAGGTGCAGCTACTGGCTGAACCCACACCCGACGGGCAGGTCGCGTTTTCGGTACGCGATACCGGCCCCGGCTTCGCCCCCGAACGCCTGCCGGCCTTACTCACGGTCGATCAGTTGCCTTCCACGCCCGGCACCAACGGCGAGCCGGGCACGGGGCTGGGCCTGCCCCTGAGCGCGCGGTTCGTGCGCCTGCTCGGCGGCGAACTGCTGATCACCAGCGCGCCCGGCGAAGGTACCCGCGCGGTCTTCCAGTTGCCCGGCGGGGCGGGGCCGGAACGCCGTGGGGCGTGATGCGCTGGTGACCCCGCCCACCGGCCCCTACCGGCGGAACGGCCGCGCCGGGCCGCGGCAACCCGGGTCCCGGTGTCCGGCGCGGTGGCGCGGCAGCCGCGCTAACAATGAATACTAGCCGTTCGCTACCTTCGCGTCGGGGCTTCACTATTTGCCCCACTCCATCCATATGCCGACGACTGATGCCGAGATTATCGCCGAGTTGAGTAATCACGACGAGTGCGATGGCTTCACCGCCTTCCTCATCGACGACCGCAACACGGCCACGTTTCTACAGAGCAGCGCCACCCAGTCGCTGACCAACTATATGGCTGCCTCGGAGCGGCAGGCGGAGATCGACACCCTCACCGCCGAAATCGCGGCCGACCGCGCCGACCTGCCCGGCATCAGCGACGACCGCCGCCGCCTGCGGGCCGAGCGCGACATCATCGAGCAGGAAAGCCGTCTGCTCACGCTGCGTACCCAGGCCTTCGACCAAGGCGGCGACGACCGCGCCCGCAAACACTACGAGCGCAACGGCTACGAAGACCGCATCGACCGCGCCACCCGGTTGCTACCCCTGGTGGCCACCCGCCGCGCCGGCCTGCCCAGCTAGGCGTAGCTGCCCCACCCCGAAAGCCCCTTCGCCCCTGCGCGAGGGGGCTTTTTTTGGGGCCATGAGCGGAGCTGTAGTGACTAGTGACTAGTGACTAGTGACTAGTGACTAGTGGGCTTGGTAGGTTTGGCGGGGAGCCGGCTTTGGGCGGTTTTGATACTGCTGGTCAGGAGGCGAAGCACCTCTTCGCAGTCGGCGTGGACGGACTTGAAACCGGCTGCTTCCAGATAACCAGCGTCGTGTAATAGGCGCAGCCAGTAGCCCGTTTCCCGGGCTTCTTTCCGGGCAATGCTCAGCTTGCTGATGAAATCAGGCGTGGATTGGCCGTAACCGGCCTCCTCCACGTTGGCACCAACGGAAGTGCCACTGCGCAACAGTTGCGAGCAAAGGGTACTCGGGGCGTCGCGCGCTCGGATGTGCTTCGTCAACCTGACCACGCGCAATGCCAAAGCATATGCCTTCTGAGCTAAAACGCCTTCATTCATTCCCCTAAAGTAGCACCCACCACCATCACCCACTAGTCACTAGTCACTAGTCACTAGTCACTAGTCCACGAACGCAAGAGGAGCTGCCAAACCGCACCCGGCGCCGCGACGGCCGCTGCGCGCGGGTGCCGTAGGGGAGGAGGAGGTGGTGCATCACGTACCGTGCATAACAGGTAGTTATGCACGGCACGTGATGCACGCGTTGCACCTCGGCGTACCTTTGCGCCGATGCCCCCCTTTGCTCCTCGCACCCGTACCCTGACCGGGGCCGTGCGTGCCTATTTTGGCCTCTCGCAAACCGACCTGGCCCGGCTGCTGGGGTGCTCCCAGGCGGCCGTGGCCCGCGATGAGGCCGGTACTCACCCGCTGCCCCCCGGCCCCGCCGCCCGCCTGCTGGCCCTGAGCGCCTGGCTCGAAGAAGCCACCACCCCACCACCCACCACCCCACCACCTCACCACCCCACCGCCCTGGCCCCGCTGCACGCCCGTCTGGCGGACTGCCGGCACGAGCTGGCCCGCCTGGCCCGGCCCTTGCCCCCCCCGAAACGCGCCGCCACGCGCCCGGCCCCCGCCGCTGCCCGCCTGGCCGCCGCCGAGGCCGTGCCCGCCGCCCTGGCCGCCGCCAACGCGCGCCACCCGCTGCCGCCCGCCCAAACGGCCCTGCAAAACCACCAATGGGCCTTGCTGGTAGGCGAAGCGCGGCTGGTACTGGACGCCGGCCCCGACCCCGGCCCCACCCTGCGCGCCGCCCGCCGCGCCGGCCTGCTGGCCGAAATAGCAGTGCTGGAAGCGGCGCTCTTGGGGTAACCCCTACGTGCGTGACGCCTCGGGTGGGGGCGCCCGTCGTTCGGCGGTTCCGTTGAGCGGCTCCCCTTCTTTGCCGCTTGGGCCAGTGGGAGCCGCCCCTTGGGCGACGTGGCTAACGGGCGCTGCCGCCAAATGCGACAAACCAGCGGGGGGGGGCCTCGGTATTTGTAGCATAACCAGGTTGCTACAAACCAAGGGTGCCCCAGGAGTTTGTAGCATCGGGGCGAGGCAGGGCACCGGGAACACCTGGACGCTGCTATGCTCCGGTCTTAGCTCACCAGCGCCGCCACCAGCTTATCGGCGGTGGCGAAGCCTACTCCGGGCAAGGGCCCGGCGCACGATTTACCATCGGTGGTACGGATGAAATAATCGAATTAAAAAAAAATTCTCCCGCGGAGCGCCCCCAAAATCCTCCCCCCCCCGAACCGGCCCCATCTACCCCAAAACGGTTCCCAAAGCCCGCCAAAGCTACTATCCAAAACCCCTATTCTGGTAAGGGGCCGCAAACATACGCCCGCCCGCGCCTTGCCGCCGATGGAGGCAAAAGAATGCTGCGACCTAGCACTTATTTCAATTAGTGACCCCTACCTTAGCGGTCGTTCCTGCCGGGGAGCAGGGGTTGGTTTTTTCAGTCACCTTTTTCATTTGTCCGCGGGTTTATGAATCGTCCTTCGTTCCGTTCTCCCGCTCACGACGCTCCCCTAATATGGGGGGGGGCGATATTTTTGAAACGTGCCCCCTGGTTGGGCGTGCGCTGGCTGCTCCTGCTCGTGGGTAGCTTCCTGCTGCTAGCGCTGCCCGGTAAGGGGCAAACGACGGTGCCCGTGGTACAGTGGCAGCGCTCTCATCGGGTACCCGTAACGTGCACGGCAGATACCACGCGTGATTGGGCGTTCCAACTGGTGGGCACCCGCGACGGGGGGTATATCAGTGGAGCTTACACGGGCCGCGTAGTATCGACCCCGATATCGCCTCGGTGCGCGCCGCCCATTCGTCCGGCGCTGATCAAACTAAAGGCCGATGGTTCAGCGGACTTTCGACGCGAAGTTGCGCTAGGAACATTTAGCGGTAGTGGTCGCCTGACGGAGGCCATCGAACTGGTTGATGGCTCCGGTTACGCCGCCGCTGGTTTCATCGGCGTCGATTTGCTATTCGCCCGCTTCGACTTCTTAGGCAACGAAATATTGGGCACTCGGTTGACCAAAGCAAATCTGGGCGTCAATGCGCAAGCCTTTTCCCTACGCGAGGTGCTGACGACCAACGCGGCCGGGCAACTGGTCAGCGACGGGTTTATCATTGGGGGGTTGGCAGCCGATTCCGCCAATCCGATCGTTGTTGCTGCCAATGCCGAAACGAGTCTTTCGCCTGATGAAGCGGCCGGCCCCATTAACCGCCTCTTTCTGCTTCGCCTGGCCGCCGACGGCACCACCGTGCTGTGGCGGCGATGGTTTCGCCAAGGCGTGGCTGGGGCCGCAGATGGGGGCGCCATCGTCCGGCCGGTGTATGCCAACGGCACCATTCCCGTGGCTAGTGGCACGCGGGTGGCGCGGGCGCCGCTGGGAGCGCTCGAGGGCTTTGTATTTACCGGCGGCTTTTTGAACCCGGATACACTGGTGACGGGGACGGATGCCCACACCAATATGGTCGTCGTGCGTACAGACGTCAACGGCCTCAATCGCAAGCAGGTTTGGGTAGCCAATCGCCCTTACGTCACCTCTAACTACTACTGCAATTATGCTGACAATTTCGCTAATTTTCACGACTACGGTACCGACGTGGAGCAGGCACCAACCGGCGAAATCATCGTAACCGGGGTGTTCAATCGATGGGGATTCAACCGAGGCTGTAAGCCGCCCGCCAACCCCAATACGCTCTCTCCGACCAGTAACTTTCTGTTCGTTGGTGAAACGTATTTGTTGGGCTGGCCAAAAGCCTTTCTCGGTAACGAGCGCCCCACCTTCCGGGAGTACTTAGGCCTGGACGGGGCCGGCGAATTCCGGCCGCAAGTGGAAGTAACCCCCGCCGGCGACTACGCCGTAGCGTCTGGGGTGCTGAAGGGCAACGGTTACGAATTGAACCGCTCTTACCTGAGCCTCTACAAGCGCGGCAGTACGTTCAACGCCCCGCTCACGGCTGCCTGGTCGCCGGTCATCATCGCGCCGCCCGCCGTAGCTGCCGGCTTCGAAAATCGGTTAGCCTGCACCTTCGGGCTGTGCCTGAGCCAGGACGGCGGCTTCGTGATCAGCGGCAACGATAACAAGTTTGATCTGACGAAAGCCGTAGGCACCTACGAAAACCACGACGCCGTTTTCACCTACCTCCGCGCCTGCGAACTGACCAGCAGCACGGCGCAAGTCATCGGCGACGGCACGACCGCTACCGCCGTCACCTGGACCGCGCCGCGCCGCATCCGCGGCGAGGTGCGGGTGAAGCGCAACGCCACGCTCACTATCGACGGCGCCGAAATTCAGTTCGACGATACCCGCTCGTACCAGACGACGCAGTCGGCCAACCCCCTCAACCCTACCCGCGTGGTGGTGGAAGCCGGCGGTAAGCTGGTGGTGCGCAACGGCGCCCGCCTGACGGTGCTGCGCGCCGCCGCCGGCTGCCCGTCCTCCACCACCCCCCGAATGTGGGACGGCATCTTCGCGCTGGGCACCGGCACCAAAGCCGGTAGCCCCACGCCCTACGACCCGGCCTTCACCCAGACGGCCGCCAACCAGGCCGTGGTGGAACTCACCGATGCCACCCTCGACAATGCCCACGTGGGCGTGGCCACCGGCGGCTGGCAATACAACAGCGCCACCGGCGTGGTGCAGGGCGCCTTCACGCAGGGCGGCGCCATCCTGACGGCCACCCGGTCCACGTTCCGCAACTGCGGCACCGGCATTTATTTCCTGCCCTATTCCTTCCGGACGACCACCACCTTGGGCCAGAACCTGGGCCGCGTGACGGCCTGTCAGTTCCTCGCCGATGCGCCCCTGGCCGACCCCGCCTACACCAGCACCGTGAACGGGGTGCCTACCCGCCAGCCGATGCCCGCCCACATCCGCGCCTACGCGAGCGGTATCCAGTTGCGCAACAACACCTTCACCATCAGTGATGCGCTGGCCACCGCCACCCCCACCCTGCGCGGTACCGGGGTGCTGGGCAACGGCGGCGGCCTGGGGGCCTACGACAACGTGTTCACCAACCTGAGCGTGGGCCTGAATACCGGCAACACCACGCCCGGCTACGCCGTGGTGCTGCACCGCAACCAGTTCACGGGCTGCGCGGGCGGGGCGAACCTGACGGCCTCCAACGCGGCGCAGGTGTACAATAACATCTTCAAACCGGGGCGCGGCAACGACACGTACGCCCTCGGACTTGGTATCATCAACTGCTACGGCTTCGCCGTCGAGAACAACCAGTTTTCGGGCCAGCACACGGGGTGCGGCGGCGCAGCCGGCTGCACGACGCGCGGCATCAACGTCAACGGCGTCGATGGCCCGGTGGCCGCCAGCCCGCGCCCCAACCAGCTGCGGCGCAACTTCTTCTCGTACCTCGGCGAGGGCATCTTCGGCACCAACGCCAACATCGGGCTTAGCCTGTTTTGCAACTCGTTCGTGGGGCCAACCCCCGACAACCCCGGCCCGGCGGCGGCCACCATCGTGAGCCGGGATATCACCATCATGACCGGCGCCGGGCTGACTACCGGACTAAAGGCGCAACAGGGGCGGTGCCTTGATAATGCTCCGACGTTACCCGCCAACAACCTGTTCAGCCACACCTGCGCGCGGCTGAGCAGTGCCCGCGACGTGTCTATTTTTAACTCCAACAGCGGCGCGGTGCCGCTGGATTACAACTACGCTCGCGATTTGAACAGCGGCCAGCAGCGCACCCTGCCCGGCGGCGCCGTGGGAACCACCTGCTACACCACGGCGGCGATGAACCCGATTCCTTGCGGAGATCCATATCCGGGTTTCGTCATAGCCTGCCCCGAAGTGGTGCCGCAAAGCCAGACCACGGGCCAGATCCGGACTACGCTGGCCGCTACCACCGATCCGGCGGCCCGCGCCGCGCTGCTGGATGAGTTGCTGCGCCGCTACCTCGGCGACACCCTCTACGTGGCGGGCCTCGATTCGGCGGTGGCCCTGCTGACGCCGCTCAACGAGCCGGGCTACGGCGAGCAACTTACGGCCCTGCGCCAGGTGGGTGGCTACCCGCCGCTGGCCAGCCGCCCGGCCCCGCCCACCCCCACCGGCACCGGCACCGGCTGGGTGGCCCGCCGGGCCGCGCGCCGCGCCGAAGCCGCCACTGCCACGCCCGCCCGCGAAGCCCTGACCGCCGCCGCCCGCACGGCGGCGGCGGGCGGCACCTATTTCGAGCAGGTGCGGGCGCTGCTGGCCCCGCTCGGCTCCGAAGCCACCATTCGCGCGACGCTGCGGGCCGACAGCACCTTGCGCGGCCAACTCTGGGCCATCGCCCGCGACACCACGGCCTGGGGCTTCGTGGCCGGGCAGGCCGCCCTGACCCGCTACTGTGGCTACCGCTTCCGGATGGGCCTGGGCCAGTTGCCGCCCGCCGACGAGTGGGGCGACGAGACCGGCGCCCGCGCGGCGGCCCCCGTTGCGGCCCCCCGGCCGCTGCTGACGCTCTACCCCAACCCCACCACGGGCCGGGTGCTGGTGCGGCTGGCCGAGGGCGCCGCGCCGGCCGGGCGACTGGTGGTCTGGGATGCGTTCGGTAAAATCCGGCAAACGGTGGCGTGGCCGGCGCAAAAGGCATCGGTGAAAGCGGAGGAAGTGGTGCTGGACCTGAGCGCGTTGCTGCCCGGCCTGTACTACTACACCTACTGGGTAGGCGACGAAAAAGTGCAGACCGGCACCCTGGTGCGGCAACCCTAACTCCACGTGCCCCGTGTTGCTCAAGCTTGAGCGGCACGGGGCGCTTTTTCATTCGTACTGCGATGAAAGCAAAGATGTGGTATGGGGTGCTGGCCGCGTTGCTAACGCGGCTGATTCCGTCCGCCCAGGCGCAGGCGCCTTATTTCAACAACCGGTATCCGGGTCCGCCGCAGCACGTGGGGTACCTGAGCACCACGGTAGCTACGGATAGTGGCTTTACCGTTTCGGGTCAGGTATTTGACCAGCAGGCGGCCCGGATGGGGTTGCAACTGCGCTGGCTGGCGCCGAATGGGCAGACGCAGCGGGTCCGTTATTACCAACACCCGACCCGGGACTGGTACGCAGCTAATCGGAAAGGGCTTTTTAAGCTGGCGTCCGGCTACGTGCTGGCTGGCACCGTGCTGAGTGTCGGTTTGTCGGCGCCGATGTTGTGGCGCTTCGATGCCTTGGGCGACACGCTGTGGACGAAGACGTACGTGGACTCCGTACCGGCCATTGCTTACGGGGCCTGCCGCACCCGCGACGGCGGCTACATGTTGGTGGGCGTGGTGACAGTGCAGCGCCGCACGCGGGGGCTTTCGTGCCTGTGGCGGCTCGATTCGGCGGGGAATCTGGTCTGGCGCAAGTACTACGGCAGCCGCGCCGAGAACGTGACGCGCTACGTGACGCCCACCCCGGACGGCGGCTTCGTGGCCAGCGGGCTGGCGCGCACCCCGGTGGGGGGGCTCAGCAGCAGCAGCTACGTTTACAAAGTGGACAGTGCCGGTACGCTGCTCTGGCAGCGTTTCTACGGCACGGCGGGCGTCTCAAATGGGGCCGGCGCGCTGGTGGTTACCCGCGACGGCAACTACATCCTGCCGGCTGCCTTAGGTCGCCCCCCGATCAATGGGGAGTTCCGCGGACAGCACGTCATCTACAAAATCTCGCCTACGGGCCAACTGCTTTGGCAGCGCGTGGTGGGCAGGGAGCGCGGTATCCCCAATCCGCATCAGACCCTGGAACTCGCCGATGGCAGCCTGATAGTGGCCGGGGACCAGACAGACGGCGATACGGCTACCGTGGAAACACCCGTAACCGCCTTCATTTACAAGCTGTGCGCGGATGGTGATACGGTTTGGCTGCGCGCTTACCGGAAGCTCACGGGGCTGAGCAGTGACAATTACCAAATGGGGCTAATAGCTACTCCGGACGGCGGCTTCCTGGGCACGGGCTACCTGTTTCCCAGTCGGCCAGACACGGGCAGCTACGATGGCTGGGCCTTCCGCATCGACTCTTTGGGCTACCTACAGGCCGGCGGCGCGCCGCCCGCGCGGGTCTGCCCCCGGCCCACCGGCACGGCGGCCCCCGGCCCGGTCGGCCCGCCGCTGGTGGGGGTGCGGCCCAACCCCGCCCCGCACGGCCGCTTCACGCTCAGCGGGGCGGGCGGGGCCGCCGCCACCGTACACGACGCCCTGGGGCGGCCGGTGTGGCGCGGGCGCCTGCCGGCCGAAGCGGAAACGGCACTGGACCTGAGCACCGCCCCGCCGGGCCTCTACCTGCTGCGGCTGGCCTGGCCCGATGGGCGGGCAACCACTTTTAAACTAGTCATCCAATGAAATCACTCCTCGCTTGCCGCCCTGCCCGCCGGGGCCGCTGGCTTTGCTGGGTGGTCCGCCGGGCCGCGCGCCGCGCCGAAGCCCCTACCGCCACCCCCGCCCGCGAAGCCCAGCCCGCCGCCCCCGTGCGGGCGGCGGTCAGGGCTTCGTGGGGCGCGCCCCCGTCGTTCAGCTATTCCAGGACGTTGTTCGCACCCTTTTTTGGCCGGGGCCGGGGCCGACCAGGATAGGTTTGCACCGTCGCGTTTTCGACTCCCTCGAATGCTTCCGCGCGGCGCCTGCTCATGCGCTTTTCTACTCGCTCATCGTTTGGATTTTGGCTGATTTACGGGTGGTTGGTCGCCGCGCCGCTGCTGCTGGCCGGCGGCGCACACGGGCAGGGGCGCCCGGCCGGGCCGGCCGTGGCAGCCACGCCTTACCTGATTCAGTTGCCCGTTGCGGGCAGCGCCGCCGCCCGCGCGCTGCCCACCGATAGCCGGCAGTTGCTGCGCACCCAGTTCGGCCTCGGCCCGGCCGACGAGCTGCGGCCCCTGCGCCGCGAAACCGACGGCCTGGGGTTCACCCACGAGGTGTTTCAGCAATACTACCGGGGGCTGAAGGTCGAACACGGCCGCTACACCGTCCACCGCCGCGCCGGGCGGGCTGAGTTGCTGAGTGGCGAGGTGAAGCGGCCGTGGAAGCGCACTACCACGCCCACGCTGACCGAAGTCGCCGCCTTACAGCGGGCGCAGGCGGCCGTGGGCGCCAGCCGGTATATGTGGCAGGACGCCGCCGCCGAACAGCAACTCCGGGCGCTGACCGGCAACCCGAACGCGACGTATTTCCCGGCCGGCGAACGGGTACTGGTCGAGGACTTCCGGCAGCCCGCCGCCGCCCGGC
>JANPLI010000192.1:0-22448 GCA_031426455.1 Hymenobacteraceae bacterium | reverse complement strand
ACGCCCGCCCCGGTAGCCGCCTTGGCCACCACCCGAGCCACCGCGCTCGCCGCCTTCACCCGAAGGCTTGCGGCGCGGCTGCTGGCCCTCGCGGGGCAGGTAGGCGGGGTTGGTGCCGGAATAGGTGCGGCCCGATTCGCTGGTCTGCTCGCGCGGGGGCGGCGTGTTGCGGATCGATTCGCGCACTGGGCGGGCGCCGTCGCGGGGTTCGCGGGGTTCACGCGGCGGGCGCGGCGCTTCGTGGGCGCTCCGCTGATGGTTGCCCCGTTCGCCTTGCGGACGGGCGGGGTTGTGCGGGCGCTGACCGCCGGTGCCGGCGGGCGCAGCACTCCGCTGCGGTTCCTGAGCACGGGGCGCGGCTGCGGCACTCCGTTGGCCATCGCGGCTGCCGCCACCGGCGTTGCCACCGCGTCCGCCACCGCTACGTCCGCCGCCCCGGTTGCCGCCGCCCATATGCTCCGGCGAACGGAGGGGGGGGCGCAGGCCGCTGGGGCGCGAGCCGAACTTGACTTCAGGCACGTTGTCGCCCACGAAGGGGTGTTCCAGATCCACGGGCACTTCCTGGCGGATCAGCTTTTGGATATCGAGCAGGTAATCGCGCTCTTCGTGGTCGCAGAACGAGTAGGCCTCGCCGCTAAAACCCGCCCGGCCGGTGCGCCCAATACGGTGGACGTAGGTTTCGGGGATATTCGGCAGTTCGTAGTTGATGACGTGCGAGAGCTCTTCGATGTCGATCCCGCGCGAGGCGATATCCGTGGCGACGAGTACGCGCAGCTTGCCGGCCTTGAAGTCAGCCAGGGCTTGCTGACGGGCGGTCTGACTCTTATTGCCGTGAATGGCCATCGCGTTGATGCCCATTGCGTTGAGGTCCTTCTCGATCTTGTTCGAGCCGTGCTTGGTGCGGCCGAAAACCAGCACCCGCTTGATTTCGGGGCGCGTGTCGAGCAAATGGCGGAGCAGCTCTTTTTTGTGCTCCTTGCCCACCATAAAGACGCGCTGCTCCACGAGGTCGGCGGTGGCGGCGGGCGGCGCGACGGCCACCTGCTTCGGGTTCCGCAGGATGCTCTGGGCCAGGCCCTGAATCTCGTTCGGCATCGTGGCCGAAAAGAGCAGCGTCTGGCGCTGGGCCGGCAGCTTGGGAATGATCTTGCGGATATCGTGGATGAACCCCATATCGAGCATCCGGTCGGCTTCATCCAGCACGAAGATTTCGATGGAGCCGATATTCAACAGGCCCTGCTGCATCAGGTCGAGCAAGCGGCCGGGCGTGGCGATCAGAATTTCCGGGTGCCGCCGGATGGCTTCGACCTGCGGATTCTGGCCGACGCCGCCGAAAATGACCGTCGAGCGCAGCTTGAGGTGGCGGCCGTAGTTGGCGAACGACTCCTGAATCTGAATCGCCAGCTCGCGCGTCGGCGTCAGAATCAGGCAGCGGATACCACGCGGGTGGGCCGGTGGATTTTCCTGCAACCGTTGCAGGATGGGCAGCGTGAACGCGGCCGTTTTGCCGGTGCCGGTTTGGGCGAGGCCGATGAGGTCGGCGCCTTCCAGCACGAGCGGAATGGCTTGCGCCTGAATGGGGGTGGGGGTGGTGTAGCCTTCGTCGGCCACGGCGCGCTGTAGCGCCGGGAGGAGGGCAAGGTCGGAAAAAGTCATCCGGGGAAATAAAACGGCAGGCAGCGGCGCGGGACGACGATCTCTCTCTGAAAATCTTTAGAGAATACCCGCAAGGCCGGGTCGTCCGGCGGTGCCTGTCCTTTGAAAATGAGCGCGGCGGGGGGCGCTCGGTACGCCACAAAGGTACGCCGCGTCGGAAGGGTTCGGCGCCGGGGCACCGGAACAGGGGGATACCCGCCCATTCAGGGTGCCAGATCAGGGGCTTTTTCCCTCGAATCAGGGTCCGGAAGGTTATATTTGACGGCCCAACCCGGTCGCCCAAATAGCGGTGGCGAGGGCCTCCACCAATCGTCCCTTTTTTTCACCAGTTACTTTTACTGATGCACCCTTCTACGTTTTCCCTGGCGACGCTGGGGTTACTGACGGCCCTGACGGCCAGTCCGCCACCGGCCGTTGCGCAGTCCGGCCGGGCCGTTGCCCCCAATCTCTGGCACGAGGCGCCCGCCGCGCGCACCGCGTTGGCTGGTTCCGCTTGGGACGGCCGGCTGAAGGCCTACCGGCCCGTGGCGCCCGACGTTAATGCCCTGAAAGCGGTGCTGGCCTCGGCCCCGTTAGAAGGCACGCCCGGCCTGCCGGTCGTGCTGACGTTGCCCACGCCGGACGGCGGCACGGCCCGCTTTCGGATCGTGGAAGCCCCCGTGATGGAAGCGCCGCTGGCCGCGCGCTATCCGCAGATCAAAACCTACGCGGGCATCGGCCTCGACGACCCCACCGCCACGCTTCGCGCCGACCTGACCCCGCTCGGCTTCCACGCGCAGGTGCTTTCGCGCCGGGCGGGCGCCACGTTTTACCTCGACCCCGTCAATGAGGCCGCTCCCCAGAACGGGCTGATCAGCTACTGGCGGCAGGATTTACGCCCTAACGCCGGCCAGGCCAAGCGTCCGGCCTGCCAGGTGCTGCCTGTGCCCGCCAACGAGCGCCCCGCCACGCAGGTCGGAGCGGAAACCAAGGCGTCGGTTCTGCGCCCTCAAACCTCGCTCGGTACCACGCTGCGCACCTACCGCCTGGCAGTGGCCGCTACCGGTGAATACACCGCCGCCCGGGGGGGCAGCGTGGCCTCGGCACTGGCCGCGATGACCGTCAGCGTGAATCGCGTGACGGGCGTTTACGAAAAGGAACTGGGCGTACGGATGGTGCTGGTGGCCAACACCAACCTGGTGATTTACACTAACGCCAATACCGATCCTTACAATAACAATGATGGCGGCGCGATGCTGGGCCAGAATCAGACGACGCTGACCAGCGTCATCGGGGCGGCTAACTATGATATCGGCCACGTCTTCAGCACGGGCGGCGGCGGTGTCGCGGCGTTGGGGTCGGTCTGCGTCGCGTCGCGCAAGGCGCAGGGCGTCACCGGCTCCCCCAACCCCGTGGGCGATGCGTTCGACATCGACTACGTGGCCCACGAAATGGGGCACCAGTTCGGCGGCAATCACCCGTTCAACGGGAATTCCGGCAGCTGTTCGGGCGGTAACCGGAATGGTTCGACGGCCTGGGAACCGGGCAGCGGTTCCACCATTATGGCCTACGCCGGCATCTGCGACGGTTCCGGCGCGGGCGGCACCGGTAGCAGTCAGGATCTTCAGTCCAACTCCGACGCCTATTTCCACGGTGGGAATATTTCGGAGATGGCCAGTTTCATCAACACCACGACCTGCGTGACGCCGGCCAACTCGGGTAATACGCCGCCCGCCGTGACGACGCCCGGCAACAAGAGCATTCCGGCCCGGACGCCTTTCCGCCTGACGGCTACCGCCACCGACGCCGAAAATGACGCCCTGACGTACGATTGGGAAGAGATGGACCTCGGCGCGCAGGGTGCCCCGGTGACTGCCACCACCACGCAGACCGCCAACGCCACCATTCCGCTGTTCCGGTCGCTCAATCCGCTGCCTTCGCCCACGCGCTATTTCCCGCGCCTCAACGAACTGCGCAACAATACGACCATCTACGGCGAGGCCCTGCCCACCGTGGCCCGCGCGATGGCTTTCCGCTGCACCGTCCGCGACCAGCATTTCAGCACCCCGCTGAACCGTATCGTCGGCGGGGTGAATCAGACCAATACCGTGACGCTTACGGTAGTCAATACCGGCGCGGCCTTCGCCGTGACGGCCCCCAATACGGCCCTGACCTGGAACGGCGGCACGACGCAGACCGTGACCTGGAACGTGGCGGGCACGACGGCCAACAACATCAACTGCGCGAACGTGGACATTCTGCTCTCCACCGACGGCGGGCTGACCTTCCCCACCACGCTGGCCACGGGCGTTCCTAACTCCGGCACGGCGGCCGTCGTGGTGCCCGCCGGGGCAGCCACTACCCAGGCCCGCGTGATGGTGGCGGGCGCCGGCAACTACTTTTTTGACATCTCGAACGTCAATTTCAGCATCACGGCTTCGGCTACGGCGCCCGTCATCACGTCGTTTTCGCCGGCCAGCGGTCAGCCCGGCACCATCGTGACGATTACCGGCGTGAACCTGAACAGCACCAGCAGCATCCGTTTCAACGGGACGCTGGCGCCTCTGTTGACGATCAATTCGCCTACCTCGATCACCGTTACGGTGCCAGCGGGCGCCACCACGGGGCTGATCACGCTCGTAACGCCCGTCGGGACGGCCGCTTCGGCCACGGCCTTCGTCGTGCCCTCGGCGCCCACGATCAGTGGCCTGAACCCCACCAGCGGGGTGGTGGGTACCTCTGTCACGGTGACGGGGACCGACTTTACGGGCATTACCTCTTTGACGCTCAATGGCGTGAGCGTGCCATTTGTTTTTGTTAATAATACGACCGTCACGTTCGTCGTGCCCGCAGGCGGTACGACGGGGGCCGTGACGGTCTCCACGCCGTTGGGTACGGCTACCGGCCCGGTGTTCACGGTGCCAGCGACGCCCACCAACGACCTCTGCTCGGCCACGGTGCCGCTGCTGCCCTGCAACGGTTCGGTGCTGGGCACCACGACGCTTTCGACCAGCATCGGCGATCCTACTGCCGCCTGCAATGCTGTCACGATTGAGCCAGCCTCGGGCGGTGTGTTCTACCGGTTCATCGGGACGGGCGGCTCCGTTACGCTTTCAACCTGTGACGCCGCCACCACCTTCGACACCAAACTTTTTGTCTATACGGGTTCCTGCGCGAACCTGGTCTGCGTGACCGCTAACGATGATGTGACCTGTACCCCCCGCCAGTATGCGTCGTCGCTGACGTTTACCTCGGTAACCGGTACTACTTATTACGTCTTCGTCAGTGGGTATAATGGCGCTACCGGCGATTTCCGCCTGACCTCCACCTCCACACTGTGCAGTGCCGTACCCACCATTACCAGCTTTACGCCCATCACGGGGCCGGCCGGTACGCTGGTCACGATCACGGGTGCGAACCTGACGGGTGCCACCGGCGTGACCTTTGGAGGCGCGGCGGCCACGGCCTTCACGGTGGTGAGCGCCACGTCGATCACGGTTACGGTGCCAGCAGGTGCTAACACAGGTCCGATTGGGGTCACGACGGCTGGCGGCACGGCCACCAGCACCGCCAGCTTTACCGTGACGGGCAGCACCCGCGCCACCCTGGCTAACTACGACTTCAACGCGGGGACCTCCTTCGCTGCGCTGACGCCCGCTACGGCGCCGGGCATCACGGCGGCGGCGTCTTCCTCGGAAGCTTTTGCGACGCTGACGGGGATCGCCACGACGGCGGCGGCATTCGCTCAGAACCAGACAGCCGGTAACGCGCTGTCGATGAGCAACTCCAGCGGGACTAACACTCGCTACTTCCAGTTCGCGCTGGGCGGAACCTCGCTGCCGCTTTACAGCGACTACAAGGTGTACGCCCAGACGCAGCGCGCCGCGACCGGCGCCACCACCGTAACACTGGCTTACAGCCTCGACGGCGGTACGACGTTCACGGCCGTCGCCCCAAGCGGCACCGTGGCTACGACTTACAATGCCCTGGCCTGGGACCTGGGCGGCATCGTGGCCCTGAACCGGGTGCCGGCGGTGGTACTACGCGTGTTGGCATCGGGCGCATCCGGCACCGGCACACTACGCCTCGACAACTTCCAGGTGCAGGCCAGCACCATTGCGCCCCGCAACGACGCCCGGCCGCTGGGTACGGGTGCGGTCGTTTCGACGGCCTCGCTGGCCCTGTGGCCGAACCCGGCGCACACCAGCGTCAGCCTGAGCGGTGCCGACGCCCGTGCGGCCGTGCGCATCCTCGACCTGGCCGGTCGCACGCTGCGGATGGTCACGGCCGACGCCGCCGGTGAAGCAACGCTCAGCCTGAACGGGTTGCCGGCGGGCATCTACCTGGTCCGCACGGGCGCCGCTACGCAGCGCCTGGTAGTGGAATAAAAACGGGGCGCCACGCCGCTGATCGTTGACTGAAAACCGCCCGGTTGGCCCCAAGAAGGCCAGCCGGGCGGTTTTGCGTTGGGGCGGTTGAGTGGGTTCGCCGTCGCTGGACGGGGTGTAGAGACGCCTCCTGGCGTCTTCCGTGCTAAGCGACGTCTCCTCAGAAGCTAATCAGGGCTTCGGCCTGCTCAAGTAGCAGGCGTTGTTGCAGGTCCGTCAGCAGCGTAGCGTCGGGTTGGTGCGAGTCGAGGTGCGTCAGGCGGGGTTTGTGCGCCAGCACGTGCGTACCGAGGTAATGGAGGATATCGGTCAGGTGGCTCAGGGCCAGCGCCGCGCCCTGGGGACCGCTGGACAAACCGACCAGCGCCGCCTTCTTGTGCCGAATGCCGCCGGGATACGGCAGGCCATCGATAAAGGCTTTCAGTACCCCCGGAAACGAGTTGTTGTATTCCGGCACAATGAAGACCAGCTTATCCGCCCGCGCGGCCTGCGCCACGAACGGATTGAAGGCCGGGTTGCGGCCAGCGTTTTGGTAGAGGGCCGAGAACAGAAAATCGGCTGGCAGGTCGGCCAGATCGAGAATATCGGCTTCGGCACCCAGCGTGTGCAGGATGCTGGCGTAGCGCCCGGCAATACGGCGGGTGGTGGACGCCGGGCGGTTCGTGGTGGAGATAATCGTAATCACGGATGGAAGATAGGGGGCGCCGTTGCGTCGGCGCCGCCTCCGGGCCTGAAAGCAACCGAAGGGGTGGGTTGTTTGGTGGGCATTGGGGGCAGGGCCTCGGAATGGGCTCCTGCCGGGTTTGCCCATTCCTGCCCGTCGTACTTTTACGGAATGGCCCAGGCGCACAAAAACCGCAGCGGCGTCGTGTATTCCACGGATGCCGCCTTTTCTTACGCTTCTTCCGGTGGCCCCGAGCCGGAAGCGGCTACGTTGCCACCGGCCCAGCAGCCGCTGCGGGTGCAGATCGACCGGCGGCGGCGCGGCGGTAAGGAAGTAACCCTGGTAGCGGGCTTCACGGGCACCGATGTCGATCTTCAGATCCTCGGCAAGTTGTTGAAAACCAAGTGCGGGGTAGGAGGGAGCGCCAAAGACGGTGAAATACTGATCCAGGGCGACGTGCGCGACAAAGTGCTCGCGCTGTTGCTGCAAGCGGGCTACGCTAAAGCAAAGCGGGGCAACTGAGCCAGTAGTCATTGCTCCCGCTGGCGGTGATTTAACCCGTAGAGATTTGCTATGACGAGCATTCAAAAGCGCCCGCGCGAGCGCATTTCCTGCCTCCGTACTACCCCGGATACATTGCCGGTGTAAAATCCGGGTTATCACGGATTGTCAGCCTTTCAGCGTCAGGGGAACTTTGTCGGTATGAAAAACCTCCGTTTTGCCGACTTTTTACTCCCTTCCTGGCGTGTCACGTCCCGCACCCTGCTTGGCCTGTCGTTGGCCCTGACGGTGGCGGCCTGCTCAAAAGATGACGCTTCGTCGTCGTCCAACAACCCTCCGGCATCGACCGCGAAATTATCGTGGACCGAGGGAGGGCGGAATTTTGAATCGACTGACGCGATGAAGAATGCCGCGAGTGGTCAAGTAGCGCTCTACGGCACTTCGCCGAACGCAGCGGGGACCGACCGAAATGTCGTGTCGATGCTGTTTCCCCTTACCGTTGGCACCTATGTCATCGGTAATAACCCGCCTACTACGCTGGCTACGCTCGTCTATTCATTGGGTACAGCAGCCGGAGTGCCAAGCTATACGGCATCCGGCGCCACGGGCAACGGGACGATCACAGTCACGGCCGTCTCGCCTAAGTTGGAAGGTACGTTCACGCTGACGGTAGTCAACAGCACCGATGGTAGCACCAAAAGCCTGACTAACGGCCGGTTCAGTCTCTAATATTTAGGGTGTTGACTTATAGTGGTTTAGGGCCTGGTGTGCGTGCGATGCCGTCCCGAAGGGCGACCTCGATTACCAGTCTGATTTTGCGTCTTAATCAATATTAAGCGTACTAAAACGCCCCCACCGCTTGTTGGCAGTGGGGGCGTTTCTGGTTTCAGCAGATTTGCCGAAACGGGGGGGCGATGCTTACATCATCCCGCCCATTCCGCCCATTCCGCCGCCACCGCCACCGGCGGGGGCTTTGTCGTCTTCCGGCTCATCCGAGATCACGCACTCGGTGGTGAGCAGCAGGCCGGCGATGGAAGCCGCGTTTTCGAGGGCCAGGCGCGTCACTTTCGTGGGGTCGATGATACCCGCCGCGATCAGCCCTTCGTAGCGGTCTTCGCGGGCATTGTAGCCGAAATCGGCTTTGCCTTCGCGCACTTTCTGCACCACCACCGAGCCTTCGCCGCCGGCGTTGGCCACGATGGTCCGCAGCGGCGCTTCGAGGGCCGTGCGGATGATGTTGATACCGGTCGCCTCATCGTCGTTCGACGGCTTGGCATCGGCCAGCGCGTCCAGCGCGCGGATGAAGGCCACACCGCCGCCAGCCACTACGCCTTCCTCTACGGCAGCGCGGGTGGCGTGCAGGGCGTCATCGACGCGATCTTTTTTCTCTTTCATTTCCACCTCGGTAGAAGCACCGATGTAGAGAATGGCCACGCCGCCCGAAAGCTTGGCGAGGCGCTCCTGAAGCTTCTCCTTGTCGTACTCGGAGGTTGTGGTTTCCATCTGCGCGCGAATCTGACCGACGCGCGCCTTGATGTCTTCCGACGTGCCTTTGCCGTTTACGATGGTCGTGTTGTCCTTGTCGATCAGGATTTTTTCGGCCGTGCCCAGGTCTGCCAGCGTGGCGTTCTCCAGCTTGAAGCCGCGCTCTTCACTGATCACCTGACCACCGGTCAGGATGGCAATGTCTTCGAGCATCGCTTTGCGACGGTCGCCGAAGCCGGGCGCTTTCACAGCCGCAATTTTCAGCGAGCCGCGCAGCTTGTTCACCACCAGTGTGGCTAGGGCTTCGCCGTCCACATCCTCGGAGATGATCACCAGGCCTTTGCCCGTCTGCACCACTTTTTCGAGGACCGGCAGCAGTTCCTTCATCGTGCTGACTTTCTTATCGTAGATCAGCAGGTACGGCGATTCCAGCTCCACTTCCATCTTCTCGGCGTTCGTCACGAAGTAAGGCGAGAGGTAACCGCGGTCGAACTGCATCCCTTCCACGGTCTTCACCTCCGTTTCGGTACCGCGGGCTTCTTCCACCGTGATGACGCCTTCCTTGCCCACTTTATCCATCGCATCGGCGATCATCTGGCCGATTTCCGAATCGTTATTGGCCGAAATGGTACCCACCTGCGCGATTTCCGCCGAATTCTCGATCTTCTTCGACTGCGCTTTCAGGTTCGCGACGACGACCTGCACGGCCTTATCGATGCCGCGCTTGAGGTCCATCGGGTTTGCCCCGGCCGCCACGTTTTTCGAGCCGGCCGTGTAGATGGCCTGCGCCAGTACGGTAGCGGTAGTGGTGCCGTCACCGGCCTGGTCGGCCGTTTTCGAGGCCACTTCCTTCACCAGCTGCGCGCCCATATTTTCGATGGGGTCTTTCAGCTCGATTTCTTTCGCCACGGTCACGCCGTCCTTGGTGATCGACGGGGCGCCAAATTTTTTGTCGATGACCACGTTGCGGCCTTTCGGGCCGAGCGTAACCTTCACGGCGTTAGCCAATTTATCGACGCCGGCCTTGATTTTGGTGCGGGCATCGACGTCAAACGAGATGTTCTTAGCCATTTTTGAGTTTTTTGTTTTTGGTTTATTGTTTTCAGTCCGATGCGCTTGGTTTTCGGTTGTTTCGCCTAAAAACCAAAAACGATCAACTAAAAACTTTTTGGTTTTTGGTCCGATGCGTTTGGTTTTAGATTGTTCCACCTAAAAACCAAAAACGATCAACGAAAAACTTTTTAGACGATGGCCAGAATGTCCGACTCCTTCATTATCAGGTAGTCTTCGCCTTCGATGGTGATTTCGGTGCCCGAATACTTGCCGTACAGCACGGTATCGCCCACACTCACGGTGGGCTTGATCAGGTTGCCGCTATCGGCCACTTTGCCGGCGCCCACGGCCACGACTTCACCGCGCTGCGGCTTTTCCTTGGCGGTGTCGGGGATGATGATGCCCGATTTGGTTTTCTCCTCGGCGGCGGCGGGTTGCACGACGACGCGGTCGGCCAGCGGTTTCAGGTTAACTGCCATACTAGCGGTTACGATGGGTTGTGAAGGTGAACGATTGGGGTAAATCGCCCCTGGTAGGGCGCCGGAGCCGGGGCGTCATAGGTCGTGCCAGCACGGGTCGTCTGCCAGAATTGCAGCGGAACCGGCGCCCGTAGTCCGGCGCATTGCCGTGCGTGGCCAGGTGAAGTGTGGTGGCTACAGAGCGATTACCCCAATCGAAAAGAAGTCCCCGTTCGGCTTTGCGTTTCTTCGCGACTTTGCGTCTTTGCGGGAAATTCGGAAGAAAGAGCACACCTAACAGCGTCACAATGAGATGGCCTGAGGGGCTTCCTGCATTGGCCCTGTTGCGTCCTTCCTCACCTCGCGCAAAACAAAAATCGCCGCTTCGGGCAGACCCGAAGCGGCGATTTCAATGAAAGCAACCCGTTTAGTTTACTCGGCGGGTGTCGTGGCGGGCGTTTCAGCCGGGGCGGCGCCTTCCGCCGGGGTGGCAGCGGCTGGTTCCGTCGTGGCTGGGGCCGTAGCTTCCGGCGTCGAGGTAGCCGGTGCCTTCGCAGCTGGCGCGGCTACCGGCGAGGCCGAAGCCGCCGTGCGGGCTTTTTCGATATTGACCGAGCGGGTCTGTGCGGTCTGGGAGCCGGAGCCGATGACGACGTAGGCCGCCAGCGACAACACCATCAGCGATATGGCAAAACCCCAGGTGAGTTTTTCCAGCAAATCGCCGGTGCGCTGAACACCCATCAACTGGGAGGCGCCTGCACCCCCAAACTGGGTGCTGAGGCCGCCGCCTTTAGGGTTTTGGGCTAATACGATCAGCATCAGCAGTACACAAATCAGCAGGATCAGAACAATCAGCGAGGTAAACATTTTCGGTTCAGCGGGTTCGACGAAAGCAATAAACGATAAAAAAGACCGCCGGCGGGGCGCTCAGCCAGCTCAGGAAGCCGGTTTGGCGCGCAGGGCGGCGATCTGTTCTGCAAAGTAAGCGGATTTCTCCGGGTTTCGGGCCATTAGCTGCTCATAAACGCCAATCGCGCGGCTCGTTTTGCCCTGGCGGGCGAAGATGCGGGCCATATTTTCGGACGCAATGCCGCCGCTCGGTACCCGCGCGCTGTCCTGCGCCAGGTCGGGCACTTTGTCGGGCAGCGGGCGGGTAGGGTCCACGTTGCGCAGGCGCGGCTTGTCGCGCAAAAAGCGGTCGATGAGCGCAAACTGATGGCTGAAGGGGCGGGCCACGACGGGCGTCGCCGGACGGTTGATCGCCAGATGTTCCGGCCAGCGTGCATCGGGCTGCATTTGGGGCGGAATTTCAGCCAGCAGATCGGCAGATGGGGCGGCGAAGTCAGTAAGTCCGGTGAAATCTGCTGCCGTCAGTTCAGTACCGTAGCGGCTTGAAGGCAGCGTATAACGAATGGCGGCGTCTGGTCCGAGTGCGGGTAGGGGCGGCGCAGGCGGCAGTTCAGCAGCCGGTGCGAGCAGCGCCACGGGCAGGCTTTCGGGCAGCAGCAGCAGTCCGCCGGTTGCGGCTTCCTGAGCAGCCGTCGGCTCGAAAAGGAACATATCGAAGGCCGCCGCACCCGTGGTATTGGGCACCAGATCGAGGTCGATCAGCACGGGGCTACTCACGACCGGACCCGCTTCGGCAGTCTCCGCTAGTTCAGAAGCAAGCACGAAGTTTGTATTTTTATCTGCTTGCCCTTCAATTGAAATTAAAGCAGAATCTGAGCCCAGTATTTCCGCTGATGGATCAAATGGTAGCCCACCATTCGCCGCCGTTAGCAACGGTATATCGGCATCTGGGCCACTCGTTTCGGCCGCTGGCTCTGCTGTGAGCGATGCTGCTTCCGCGACGATCAGTTCGCCCTCGGCGCTGACGGCCAGTGCGGGCGTCGGCTCTTCGGCTGGCTTTATTCCGACTTCGGGCGCGGCGATGGGGGCAGCGTCCGCCAGCATCGGTTCGAGCAACAAACGGCGCAGCACGGCGCGGTCGGGGGCGTAGGTAGCCGCGCGGCGTAGTTTCTGGCCCGCCAGCATCGAGCCTCGGTCGTGCAACGCCTTGGCAATGAGCGTGTGCGCCGTTTGGCAATACGGAAAGTTGTCGGCCAGTTTTTCCAGCTCGCGCAACTCGCCGTCGGCGATAGCGCCCACGTGCGTGAGCAGGTCGGAAAAAGAGGCCTTCGTCATTTTGGAGGGTTTGAAGGTTTAAGGGTTTGAGGGTACGAGGGTTTCCTTTTCCAAGCCCGCTGCCCTCCACCCCTCACCAATTCGCCAGCGAGCGGCTAAAGGTATCGGTCAGGATGCGGTTGGTTATTTGGCGGATGAAGCCGTCGTCGAGGGTACCCGCCGAGCGGCTTTGCTCGAAGTCCTCGTAGCCGCTAAAGCTCTGGTCGAAGTTGGCTTTTTCGTCCTTCGTGTTCACGTAACGGACCTGGATGGTGACAGTCAGGCGGTTGGCGGCGGCGCGCTCCTGCCCATTCTGCGAGCTGGCGTTTACCGGGGCGATGGTATAGCCCGTGATGGCACCGCTGAATTGCAGGTCGCCGTTGCCGCTGGGGTCGAGTTTGAGGCTCGAATTGCGCTGGAAATAGTCGCGGAAATCTTCCGTAAAATTCTGCGACAGCCCCGCCGGTCCCTGTCCGGAACGGTTCGGAAACGTTTCGACGGAAAACGTTTTCACATCCGGCGCCAGCGCCGCGCCCGTCAGCGAAATGCTGCACCCGGACAGGGTCAGCCACAGGCCGTAAGCTGCAAGCTGCAAGCCCAGGGACGCCAGTTGTGATCTTAGCCCAGCGAATGCCTGGTAGCTTATCGCTTGTCGCTTGAAGCTATTTCTCAATTCCATATTCCTTGAGCTTACGGTACAGCGTGCGCTCCGAGATGCCCAGGTCCAGCGCGGCCTGCTTGCGGCGGTTGTGGTGTCGCCGCAGGGCCTTGACGATCAAGTCTTTTTCCAGCGCGTTGAGCGAAAGGTTCTCTTCTTCCGCTTCAGCGTGCGTCACGTCCTCGACGGGGTGATCGGTATCGGCATCGTCGTCGGCAAGAGCATAAGCATCCACCGAAACCACGCCCGGCGCTCCGGTAGCCGGACGCAGCGGCAGCGGGTAAGCCAGGGGAGGAGTGCCCTCCGTGGGGCGGGGCGGGGGCTGGTTCGGCGAGAAAGCACCCGCTCCGTTAGCGTACCCATCGGGCAGCGTGGCCGGCGGTTCGAGCAAGTGGCGACTGCGTTGCAGCACCTCCGGCGGCAGCGTGGTGCCGGCACCCCCGTGCGCTAACACCTCGCGTACCAGAGCTTTGAGGTCGGTCATATCGCGGCGCATATCAAACAGCACCGAGTAGAGGAGGTCGCGTTCGAGGGGGGCACCCGTGTTGGCGCGTCCGTAGCCGTCGTTGCCATTACCGCCACTTGGCAGGCGCATCGGTAGGGAGGACGTCTGGTCCGGCGGCAGGTATCGACGCAGGATGGTGGCATTGATCTCGCGCTCGTATTCCAGTACAGAAATTTGCTCGACCAGATTTTTGAGCTGGCGAATGTTGCCGGGGAAACGGAATCGCTGGATCTCCTGGACGCCGTCCGTGGTCAGGGCCACGGGTTTACGGGTGTACTTCTCCGAGAAGTCAGACGCAAACTTGCGGAACAGCAGCGGTACGTCGTCGCCGCGCTCGCGTAGTGCCGGTACGATGATCGGCACCGTCGAGAGCCGGTAATAGAGGTCTTCGCGGAACTTGCCGTTCTGCACGGCGTCCGGAAGGCGCACGTTGGTGGCCGTCACGACGCGCACGTCGGTGCGTTGCACCTTGCTGGAGCCGACTCGGATGAACTCGCCGTTTTCCAGCACCCGCAGCAATCGCGCCTGGGTGCCGAGTGGCAACTCGCCGACTTCGTCGAGGAAAATGGTGCCGCCGTCGGTGACTTCAAAATAGCCCTTGCGCGATTCGGAGGCACCCGTGAAAGCACCCTTTTCGTGGCCAAATAACTCAGAATCAATGGTTCCTTCCGGAATCGCCCCGCAGTTGATGGCAATGAACTGCCCGTGCCGCCGCGCCGACAGCGAGTGGATGATCTTGGAGAATGATTCTTTGCCGACGCCGCTCTCGCCGGTGATCATCACCGTCATCTCGGTAGGGGCCACCTGCACGGCCACTTCCAGGGCGTGGTTGAGCAGCGGCGAATTACCGATGATGCCGAAGCGGTTTTTGACAGATTGCAGCTCGGAGTTGGTCAAGGCGGGTAAGCAGATAAAACGAAGCAGGAAAAAGGGTGCCTAGGCGACCAACAGTAGCTGCCGGCGCGGGGCGGGAATTGGTCGGTTTAGCTCGGTGGCGGTCTCCAGCCACTCCTGAATAATGACTCGTGCATTGCTCAATGCTTCTAACTGGGAGGCGCCGTCAGCCACACAACCCGGTAAATCCGGCACTTCGACCAGAAAGGCTTGGTCGTCGGCGCTCCAGTACAGCAATACGGGATAGTCTTCCGGTTTGAACATCAGAGTAGGGAATAGGGGGGCAGGTCGGAAGTCAGACCAGTTGGTAGTGAATCAGGATGTTTCGTACCTGTTTCACCTGATAAGGTTTGGCGCGGTTTCCGGTGACAGGTTGCAGGTTAATGATTTCTTCTACGCCCTCGCGGGTGTAAATGTGATGACTTCCTCGGACTCGCTCCGCAAAACCTAAGTCAGACAATAGCCGACAAAGTGCCTCAAATGGAATATTTTGGTCAGCCTGGGCTCGAAGCAGCAGCGTCAGGAATTTTTCCCGCTGGCTCACGATGCTGCCGTTACCACTTCGCCCCTCAACGTTCCCTGCGTACAGGCGGTCACCAACACGTTCACGTACTGGCCTTTCTGGTGATGGCCGCGCGGAAACACGACGACCTTATTCTGGTCGTTGCGGCCATAAAGATGTTCGGTGGAACGCTTCGAGATGCCTTCCACCAATACCCGGTGGACAGCGCCCAGGCCGCGCTGATTACGCGCCAGCGAATGAGCCCCTTGAAGGTCAATGATTTCCTGTAGGCGGCGCTTCTTCACGGCCAGCGGCACATCGTCGGGCAGCTTGCGGGCGGCTAAGGTGCCGGGGCGTTCCGAGTAGAAGAACATATACGCCAGGTCGTATTGCACGGCTTCCATCAGGCTCAGCGTTTCCTGATGTTCAGCTTCGGTTTCGGAGCAGAAACCGGCGATGAAGTCGCTGGAGATGCCGCAGTCGTCGCCCACGATTCGGCGGATGGCCGCCACGCGGTCGAGGTACCAGGCGCGGTCGTAGGTGCGGTTCATCAGCTCCAGCACCCGCGACGAGCCGCTTTGCGCCGGCAGGTGGATATAGTTGCAGATGTTCTCGTGCTGCACCATCGTGTGGAGCACGTCGTCGGTGATGTCTTTGGGGTGCGAGGTCGAAAACCGGACCCGCAGGTCGGGGTGAATCAGGGCGACGCGGGCCAGCAGTTGCGCGAAGTTGACCTGCTCAACGGCTTCGCCTTCTGTCCACTTATACGAATCCACGTTCTGGCCCAGCAGCGTCACTTCGCGGTAGCCCAGGGCGAACAGCTCGGCGCACTCGCGCAGGATCGACTGCGGCTCGCGGCTCCGTTCGCGGCCCCGCGTGAAGGGCACTACGCAGAACGAGCACATATTGTCGCAGCCGCGCATAATGCTCACGAAGGCGGTCACGCCGTTCGAGTTCAGGCGCACGGGCGTGATGTCGGCGTAGGTTTCCTCGCGGCTTAGCAACACGTTGACGGCCTTTTGCCCGCCATCGACGCGCTGGATCAGGCCCGGCAGGTCGCGGTAAGCATCTGGCCCGACGACCAGATCGACGAGCTTCTCTTCTTCCAGAAATTTGCTTTTCAGCCGCTCAGCCATACAGCCCAGCACCCCCACCAGCAGGCCGGGGCGCTGGCGCTTGTGGGCGTTGATTTCGCGCAGGCGGTTGCGGACGGTCACCTCAGCCTTTTCCCGGATCGAGCAGGTATTCAGCAGCACCAGGTCGGCCTCAGCCAGCGCATCCGTGGTATCGAAGCCTTCGCCGTGCAGGATACTGGACACGATTTCGGAGTCCGCAAAATTCATCTGGCAGCCGTAGCTCTCGATGTAGAGCTTGCGCTGTTGGCCCGTGCCGGTAGCCGGCGAGATGCGTATTTCCGCCGTGGGCTGGTGAGCGTCAGGCTGGTGGGCGTCAGGCGGCGTCAGAAAATCGAGCGTCAGCAGGGGCTGGGACATAGCGGAAAGCGGCAGCAAGGCGGTTGGAAGCCGGTTTGCAAAGGTACGTGACAGTTTGGCAGCAAGCTGCGCGTTTTGTGCGTAAACAGCGCGCCTACAGCCCCAGCAGCGCCCGCGCCTTCAGCAAACATTCCTCGTACTCGCGGGCGGGGTCGGAATCGTAGGTGATGGCCCCGCCCACCTGGAACGCGGCATAGCCCGTCGCGGCATTCCATTGCAGCGACCGGATGACGACGCTCAGGTCGAAATCGCCGTTAGGTTCGAGCCAGCCCACGGCGCCGCTGTAAAGGCCGCGCCGGGTCTGTTCGTATTGGTCGATCAGTTCCATTGCCCGGATTTTAGGCGCGCCCGTCATCGACCCCATCGGGAAGGTGGCGGCCAGCACATCGGCCAAACCGGCGCCCGGCGGCAGCTCGCCGCGCACGGTCGAAATCATCTGCCAGACGTGGCGGAAACCGTAGAGGCCGAACAGCTCTTCGACCTGCACTGAGCCGGTCAGGCAGCCGGCGCGGCTCAGGTCGTTGCGCACCAGATCCACGATCATCAGGTTTTCGGCGCGCTCTTTTTCTGAGGCCAGCAGGGCGGCTTTGTGTGCTTCATCCTGAGCTGGCGTGGTGCCGCGCGGCGCCGTGCCTTTGATGGGTTGCGAGCGGATCAGCCGTCCGTCAAGGCGCGCAAATCGTTCCGGCGAGGCTTGCAGCAGGTAGCGACTGCCGATTTTCCAGAACCCGCCGAACGGCGTGGGCGAGGTCGCGCTCAGGCGCAGAAACGCGCCCACGGCGTCGGGCAGGTCGACGTTTTCGGCGGCGAACTCCTGGCAATAGTTCAGTTCGTACACGTCGCCCTGGCGGATGTCCTCACGCACCTGTTCCACGGCCCGTAGGTAGGTGCTGCGGGTCAGGCGCGGCTGAAGCGCGAGGCCCAGCGGCCCGGCCGATGCGGGCGCGGGGGTGGCCGCGATTTGGGTTAGGATGCGTGCCGCCTCGCTGGCACTCACGCCGCCCACCTGCACGGTTTCGTGGTCGGGGGCGCCGTGGAAGTCAAGCCATAGGGCGGGTTCCAGCACGGTGAGCAGGGGCCAGCCAAGCGGGTCAGGGTGGCGCGAGGTCAGGTGTGGCTCGACGGCGTTCTTGAAGTCGTAGGAAACCAGCACCGCCCGCGGCCCGCTAAAAGGGCGGGCCAGGTAGCGTCGCAACCGGGCCAGTGCGCCGGGGGCGACCCGTAGCGTCAGGGCCGGGCGTCGGGCCACCAGCAGCCGCCGACGGAAGCCGCCGAGCGGATAATCAATGCCGTTATCGGTGGTGAAGGCGCAAACCGGCCAGCGCGCAGCCCAGGCGAGCGCCTGATTGGTGATTGAGTGATTGAGCGACTTTTCGGACTGAGTGACTGAGTGACTGAGTGGCTGAGTGACTGTTTTCATTTAATCCGGCTACGATTTATCGCTTTCACCTTCCCACCCTCCAACCTTCACCACCTCACAACCCCACTACCTTCAATACCTCACAACCCTCCCAACGCGGCTTTGGCTTGCGAATCGATGCTGCGTTTGTACTCGTGGGCGGGGTAGGCGAGGGCGCGCTCGAACCAGCGGCGGGCCGTGGGGCGGTCGTTGGCCTGCCGGGCGAGATAGCCGAGCTGGAGGGCCGCGTTGGGGGCGAAGTAGCGCGGCGCATCGCCCTGCACGGCCACGGTCCGCTGAAAGAAGACCCGCGCCGAATCGGTTTTCTGCTGACCCTGATACACTTTCGCCTGCCGGTAGCACCATTCGGCGCGCAGCTCCGGGTTGGTGGTGGAGGCTAGCGGAAATGCTTTGAGCTGCCGTTGGGCCAGCCGCCAGTAGCCGCCATCAGCCGCGAGGCGGGCGCGCAGCAGGTTTTCCTGAAAGGGCGGGCGCTCGTCGTAAAATTTTTGCGCGGCGCGGTCTTCTTCGATCACGTTGGCGCCGGTTTGGTCGATTTCCCGGAGCCAGCGGCGGGCGTCGGGTGGGTCGTGGCGCAGCCAGGCGGCGAGGTAGAGCTTGTAGGCGGCGTCTTTGCGGTAATGCCGTCCGGCGTAGCGGGCCAGAAAAAGCTCGTTTTCGCGGGCCGAAGCGGCATAATCGCCCCGATAGAGCAGCAGGTCGGCGGCGAGGTGGTGCAGATATACCAGCGGCACGTAGTCGAGGCCGGTCGGGCGCGCCTCAAACACGCGCAGCGCCGCATCCGGCTGTTTTTGGCGACGTAGCACGGCCAGCCGAAGGTAGGCGAAGAGCAGATTGTCCGGCTCGCGCGCCCACAAGGTGGCCGTCAGCTTCTGAGCCTCGCCTTCCTGTTTGTAGTAGCCTTCCCGAATCAGCGCCCGGAAGATGCGGGCTTCGGTTTGAAAAGGGTTGGGCTCATCGGCGGCGCGGCTCAGGTTGGCCAGACCGGTGGCGGCATCGCCGTGCAGCCCCAGCACCCGCAGAAACCACTGGTACGAATCCGGGACGATGCCCAGCAGAAACTGCCCCAGTCCCAGCGACTTGCGCAACGGAACGAAGTCAGGCCAGCGCGCCGATGCCTGCTCCAGGTGCAGCAGCGCGGCCCGCAATGCCCAGGCGCCAGCCAGTTCGTCCTGAAAGCAAAGCTGCGTCAGGGCCAGGTGGAGGCGGATTTCCGCCTCTGCCGTGGCGCCCCAGGCGGTGGGCCGACGCTTTTGCTGGGCCTCCACGGCATCCAGGCGGGCGTTCATCGCGGCCAGCGCGGCGGGGTAGCGCGCGACGTCCTGCCGCAGGACGGCGTCGGCAAAATCGGCGGCATCGAGCAGCAGCAGCGTTCGGGGATCGACTTGGGTCAGCAGGGTGCCCACCCGGCGCACGTCCGGCATCAACAGCGCGCGGGCTGAGTCGAGGCGCAGCTTCAGCAGTTGGGTGTAAGCGGCGGCTTGCCGAAGGGTTAAGGCTTGATTTTCAGCAGCGCCGGTGGGAGGCGGGGGCGGGGCTTGGGTGGTGGTAGTGTAGCCAGGGGCTTCGCTCCGCAGCAACCAAGTCGCGAAGCGACGAGGGCGAGCAACAAATGGGGTATTAGGTGTTGGTGCCTGGGTGTTAGGGCTTAGGGCTTGGGTATCGGGTGTCAAGCCGTCGTCACCTTTAGCTTCGGCACTGGCACGGCCCGTCAGCAGCAAAACCGACAGCACCCCCAACAAAAAAGGATGGCACGGGGCCATCCTTTTTTGTTGGGGTTTTGCAGGCGCGGGGTCAATAGGATTAGCCAACAACTAAAAACCAAAAACCAGCAACCAAAAACCAGTTAAGCGGCCACCACGTCCACGTCGGCCAAAATCCGGCCGCAGTGTTCGCAGACGATGATTTTCTTGCGGGACGCGATGTCGGCCTGGCGCTGGGGTGGCACCGTGTTGAAGCAGCCGCCGCAGGCATCGCGCTTCACCGTCACCACGGCCAGGCCGTTGCGCATATTGGTGCGGATGCGGGTGTAGGCTGCCATCAGGCGCTCTTCGACGTGCAGGGCCGCTTCCTGGCGCTGAGCCACGATCGTCTTCTCGTCGGCTTCGCTTTCAGCCATCAGCGCGTTCAGCTCGCCGCGCTTGTTGTCGAGGTCTTTGCGGCGCTCGATCAGGCGCTGCTTGGTACCGGCGATTTCTGTGTTCTTGATATCGACGTGGTACTGCGCTTCGCGGATTTTCTTCTCCGCGATCTGAATTTCCAGGCGTTGCAGCTCGATTTCCTTGGAAATCGCCTCGTACTCGCGGTTGTTGCGGACGTTGGTTTGCTGCTCCTCGTAACGTTTGATGAGCGCATCGGCCTCCTTGATGGCGGCGCGGCGGGCGGTCACGTTCTGGTTGAGGGCGCCGGCTTCATCGTCGAATTTCTTGACGCGCGTCTCGTAGCCAGCAATTTCGTC
The DNA here is from genome assembly GCA_031426455.1 of Hymenobacteraceae bacterium. Classification (GTDB taxonomy): domain Bacteria; phylum Bacteroidota; class Bacteroidia; order Cytophagales; family Hymenobacteraceae; genus JANNMJ01. Next base: position 2,171 of record JANPLI010000192.1, on the reverse strand, counting down.
TTCCAGGTCGCGCACTTCCTCGGGCAAATCGCCGCGCACCTGCTGCAACTCGTCGAGCTGCGAGTCGAGGCGCTGAAGGGTGAGCAGATTTTCGAGTTTGGTGGCAACCGGAGCGTCCGGCGTAGCAGTGGCAGAGGCCATAAACGGGCGAATGAGCTTTTAACTTAAAAGAAATACCGCACGGGATTGGTATCCACGGCGGTCATCTGAACCGCAAAGGTAGGAAATTCGGCCCGCAGCGCCGCCGTCAGCAGCGCGCCGGTGGCCACTTCGCTTTCATAATGGCCCACGTCGCAGAGCAGCAGCCGTCCATCGGCCTGGAAATACTCGTGGTACTTCAGGTCGCCGGTCACGAAGGCGTCGGCGCCCGCGCGCATGGCCTCGTTGATCAGAAACGACCCTGCGCCGCCGCACAGGGCCACCGTTCGGATCGGTCGGCCATCAGCGGGAGGCGCCGTGTGCTTGACCAGATTCAGCCGGAGATTATGTTTCAGAAGCGACAGAAAATCATTCGGTTGCAAGGCTTCGGGCAGTGTCCCGATCATCCCGGCGCCCACGTCCTGATGGGCGTTTTCGAGCTTCGTCAGGAAGTAAGCCACTTCTTCGTAAGGGTGCACGCGGCGCAGCGCGGCCAGCACGGCGGCCTGCGCGGGAGCGGGCACCAGCACCTCGACGCGCGCTTCGGCTACCGTTTCCAGCGGTCCGCCGGCCGTGCCGATGGTCGGGTTGGCGTCAGCGGTGGGGCGGAAACGCCCGGTGCCTTCGGTGCTGAAGGAACAGTCGGCGTAGGCCCCGATTCGGCCCGCGCCGGCTTCGTGGATGGCCGTCAGGACGGATTCGCGGGCGGCGGTCGGCACCAAAAACGTGAGTTGCCGGAGCGCCCCGTCGGCTTTCGGAGCCAGAATGCGCGGCTTAGTCAGCCCCAGTCGGCGGGCGAATTCGGCGTTCACGCCGTGCGCGACGTGGTCGAGGTTGGTGTGGGCGGCGTAAATCGCCACGCCCGCCCGCAGCGCCGCCAGCAGGATGCGCTCCGGTTCGGTGCGGCCCGTGAGCGACTTGAGCGCCTTAAAAATGACCGGGTGGTGGGCAATCACCAGGTTGTGGCCGCGGGCCACGGCTTCGGCCACGACGGCCTCGGTGCAGTCCAGCGCCACCGTGGCGCCGGTGATTTCCTGCTGCGGATCACCGCATTGCAGCCCGGCATTGTCGTAAGATTCCTGCCAGGCAGGCGGCGCAAAAGCGTCCAGAAAAGCAGTAAGCTGGTGCAGGCGCATCAGGGAAGGGGGTGCGTGAAAAGAGCGGCAGGTTGGGTTACGGACGCTAAAATTAAGCGGCTGGTAAGCCGGGCGCGGCGGCTTTGTCCGCAATAACCGTTATTCGTGGGCTGCAAGCCGGGTTTTTTTCGACGGACTCCGGACTTACCCGCTTGCTCCACGCCCTCAACCCCTGCTTACTGATGACTGCCGCCGACCTTTCCCGCGCCGTTGCGCTGACGCTGAAGCTGCTGGAGCTGCACGAAACCAACGAATTCAAGGTGCGCGGCTGGCGCAACGCCGAAACGGCCCTGGAACGGGTCGATGCGGGCCTCCTGGCGTCCGGCCCCGACGCCACGGCGCTGCAAGCGGCCGGCCTGAGCAAGGGAATGGCCGTCACCTTCGCCGAGGCACTGACGCCCGGTGGCACCCTGCCGGAACTCGACCGCCTGCTGACGCTGACGCCGCCGGGCGTACTGAAAATACTGAACGTAAAAGGTCTAGGGCCGAAGCGCGTCAGGCAGTTGTGGCTGGAAGCGGGCATCGAAACGCCGGAAGCCCTGATGGACGCCTGCGAAACCGGCGCCGTGGCGAAGATCAAGGGCTTCGGGGCGAAAATGCAGGACACGATTCGGGAGGCGCTCGAATACGTCATCAGCGTGCGCGGGCAGGTGCTGCTCTCGAAGGCCGACGCGCTGGCCGACATTCTGCTCCATACCCTCCACGCGCTGCCCGCGGTGCGCCGCGCCGAAGTGGCCGGCGATACCCGGCGGGCGCTGGAAACGGTGGCCGAAGTGTGCGTGGTGGCGGCGATGACGGACGCCGGGCCCGTGCTGGCGGCGCTCGACGCTGTACCCGGTTTGGTGGCTGACCCCGCCTGCTCCGGGCCGCGCGCCTGGCGCGGCCACGCCGACCTCG
>JANPLI010000191.1:0-12888 GCA_031426455.1 Hymenobacteraceae bacterium | reverse complement strand
CGTTGACGTCCCAGAGGTCGGGCGACAGGTTGCTGAGGCGCAGTGCCGTGCGGGCTCAAACGCCCTCGCCGACCGGTGCGGTGCCGACGGCGGCCGTGGCGGCGTCGTAGAGGTGGTGCGAGATGGTGCGCGAGAGGTAATCGTTCTCGGGCAAATCCGTGGTCAGAAACAGCATCGGCGCGGTGCCGAAGGTTTCCGGGTTCAGGAAGTACGCCTTCACGTACACCGGCGTGTCGTGAATCAGAATCGGGAACGTGACGCCCGTATCTTCCAGGAACGAATAAGCCTTCTGCGTGTAGTCCACCCGCAGGGTTTGGTCTTCGTTGCGGGCCTGATCGTAGTAGCCGAAGCTCCATAGGATGCCCACGCCGATGACGTTCTGCTTGAGGTCGTAAGCCGAACGCATATGCGAGCCGGCCAGAAAGCCCAGGCCGCCGCTATACGTTTTGAGGGCCTGATCGAGGGCGAACTCCATCGAGAAGTACGCTACGCGCTGCTTATAGGCAGCGGCGGGTTTGTAAGTCGAAAACTGAAAAGCCATTAAGTAGGGAAAAAGGCGCCGACGGTCAGCAAAGCCTGCCGTTGGCGCCAGGTTGGATTCGGCGCCGCGAAGATAGGCAAAGCGGTTGCCCGAACCAACCGGCGCCAGGCGGGTTCCTGATTTGTGTAAGGGGCTGAGGCCAGGGCCGTCGGTCATTTTGCGAGGGCCCGTCCATACCTTCAGCCTGCTGGAGTAGCCGATGGCAGGCCAAAACGCCTGGTTCATCTTAAATTTCACTTGCCCCGCGGAAGTGGCCCGTAACTTGCAACGGGTTTTCTGACTTTCTTCCTGTTTATGATTCGTTTTATACCAAGCAGCCTGGTGCTGCTGACTTTACTGGGGTTGCTGCCGGGCTGCGCGTCCGACAATATTGAAGACCTCACGGGTAAGCCTATCGCCGTAGGTTGCGACACCACGGCCCTGGCATCGGCTACTTATACGGCCGTCATCAAGCCGATCATTGCCACCAATTGCCTGCGTTGTCATTCGCCGGGCGGCGTTGGGGCAGTGGCAAGCGGTAATATTCTGGACAGTTACGACGGCCTGAAATCAATCGCGCTGCGCGACGTTGGCTCGCAGCGAAGCCTTTTGGTGGAGGTCGTCACGCACGGCTCCAACGCCAGCGCGATGCCGAAGGACATTCGGCCAACCAAAATCCCGGCCTGTGATATCGTGCAAATCCGGCGCTGGGTAAAGCGCGGCGCCCCGAATGACTAATCCTTTCCGCAGATGGAACCGCTCGCTGCCCCAGGGGTGGCCGGCGTTACTGCTCGGCGTGGCCTTATGGCTCGGCGCGTCACCCGGTGCGTCGGCTCAGGCCGCTGCGGGGCGCTACGGGACGCGCTTCGGGCTGATCTCCTTCTTTTCGGCGACGCCGCTCATCGATATCGAAGCTAAAAACACGAACGCCGGTGCCGTGTTAGACCTGGGTACCGGCCAGATGGCCGTTTCGGTCACGGTCGAGGAGTTTCAGTTCGAGCGGGCGCTGATGCAGCAGCACTTCAACGAGAGTTATATGGAATCGACGCAGTTTCCGAAGGCGATCTTTACCGGTAAGCTGCTTAACTATCAGCCCGGCTCGTTGAAAGCTGGCTCGAAGCTGACCACGGAAGTACTCGGGGAGTTGTCGATGCACGGCGCGCTGCGCCAGGTGCGTGCCCCGGCTTACCTGGAATACAAAAACGGTCGGGTAGTAGCGACGACGCGTTTTATCGTGGCGCCGGAAGACTACAAAATACACATTCCTTCCATCGTGCGGGATCACATCGCCAAGTCCGTGGATGTCAGCATTACCCTGATTTGCGATCCGCTTTCGGTACCGGCGCCCGCGGCGCCCGTCGAAGCGGCTGCCGGTAAATAAGTTTCTGGTCTCTTCTTTCTGATAAATAGTCCGTCCTGAATCAATGTTGTACACTTACTTTCCTCGCCTGACAGCGGCTCGTTTCGCGCTGGGCCCGTTGCTGCTGAGTGCGTTGCTGGCGGGCACCCGCCCGGTGCAGGCGCAGTCGAATGATTTGCTCAAAGAGCTGGAGCGCCCGGCGATGGCCAATGGTGCCGTGGTGCCTAAGACTGAATACACGCAGGCTACCTTCAAGAGCGTGCGGATTGTGAATGGCCATTCGGTGGAAACCGCCACCAAAGGCACGATGCACTTTCTGATCGGCCACCGTTTCGGGCGTCTCAACGAGGGCGCTTACACTCTTTTTGGCCTCGATGGCGCCAACATTCGTTTAGGGCTGGAATACGGCGCTACCCAGAACCTGACGGTGGGTATCGGGCGGTCGTCGCAGGAAAAAACGTACGACGGTTTCGTGAAGTACCGCGTCGCGCGGCAGGGCGAAGGGCCGGGTACGCTGCCGTTCACGGCTACGGCGCTGGCCACGACGGCCGTCTCGACGCTGAAGTACACGGGGCTGCCGCTCGAAGACCGGGCGCTCAAGTCGCGCCTCACCTACACGTACCAATTGCTGCTGGCCCGCAAGTTCAGCGAAAGCTTTTCCTTGCAGTTGATGCCCACGCTCGTGCATCGCAACCTGGTGGAGATGAAGAAGGACCGCAACAATGTGCCGGCACTGGGCGCGGCGTTTCGCCAGAAAATCACCAAGCGTCTGGCTCTGACGGGTGAATATTATTACGTGTTCGGCGGCCAGCCCAATACGAGCTTTAAAACCTACAACTCGGCGGCACTGGGCTTCGACATCGAAACCGGCGGGCACGTATTTCAGCTGCACTTCACCAACTCGAAGGGGATGATCGAGAAGTTTTTCATTCCCCAGACGGACGGTGATCTCGGCAACGGCGACATCTATTTCGGCTTCAATGTCTCGCGCGCTTTTACGCTGGGAAGCCACTAGATAGCCTCAGGATTGCTTACGGTAAGCCACAAACGGCAGGTCGGGCATCAGCGCCCGGTCTGCCGTTTATGGTTTATGGCTTGTAGCTTGCCCCAATGGAATGGCTCCGCTACCTCGTTTTCGGCAAAAAGGCCCCTACGCCCGTTGCTTCGCGCGTCTATGACAAGGTGCTGCTGAACCTGCGGGCCGTCTGGAACCAGACCTTATACCGCGATTTCGGCATCGAGCGGTTGCTGCGCCTGCTGCTCGTGGTGCTGGGGTTCATCCTGCCGGGGACGCTTTTTCGCTACATCATTTCGCAGTTCAACCGCTCCTTTCTGCTGCGTCGCGCGGCGGTGGAGTTGTTTGCGCTGCTGAAAGTAGGCTGGTTTATCTGGCTGCTCCGCTCCGGCACGGCGCTGAACGGGTGGTGGCTGGCCGGTTCCGTCACGCTGACGCTGGACACGTTTCACTTCCTGCTCAGCCGTATTTTTTTGGCCGATGTGCATCCGGGGCACACGTCGTTTCGGCGCTCCCTATTGCTGATGATCGTGAATTTCTGGGAGATGTGTCTGGCCTTTGCGGCGGGCTATCTGTACCTCGATCATCACCTGGCGGCGACCGGGGTTCCGGCCTTCAGCCGGCACCCGATCACGGCCGTGGAAGCCATTTATTTCAGCGTCATCACGAGTGCCACGGTGGGGTACGGCGACATCCACCCGGTGGCGCCGGTCGTGATGAAGCTCGTGGTTTTGCAGATTGCCGTCTCGCTGTTTTTCGTGGTGGTGTATCTGTCGAGCGTCATCAACAACCTCGATAAAGGCGGCGAATTATCACGATACGTCCATGGAAGCCAGGAGCCGCACTAGCGTTTGGCCGCTACTTCGGGGCTGACGACGATGGACGCAAAAAACAACGCTTCGTCGCGCAGGGCAGTGTGCTGCCGAACCGGATACTGGCAATCGAAGACGTACAGGTTGCGGCCGCGCGCGAACAGGCGCCGCGTGCCTACGCGAAGCCGGCGCGGGTGCAGCGAGTCGGGTAGTGAATAGGAAAGCTCCTGCGCCGTGAGGTTGCCCAGCGGTATTTCGCGCACACTGATCAACTGCGCGCCCTGGGAGCGTAGGGCGCCCCGGCCGACGTTCCGCAAAAAAGTCGCCGTTTCGGTGGCGGTTTTCAGGCGGGTCGAGGTAGGTACGGGCGCCGTCAGGGCCTGGAAATCGGTGTGGCCCGTGCGGCACTGCCAGGTCAGTTGGGCACCGACGGTGGTAACGGTCGGGCTGGCCGGGAACGATACGGCGACGTGCGAATCCAGCACGCGCTCGACCCAGGCCGTGGTGGCGCTGAGCAGCAGCCCGGTCAGCAGCCCCAGTCCGATGCCGGTCAGCCGCCGCCCCAGGTACGGACGGGGGAAAGGAATTTCCAGCACAGCAAACAGAAAAAGGGGAGGAGTAGGGCGCGCACCGACAGCCAGGGCCGGGCGCGAAATCAGCAGGACGAGGCAGGCGCTCAGGCCAGTACCTGAGCGGCGTGGGCTTTGGTATCGGGCCGCTTGATGACGCGCTCGATGCGTCCGTCGGCGGCAATCAGGAACGTCGTCCGCACGATGCCCCAGTAGGTGCGGCCGTAATTTTTCTTCTCCTGCCACACGCCGTAGGCTTCGGCGAGGTGGTGGCCAGGGTCGGCCAGGAGCGGAAAGGGCAGGCCGAATTTGGTCACGAACCGTTGGTGCGTGGCCTCATCGTCGGGGCTGACGCCCAGAATCTGGTAGCCCGCCGCCCGCAGGGCGTCGTAGTTATCGCGCAGGTCGCAGGCCTGGGCGGTGCAGCCGGGCGTGTCGTCTTTGGGGTAGAAGTAAAGCACCACTTTGCGGCCCAGATAGTCGGGCAGGCGGTGGAGGTGGCCGCTCTGATCGGGGGCTTCGAAGGCAGGGGCGGCGTCGCCGGGTTGGGGCAGCGGGTTCATTGCTACGAAGGTAGCCATTCGCCGCCGCGTCGCGTCACCGTTGCGGTACGAAAATCAGCTTTTCTACTGGAAAACCCGCTGTGCGGGCCTGACTAACAAGTGTTTTCACGATGCCCGGTGCCAGGCGCGGGGTGCGGCTCAGGATCCAGAGGTACTGGCGGCCCGGTTCGCCGACGAGGGCGTACTGATAGTTTTCATCGAGGGCCAGAATCCAGTAATCGCCGCTGAAAGGCCAGAAAAACGAGACTTTGAGCTTAGAATTGGTCGCGGGGTCGGCGACGGTGGCGCGGCCCGTGGCGCGCTTGCGTTTGCCGCCGGGGCGGTCCTGGTCGCATTGGTTCACGACGGTGATGGTGCCGTCCGGCGCGCGGGCGTATTCGGCCGTGGTGCAGGTGCAGCCGCGCTCGAAAAAAGCGGGCAGCCGGGCAATTTCGTACCAGCGGCCGAGGTAGCGGTCCAGGTTCACGTGGGGCACCGTGGCCAGCGGGGCAGGGCGGGGGCGGACGGCGCGGCGGACGAGGACCACGGCGGCGGCGCTGGCCACTAACAGGGCCGTGGCGGTAAGAAGGCGGCGGGCAGTCAGGCGGGAAGGCATATGGGAAACGTGGGAGTCGTTTTGGACTTCATATCCGGCGTAACCAAAGACTTACGCAAGCCCGGCAAAGCTACCAGCCAGCACCGGCTGACACGCCTTTTGTCAATCTTTCGAAAAGTCGTGTCAGGGGGTGACACAACTTTTGCCAACTTGCCAAAAAAGCGTGTCAGGGGGTGACACAACTTTTGCTAACTTTCCGAAAAGGCGTGTCAGGGGGGCTGGCCGCCCGGCGGCGGCCAGCGTAGGGCCGGCAGTGCTTCAGAAAATGCGGGTGCCGAGGGAAGGAGATCGTCAGGGGAACGGTCAGGCGGGGACGCATCAGGAATGAAAAAGGTGCTGGGGCCTACCGGAACGAGCGGTCGAAGAAGATGATCCGGCACTGCCGGTTGCCGTATTGATCGGGTACCGATGCGCCTTCCAGATGGGCCGTGAAAACGGTGCCGTCGGGCTGCGTCAGCTCCACGGCGCAGGTAGCGTGGGGTTCGTCGGACAGCACATCCATCATAAACTGCATAAACCGCTCGCGGCTGTTGGGAGCCACGAACAGCAAAAAGCGCCGTCCCTTTAGCTTATCGCGGTGCAGGCCCAGTGCGTGGCAGGCCCGTAGGTTGATTTCGTCGATCACTCCCAGCACGTCCAGGGTCAGGTAGGGCACGGGGGCCATTTCGAACAGATCCTCGAAACGTTCGCGTAGCGCCTCGCTGGCCGTTTGGGTGGCGAGTAGCTCCTCGTATTGCAGTTCCATCTCCAGTTGATGCATCCGCAGTTCCTGCACCAGGTGAACCGCTGAGTAGCTGGGCTCGTCGCGGGCGGTAGGCGGCGAAGGCAGTTGGCGCTGGCGCGCTTCGGCGCGGAACCGAAGCTGTTCCAGGGCGCCATCGAAGTCGTGCGGTAAGGGTAAGTGGCGAGGAGAGGTGAAAAACGACATTAGCGGAGCAATGGGAGGGATAGCAGGGACGAGTTGCCGGGCAATTATGGGAGAAAGCCCGCTGTCAGGTTGCAGCTTCGGCGGCGGGCTGGATGTCTATACCTATTAAAGCGCGGCCCGTGGATTCGTCGGCTGGAGCCAGGCGTCGGCCGTAGAGCGTCAGGTTTTGCGCGCCGATACCGGGTAGGGTAAGGGGCCGGGCGAGCGTGAGGCCATCGAACGCGTCGGCAGCGGGTTGCGCGGGGTCGAGCAGGCGCGCGAGCGGCTCGCGCAGCGCGGGCTGGTCCCAGCCGGTACCCAATTCGGCCAGGCTCCGGCCCCGGAGTGCGCCGGGCGTGGTGTGCAGCAGCGCGGCAAAGGATGCGGAGGCGAAAAAAATCTGCTGATCAGCGCCTTCCACCACCACCACTGGTTCCCGCACGACCTCCTGCATACTCTCGCTGAAAGCCAGCGCGCGTTGGGTATCGGCTTCGAGGCGTTTGATGGTGGTAATGTCGGTGAACGTCAGGACGGCTCCGCTGATGTAGTTGTCGAGGGTGCGGTAGGGCAATACCCGCAGGGCATACCACTCGCCGGTAAGCGCCTGAAGGGTGAGGTCGAGCGGCGTCAGGCGGTGCAGCACCTGGCCGATATCGCGCATCAGGTGGTCGTAGCGCAGGTGCGTGGCGAAGTCCGTCAGGGGCCGGCCCACGTCGGTGCTGAGCAGCGGAATGATTTGGGTTGCGGCAGGCGTGAAGCGCTTGATGATGAAGTTATTGTCGAGGAAGATGATGGCCAGCTCGGTCGCGTCGAGCAGGTTTTTCATATCGTTGGCGCCTTGCAGCAGCTCCTCGGTTTTGGTCAGGTGCTGGAGGTTGAGCTTCATTAGCTCCTCGTTGAGGGTTTGCAGCTCTTCCTTGTTGGTCATGGCCTCCTCGTTGGTGCTTTGCAGCTCCTCGTTGGCGCTTTGCAGCTCCTCGTTGGTGCTTTTCAGCTCCTCGTTGGTGCTTTTCAGCTCCTCGACCGTGATTTCCATCTCCTCGCCATTGTTTTGCAGCCGGTGGCGGGTGGCTTGCAGCTCCTGGTCGAGGGCCATCAGCAGCGCGTCGCGGGTCAGGTCGGCGGGGGGCGTGGTGGCGGCATCTTCGGATTCGAGGTGACCGGCCCGCACCCGGCGCGGCGTCGGCAGCGCTTCGAAGGCAATCAGCAGCAGGGGCGTCGCCGTGTGGGGCGGCGTGAGGTGGCGCACGTTCAGGCGCAGCAGCTCGTAGCCAGCGTCGGTTTTGACCCGCGCGCGGGCCACCACCACGTCTTCCTGTAGTTGCACGGCCCGCAGTACGGCTTCGCGCAGCACGTAGCGCAGCGCCTCGCGGGCCATCTCGAACACATTCAGGGCCCCAGGGCCGGGCGCGGGTTCCAGGTAGCGACCGGTGCGGCCGTGGACGTACAGCACTTCGCCGCTGGGCGTCACGGCTACGGCTGCCGGCGTATAGGTGTGCAGCAGGGTGCGCTGCACCAACGCGGCGAGGGGGCCGCCATCGGGGCGTGAGGCGAGGGGTAAAGCGTCGGGCAGCAGCATCGGCAGCAGGGGCGGAAGGGCGGAAAAAGTGGGTGCCGTTGCCCGGAACGGAAAACCCGTGAGCCGGATGGGCAGCAGCAGCCCCGAAAGCCGACGGGCGAGCTTCCACTTGCCGTTCAGCAGGGTGAACAGTTCTGGAAATCCGGTCAGGCTCTCAGAAGGGCCGAGCAGCAGCAGCCCATCGGGTTGGAGGGCGTAGTGAAAGACCGGAATCAGGGCGCGTTGCAGGTCGGCGCTGAAATAAATCAGCAGGTTGCGGCAGCAGAGCAGATCGAGGCGGATAAAGGGCGCGTCTTTGTTGAGGTCGTGGTGGGCGAAGACCACCAGGTCGCGCACCTGCTGCCGGATTTGGTAGCCGCCGTCGGGGGTGGTCTGAAAAAAACGCGCGAGCCGGGCCGCGCCCACGTCCGGGGCGATGGTGGCCGGGTAGCATCCGGCGCGGGCCACGGCCAGGGCTTCGGGCGAAAGGTCCGAAGCAAAAAGCTGCACCCGCAGGTGGTGGTCGGTGGGCACGGCGTCGAGGCATTCGAGCAGCACGATGGCCAGCGAATAGGCCTCTTCGCCCGTGGAGCAGCCCGCTGCCCAGACCCGGACCTCGCCTCTGGCGGGCTTGGCCAGCACCAACGGGCTCAGGTGCTGCTTCAGCACGGTGAAGGCTTCGGCATCGCGAAAAAAACGGGTCACGCCGATCAGTAACTCCCGAAACAGCGCGCTCAGCTCGGCGGGGTGCCCACTCAGATAGTGTACGTAGGCGTCCAGCGTCGGCAATTGGTGCCGGTGCATCCGGCGTTCGATCCGCCGCAGCAGGGTGTTGTGCTTGTAACCGGCAAAATCGTGGCCGGTGTGCGTCCGCAGCAGCTCACAGATGCGCTGTAAGCGGTCGATTACCCCGTCTTCGAGCGCATCGTGCACCGTCAGCAAGTACGGCAGGGGCGCGTTAGGGGGCGGCAAGGCGGCTTCGGCGGGGGCCTGCGCGGCGGGGGGGGGGGCGATGGTCGTGCCGGCCCCAATGCCATCCGGCAGGGCCAGCACGGGTTGGGGCTGGTCAGGGCGGAGCGGCATAGCGGCGTCAGGAGAAGGAAGCAAGTCGTAAAGAACGTCAAAGAAAAGCCGCTGGGCCAAAGATAGATTTCGCTGGATACCGATTCTCAATCCAGCCATATCCACGCCGGGCGCGTAGGGAGGTAGCGGCTGGCAGCAGGCGAGGGCCTGGCCCAGCGTCCTGGCACGGCGGGCAACCCGCTGCCAGCTGTCGCATACCGCAACTGCTTGTATCTGAAATAACTTCCCTAATGTCTCCTGATTACGTAATCGCCGTCGGAACGTCGGCCGGCGGGATGCCGGCCCTCACGCTCCTGGTCGAGCAGTTGGCCGGCACCCTGCCCGCCGCCGTGCTGGTGGTGCAGCACCTGGCGCCCGACTCCTCGGGCGAACACCTGGTGGAGCGCCTCGCGCGCCACACTACGCTGCGCTGTCACCTGGCCCACCACGGGGAAGCCGTGGAAGCGGGCCACCTTTACCTGGCGCCCCCGGATCAGCACCTGCTGGTAAAGGACGGCCACCTGCTGGTGGTCCGGGGGCCGCACGAAAACCGTTACCGACCCGCCGCCGACACCCTGTTTCGGGCTGTGGCCGTGGCCTACGGCACGCGGGCCATCGGCGTGGTGCTGACGGGAATGCTGCACGACGGCACCGCCGGCCTTGAATACATCAAAAGATGTGGCGGGCAGGCCGTGGTGCAGGAACCGCGCGATGCCGAGTTTCCGTCGATGCCCGAAAGCGCCGTGCGCAACGTGGCCGTCGATTACGTGGTGCCGCTGGCCGAAATGGGCGCGTTGCTGACGCGGCTGGTGCTACCCGCCACCGGAGCGGCGCCCGCCGCGCCCGTTCCCGCCGACCTGTTGCAGGAGGCGGCCATCGCCGAGCGCACCCTGGGTACCACCGACGAGGCCCGTGCCCTGAACGGCGACTTGGTACCGATCTCCTGCCCCGACTGCGGCGGCTCGCTCTGGCAGTTGCCGCCCCAGGGCGCCGAGGGTGTGGTGCGCTTTCGCTGCCATACGGGCCACGCCTACACGGCGGCGGGGCTGGTGTCTGCGGGGCAGGCCAAGCTCGAAGATAGCCTTTGGGTAGCGCTGCGGATGCTCGAAGAGCGCAAGACGCTGCTCACCAATATGGCGGTACGCGGCGAGGCGGCGGGGGGGGGGCGGCAGCAGGAGCGCGTCGAGGAGATGAAGCAGCACATCAACCGGCTGCGCGCGTTTCTGCTGACGGGTACGGCCGGGGGGGCGGAAGTAGCCGCGTAAACGGCACGGTTACCTTCAATGGGAAAGTAAATTCAGGCTTGCCCGTCGCCAAGCCGGCGGGCCAGGTTTTATTTTCTACTTCTCCCCCCATCGTTCAATGTCCAATCTTTTCCGTTTATCGACCGGCACGGCGCTGGTTTGTCTGCTGGCGCACGGCCCTGCCTGGGCGCAGCAAAGCCGCCCGTTGAGCGGGCAGGTGCTGGATGCCAACGGGAAGCCCGTAGTGGGTGCCACCGTTATCGAAAAAGGCACCAACAACGGCAGCACGACCGACGGCGCCGGGCGCTTCGTGTTGCGCGCCCGCACGGCCGCCCCCCGGCTGGTGGTGCGCTCGATTGGCTTTCAGCCCCAGGAACTGGATGGGGGTGAGGGCCTCACCGTGAAGCTGGCCGAAACCGAAACCGCGCTGGATGCGGTGCAGGTAGTAGGGTCGCGCGCCCAGAACCGTTCCGTGACGGATTCGCCCTCGCCCGTGGACCTGATCGATGTGCGCGAAGTGACCGCCAAGACCGGCCAGCTCGACGTCAACCAGTTGCTCCAGTTCGTGGCGCCGTCGTTCAACTCGAACCGCCAGACCGGCTCCGACGGCGCCGACCACGTGGACCCCGCCTCGCTGCGCGGCCTGGGCCCGGACCAGACGCTGGTACTGGTCAATGGCAAGCGCTGGCATCAGTCGGCGCTGGTGAATCTGTTCGGTTCGCGGGGGCGCGGCAACAGCGGCACCGACCTGAACACGATTCCGGCCGCCGCCATCGAGCGCATCGAAATTCTGCGCGACGGCGCCGCGGCGCAATACGGCTCCGACGCCATCGCGGGGGTGATCAATATCGTGCTCAAAAGCAGCGTCAAGGAGCTGACGGCGAACGTGAACTATGGCGCCTACACGGCCAAATACCGCTTCGATAAAGAGAACTTCGATGGCGGCAACCTCAACGCCAACCTCAACTACGGGGTGGGCTTGGGCACGAAGGGCGGCTACGTGAACGCGACGCTCGACTTCAACAAGCGCGAGCACACCCAGCGCGCCAACGCCGGGCCAGCCGATGAGCTGTCGCGCCGCCAGTACGGCGACCCCGAAATCACGAACGCTGCCGGGTATCTCAATGCCAAGCTGCCGCTGAGCGACAAAACCCACGTGTATGCTTTCGGTGGAATGAACAAGCGCAAAGGCAGCGCCTACGCCTGGACGCGTTTCGCCGACGACGACCGCAACGTGCCCTCGATTTATCCCAACGGTTTCGACCCGATCATCACGAGCAATATTATAGACGGTCAGGGCGTGGTCGGTCTGCGGACCAGCCTCGGCCCGTGGGCGCTCGACGTGAGCAACAGCTTTGGCTCAAACCGCTTCGATTTCGGCGTCAAGAACAGCCTGAACCGGACGCTCGGCGCGGCCTCGCCCACGAGCTTCGACGCGGGCGGTTTCCAGCTTCAGCAGAATACGACCAACCTGGGACTGAGCAAAAACTACGAGACCATCCTGTCGGGGCTGAACATCGCGGTCGGTGGCGAATGGCGCCGCGAGTGGTACGAACTCTTCGCGGGCGAGGAAAGCTCGTGGAAGGACTACAATCCGCAGGATTCGGTGGCGGTCGGTTCACAGGGCTTCCCCGGCTACCGCCCGAACGACGAAATTAAGGCCTCGCGTACCAACATCGGGGCGTACCTCGACGCCGAGCTGAACGTAACAAAACGCTGGCTGGTGGCTGGCGCGGTGCGGTTTGAGAACTACTCCGACTTCGGCTCGACCTTCAACTACAAAGCCGCTACCCGCTTCCACGTGACCGATTTCCTGACGCTGCGCGGGACGTACAGCACGGGTTTCCGGGCGCCGTCGCTGGCGCAGATCAATTTCAACTCGACGTTTACCAATATCGTCGGGGGAGCACCTATCGAAGTGCAGCTGGCGCGCAACAACTCGGCTCTGACGCAGAAGGTCGGGATTCCGGCCCTCAAACAGGAAACGTCACAGAACGCGAGCGTCGGGTTTACGAGTCGGCTAGGCTCGTCCCTCTCGCTGACGGTAGATGGCTACTACATCCGTGTCAAGGATCGCGTCGTGCTCACGTCGCCCTTCGACACGTCGTCCGTCATCGGCGCCGACCTGCGGGCGCTGAAAGTTGACCAGGCGCAGTTCTTCGCCAATGCCGTCTCCACCACCACCCTGGGGGTCGACGTGGTGTTGAGCCACGTCGCGCGGCTCGGTGATGGGGCCCTTACCAGCTCGATAGCGGCTAACTTCAACGACCTCAAGGTGGACCGGGTGGCGGCCACCGGCAAGCTCGTCGGTCAGGAAGAGGCCATCTTCGGCAAGCGCGAACAGGCCTTTGTGAAGGCATCGGCGCCGCCCTCGAAAATCAACCTCACGCTCGATTACCGTCAGGGCCGCTGGGGCGGGTTGGTGCGGCTGGTGCGCTTCGCCGGTGTGACCCTGATGGACTACGACCCCAAACCGATGGAGTATGATGCCCGAATCACCACCGACGTGGCCCTGAGTTACGACGTGACCAACCACCTGCGTCTCTCGCTCGGTAGCTCCAACCTGTTTAACATCTACCCTACGCAGTTCACGCCTTACAATACGGAGTCCGGCGGCGTGTGGGATCCCGTGCAAATGGGGTCTAATGGCCGGTTCCTCTTTGCCAAGCTGCAAGCGCGGTTC
>JANPLI010000190.1:0-41024 GCA_031426455.1 Hymenobacteraceae bacterium | reverse complement strand
GGAGGCGGGGGGGGGTAGCTTGCAGACAGAACTTATGGGTCGGTGCGTACTATAAGTGGCGGGCGCCAACAGCCCCAGCCGTACTAATGACTCCTACCGCGCTTCACCGCTATGTCACCCGTAACCTCTCTGCCGACCTGGCCGCCGTCAGCCGAGGGCCGCGCGCGCACGTTTTTCCGCACCTATCGCCGGCTGAAAAGGCGCTGATTCACTGCTACTCGCGCGCCGAAGGCGAGCCGACGCCCGGCTTGAAGGCCGTGCTGGCCAAGCTGCCCCCTTACATGGGGCAGGTATACAGCGGGCAGTATCTCGCGCCTGATACGCTCGCGTCGCTGGCACAGGCCCTGCGCGAAGGACGCAGCCTGCAATGGCCAACGTTTTTGTCCACCACGTATTTCGCGCCGATCGCGATGATGTTTTTGCGGACTCCCGGAAAGAATACGCTACTCGTGATCGAATCCCGCACGGGGCGTTTGATCGAGGAGCTATCGCACTATGGATCACACGGCGCGGTGCCGGGGCAAAATGAGCGCGAAGTGCTTTTTGCGCCCGGAGTACGTCTCGCCGTTGTAGCTTTGGAACCGGCTGACGGCTACACACGTGTTACGCTCCGTGAAGTTTAATTGCTGCTGAAAATGGCTACCACCACGCTCGCGCGCCCTACTGCCGCCGCCCCCGACGATCTTCGCACCGCTGCCATGCAGGCATTCGGTGCCGCCTTCGCGGCCGTACTGACGGCCCACGGCGAGTTGGCCGTTTCGACCCGGCAGTTTTTGCAGGAGTTGCTGCGGCTACAGGTGGCCCATACGAACGATGACCGATTGTTCCTGATGCGTGGCATTCACGTGCTGAATCTGCGGCTGGCCGCTGATGAGCTGACGGCCCACCCGGAACGCCGCACCGATGTGCGGGCCGCTGCCGAGCGCTTCGAACGCAAAATGCAACGCAGCTTCGAGCAGCCGTTGACCCTGGGCGACCCTCTGCCGCGCTCTAGCGAAGGGTAACCGCCGCCCCCCGAACCGCCCATCCCCTGCGCTGGAAGTACGGACCGATGCCGCCGTGCCTCGCCGCTACGGCCTGCCCGCCGCCGCGTAGAGCAGGCGCTAGGGTCAAGATTTATTTTTTCCGCCACCCTAGTAGTTGCTAGGCCTACGATTTATTTTTTCTGTGACCCTAGCGACTGCTAGGGCTACGGTTTTATTTTTGCGCGACCCTAGCGACTGCTAGGGCTACGATTTTATTTTTGCGCGACCCTAGTAACCGCCTGCCCCGGTTCAGCTGAACGTGTAATGCCTACCCCAGCCCAGTATCGCAGCAGCGTGGCCATCAGCATCCGGACCCATTTCGGGCTGACCCAAGCGGAACTGGGGCGCTGGCTGGCCGTCACGGCGGCGGCCGTGGGCCACGTAGAGGCCGGCCGGGGCAACTTCGGCCTCGCCGCCGAGCGCCGCCTGCGCGCCCTGAGCTGGTTGCTGCCCCCCGAAGCCGGGGGCCTGGGGCCGCCCGTGCCGCCGGCGTTGCTGGGCCCGCCGCCCCCCTTGCTGCTCCCCGCCGAGGCGGAAGCCCCCGCCGCCCCGGCCCTTGCGCCCCTGCCCCCGGTGCTGGCCGCCGACCTGGCCGCCACCCCCGCCCCGGACCTGGCCGAGGTCCGCGAACGCCTCCGGCGGGTGCGCCACCTGGCCGCCGGCCTGCGCTACGACGCCCACGACTACGCCCGCCGCCGCCACCAGCGCGCCCGCCGCCAGTGGGGGCTGGGGGTGCTGGCCGCCCTGCTGGCCCCGCCGCCCGGCGTGGCCCCGACGCCCGCCGCGGTGTTGCAGGATGCCGCCTTCGCGCCCGCCACGGATGCGCAGTGGCTGGCCCGCCTCCTGGCCGAAGACGCCGCCGCGCCCCTGCCACTGTCGCCCGCCGCCTACGTCCTGTTGGTGGCCCGCCTGCGCGGCCTCGACGCCGAAGCCGCCGCCCTGGAAGCCGCCCTGGCCGCTGCCTAACGGGGTGCCGCGAGGCAAAGCCCCTTGCTACACTTCGCCCCTCGCGCTTCGCCCCTCGCGCTTCGCCCCTCGCACTTCGCACTTCGCACCTCGCAACTTACATTTGCTACTGGCGAAACAAATTTTTAACTTTTCCCCCAAAGCCCATGGCATACTCCCTTAATTTACTGACCACCAAAACCCTCTGCGACGCGGTGCTGGCGCACCTCGCCGAAATTCTGCGGGTGCTGCGGAAGCAAAAAGCCGATGCCGTGTACCAGCAGGAAGGCACCAGCAAGCTGTCGGCGGAGCAGCAGGCCGAGCTGGCCTTTCTGCAAGCCGACATCGCCAGTACGCTGCTGTTGCTGCCCACGCTGCCCCCCTCGGAGCCGCGCAAGGACCGCGAAAACAAGCTCCGCAAGGATATCGACCGCCGCGACGAGCTGCTGGCCCGCCAGGCCGACGGCGGCCCCGCCGCCGTGCTGAAGGCTCAGATTCAAGCCACCCGCCTGGACCTACAGATCAACGACCTGACCGAGCTCGAAACCGATATCCTCGCCATCCGCGGCCCGCTGCCGGATTAGGCGTTTTCTGGTTGCTTGTTGCTGGTTTTGCGTTGAATTGTGCAGGCCCGTTGCTCCCGTTGGGGGGTGGCGGGCCTGCCGGCGTTTGGGGAGGGGCGCCCACCAGGGTAAACGCATCGCCGCTTGGCGCGTCCGCCCAGAAACCCGATTCGCTCAACGCGCAGCAGCGCCGTGAGCTGATTTACCACACGCTCGACCCAGTACCGGTCACTACGGGGATGCTGCTGGACTGTCCGGTGCGTAGTTGAACGATATTATTGCCGCCAAACTTTTTTAGCTTTCCTGGTCTTGCCAGCCTACTTTTGCGTTGGCCGCGAAGAAAAAACTTTACTTTTCGGACGCTCGAAATATTAACGGTAAGGGGCTACGCCGAAACCCGACGCTGGTTCCTGATTTTCAAACTCTTTAATTCTTCGCAATGAAGCGCCATCCAATTCCTCCCTGGCTGATTTTGCTGGGGTTATGCTCGTTAGCTGCTTGTGAGCGCTCCGACCACGCCACCGTGTGCGAGGGTGTGGTGATCGACCGCAGCAGTAGCGCGTTCGTGCCCAACGCCACGGTGGTGGTGTACGAGCCGGGGCGGTCGGGCGGCGGGTTGGGCAGTGGCTACACCGAAAAGGCCCGCTACCAGGTCGATGCCAACAGCCACTTTTCCTTTAAGCTCGATTCGGACCGCGAGGACCTGCTGCTGCGGGCCTTCTCCGAGTTGGGCGCCTACACGATCTGGCAGGAAGCCTTCAAGCCCCGTGGCGGGCGCAACAACAAGGGTATTCAACTCAAGGTCCAGTCCCCCGCCTGGATTAAGATCCATTTACTTGACGAGGCGCCAGTGGATACCATGTTCGTTGAAATAGGAGGTGCTCCGAGAGGTTACACGGCTTATAATAAACGTGATACCGTTCTGATATGCGACGTGCTTGGTAATACATCCAACTCTGTTTGGTGGCGTTTGACACCTGTTAATCGCGCAGGTACAGGTTCGGCTACAGAACACCGCCAAGACGTGTACTGCCCGGCGCTAGACACGGTGCCCCTCGAAATCCGCTACTAACCCCCCCTCTTTTTTTGTGAAAAATTTACTTTTACTGACAGCCTTGCTGTCAGCCGGGCTTGGTGCGTCCGCCCAGAAACCCGATTCGCTCAACGCGCAACAACGCCGTGAGCTGATTTACCACACGCTCGACCCAGCACCGATCACCACGGGGGTGCTGCTGGACCGCACGGTGCCCTTTTCGCGGTTGGATCGATTTAACGGCGTCCGCGACACGGCCGCTACCTACAACCATTGGCGCCAGATGTACCTGGAGTATTGGAACGCCAACCTGCACCGCGATGGGCTGGCACTGCCTGCGGCGGTTGACCGCCGGCTTTACACGGCCCCGGCGCTGCCGGGCTTGCCGTTGCGGGTGCTGCACTACCGTTACCAGCGGCTGGCGCCCGATGCCGAGGCGCGAAACCTCATTCGCACGGATACCGCAGCGCACCGGGTGTACGATGTGGCCGGGCGCACAGCCTCGCCGTACGAAGAAAAGCGGGCCGTGGCGCTCGGGCTGCCCGAGCGGCGCGTGTATCACGACACGATTCGGTTTTATGTGGGCCGCGATCAGTTTTTCGGCAACGTGGCGCCCGAAACTGCCGCGCTGGCCGTGGACTTCGGTGATGGCCACGGTACCCGGCCGGTTACGCTGGGTGAGACTTACACCATCGTATATCCTACCCGGGGCGATAAAACCATTCGACTCACCTGGGCGCAGGCCGGCCAGACGTGGCAGGCTGCTACCAGCCTGCGCGTGTCGAGTATACCCGCCCCGGATCGGGCGGTGGCGGTGGTGGCGACCAATGCGTGGCCCGGCCAACGCGAGTTTGGTCGGGCACGGGCTTATATCGCGGCGGGCGCCAGCAACCCGAAAGTGTGGGACCCGACGCGCAACGCTTATATCCAGAAGGTGCGCAAGCCGCTGGTATTCGTGGAGGGCATCGATTTCGGACCATTGGGAAATGACCCCAGCGATTCGGTGGTGCTGGAGCCGGACTATCCAATTAACTCGCGTACTTTTCATCGGGTGCCCTTTCGCTATGGCACGGCCGGTTGGCCGTTGCTGCAGGAGTATGACGGTGAATACCCGTCGCTGGAGAAACTGCCCGACCTGCGGGCCCGGTTGCAGGCCGCTGGCTACGACGTCATCTTCTTTGACTTCAACGACGGCGAGGCCCTGATTCAGCAAAATGCGATGGCGCTGGTGCAGTTCATCCGGTGGCTGAACAACCCCGTGAATCATTCCGACCCCACCGCGTCGGTGGATGTGGTGGTGATGGGTGCTAGTATGGGCGGGCAGGTGGCGCGTTTCGCACTTACCTGGATGGAGCAGCAGGGCGAGAACCACTGCGGCAGCCTGTATGTGAGCTTCGATTCGCCGCACTTCGGCGCCAACGTGCCGCTGGGGCTACAGTTTTTGCTGGACGACCTGTCATCGTTGGCGCTTACTCCGGCTGATGAAGATGCGGCACTGAACCGCGATAAGCTCGACGGCCCCGCTTCGCAGCAGATGCTGCGCCACCATTATAATCGGGGCGCCTGGCCCCGGCAATTGGCGTGGTACGACTGGATTCAGAACCCCGTAAACTGGCCAACCCGCCTGCGCAAAGTGGCCATCAGCAATGGCAGCCGGAATATGGTCAGTCAGGGCTACAATGCAGGCAGCCTGATGCTGGAAACCAGCAGCCTGGGTACGGCCATTCTGGGTCGAAAACGCTGCTTTGCGATGGCGGGGACACATATTTCTTGGAATTTTGGTCTGTCAACCCGCGACAACGTGGTGTACTGGGACCGCAACGGCTTCCCGGCCGCGCCCGTTATCAAGTCTGTCGACTCGAACACCCCCTTCTGGGATTCCGCGCCCGGCTGTATTTACAACGTGGCCAGCACCATCTACGACTCAGCTCCAAATTACTTCGCTCGCAATAGCAGTATCCTCGACAACTGCTTTATGCCGACCGTCAGTACCCTGGGCGTGAAGGTGGGGGCGCCCAACCATCCCGGTGGGCCAGACTTGTGGTACAATGTGCAGAACCACATTCCGAATGCCGACCTGCCCAACCCCAGCGAATATGCCTTCGACGCCTATTTCGCGCCCGATAACAACGAGCCACACGTGCAGATTACGGACGGCACCCGCGCCCGTAACGGCCTCTATGGTACGCCAACGCACAATAACGTGGACTGGCTGCTCCGCGAGCTGAACGAGTTGAACGCAGAGCTGCCGGCCGTACTGGAAGCAAACACGCTCTACGTCACTTACAACTACGGCAATCAGTTTCACAAAACGCTGCGGAGCACCACGGTCAGTGCGGGCGGGCGGCTTTTTGTGAATAAGTATGGTATTCCGGTTAATGGCGGGCCATTATCACAGAACTACACAGTTGTCCAGCCTGGCACCTTCGTCTTGCCCACCCGCGAATGCGGCGCCAGGGTGACGGTAATGACGGGTGGCCTCTTCGAGTTGGGCACGGCAGGCGCCACGGCCACCACCGGCTACAAAGCCGAAGTGCATTTCCGCGCCGGCTCGGTGCTGCATGTGGCAGGCGGGCAGCTCAAGATTCAGCCCTTTTCGAAGCTGGTGATGGAAGCCGGCTCGGTGCTGGAGATCGACGCGGCTTCGCTGGTCACGATCGAGTCGAGCGGCCAACTGGTGATCGAGGAGCAGGGCGCCGTCAACATCAACGGCACCGTGCTGGTGCGCGACCACGGCCGGCTTACGCATCGGGGCACGTGGTGCGGCATCCATCCCAATAATGCCATCACGCTGGAGGGTACCGATGCCGTAATGGAGTTGACGGGTTATCTGTCCATTGCGGACAACACGATCTTCACCTTTTCGGGTAGTGGCGAAATGCATTTCAACCGCCCTGCCGCCGCCACCGGCGGCAACTTCCACCTCGGCACCAACGCGCGGTTCGTGCTGCGCGGCAGCGGCCCCACCGACCGCGTGGCGCGCATTCAAGCCAACACCTGCCTGGTGCCCGACAACTGGGGCGCCGACGCGGTGATGACCGTCGAAAACGCCAGCGTGTTTCTGGGCGAAAATGCGTACCTCGACTTTGCCAATTCTGTCGCCACGCTGCGCAACGCCACTTTTGCCGGCACGGGGCGGGGCTACCGAAGCATATACCTGCGGGGCTGCGGCCGCGAAACGGTGGAAAATTGCCGGTTCACGGGTGCCCAAACTGGCCTGACCGCGCTACTCGGCGACTGCAACGGCGCCAATGGTGCGTACGAGAGCTGCACCTTCGATAACTGCGAACGGGGACTGCACACCGATAGAAAGGCGGCAACACTGGTCAACTGCACCTTCACTGGCGGCGGCTTCGGTAGTGCAAGCAACGTGGGTTGGCTGATGACTGGCGGCTCGGACCGCGACAGCGAGGCGCGCGACTGCACGTTCAGCGGCTTCAACGAGAACCTGCGCTTCACGGGCGGTGTGGGCACCAACCTGACGCTGGAAGGCATCCAAAGCTCGGACGGCCAGTATGGGGCTGTTTATCAATCGATTGGCGGTACGCTGACCGGGCTTTGCGGCACGATCCACCATAATAAATACGCAGGCCTGGTCATCAATGGCGGCGCCTTGCGCCTGAACCAGGCGAAACAGCAGTTCAACCTGCTCACCAATGGGTATTTGTATAATAATCCTCGTCCGGGCACCACCGAACCGAGCGTGCTGCTCTCCCGCAGCATCATACTCGAGAACGCTACCGGCCTGGACCTGAATCAGGGCTTCAATCAGATCATCGGCTTGAACCCCAATACCAGTGGCATCATCGGGACCATCCGCGTGACGGAGCCACTGGGTTCATTTTACACCCTGGATGCCAACCGCAACCGTTGGAATGTGCAAGAGCGGACGCCGGGTTACGGCTCTAGCCCGCCGGATGTGAGCGTTACGGTATACCAAAACTCGACTTCAGGGGTCAATGCCCCGTTACGCCTGCGCGATACCAGCCCGGTGATACCCACGCAACTCCCCTTGTGCCGGCTGGACCCGTGCCTGGTACCGCAATCGGTGCGGTTTGGCGCCAACATTCCGTGCATTATTGAGCGGGAATACCAGGACTGCCCGGATTGTGAGAAGATCACCACTTCGTTCGTAACCGACGACTCGCTCCAACACGCGGTGCTGCTGGCCCTTTCGTATCAGAAAAAATACGACGCTACCAGCACGGATGTCCGCGCACTGGAAATGCTGCACGAAATTCTGCTGCTGCCGCTCGCCGACACCACCGCCGGCGAGATGCGCATCCTGAACAAAGCCTACGGGGAGATGAAGAGCCTGTACGCTTCCAGTCTGGGTGCCGCTACGGATGCCGCGGAAGTCGAGGAAATCCAGATGCTGCTGGACGACGTGATCGATCAGCAACTGACGACGCTGCCAGCCGCCGACACGGCCTTCCTGATTGACCCCAAGCATCCGCTGCTGATGGATAAAGCGATGGGCGCCTACGCCGCTGGTAATCTGACGGCAGCCCGCGCGCTGCTGACGGAAGCCGCATTGTCCGTGAACCCGCTCAACCGCGTCGAATATGAATACTGGGACTGCTACGTGGGCCTGGCCCAGCAGTATCAGGATTCAACCCTGACCGCCTACGAATACGCCGAGCAGGTGCAGCATTGCACCGAAAACCGCCGGGCCAGCCGCGGCGTGACGCCCGAAACGCCGGACCAGTTTCTGGCCCGCGTACAAGCCAAAAATGCCGCCCGCACCGCCGCCCGCCCGGCCACGACGGCCACCTTCGTGACCCTGGCGCCCAACCCCACGGCCGGGCCACTGACGCTCACCTTCGGCACCGCACCCACGGGCGCGGCACAGGCCGAAATTCGGGCGCTGACGGGCCAGGTGGTGCGCCGCTGGACACGCGCTACGGGGGCTGCCGAAGAGGCCGCGCCCACCTGGACGCTCGATGCCACGGGCCTGCCCACGGGCGTGTACCTACTGCGCGTAGCCGATGGTGCCCACGTCAGCACCCAGCGGCTGGTGGTGCGCCCCTAGCGGCGCTCTGGCCGGATTAATCGCGCATCGGCCCGTCTTCCCTTTTCCGGGGGGGGCGGGCCGATGCGCATTGCGGAGCAGTCCCCGGCTCCCCTGTCCCCGACCTGGCCGCTACCCCCACCCCCGACTTGGCCGAGGTCCGCGAACGCCTCCGGCGATTGCGCCACCTGGCCGCCGGTCTGCGCTACGACGCCCTGTTGGTGGCCCGCCTCGCTGCCGCCCTGGAAGCCGCCCAGGCCGCTGCCTGACGGGGTGCTGCGAGGCAAAGCCCCTGGCTACACTTCGCCCCTCGCACTTCGCCCCTCGCACCTCGCACTTCGCACCTTACATTTGCTACTGGCGAAACAAATTTTTAACTTTTCCCCCAAAGCCAATGGCATACTCCCTTAATTTACTGACCACCAAAACCCTCTGCGACGCGGTGCTGGCGCACCTCGCCGAAATTCTGCGGGTGCTGCGGAAGCAGAAAGCCGATGCCGTGTACCAGCAGGAAGGCACCAGCAAGTTGTCAGCGGAACAGCAGACCGAGCTGGCCTTTCTGCAAGCCGACATCGCCAGTACGCTGCTACTGCTGCCCACGGTGCCCGCTTCGGAGCAGCGCACGGAGCGCGAAAACAAGCTCCGCAAGGATACCGACCGCCGCGATGAACTGCTGGCCCGCCAGGCCGACGGCGGCCCCGCCGCCGTGCTGAAGGCTCAGATTCAAGCCACCCGCCTGGACCTACAGATCAACGAGCTGGCTCAGCTCGAAACCGATATCCTCGCCATTCGCGGCCCGCTGCCGGATTAGGCGTTTTCGGGTTTTTCGTTTTTAGTTGATGGTGCAGGCCCGTTGCTCCCGTTGGGGGGTGGCGGGCCTGCCGGCGTTTGGGGGGCCACGGCCACCGGGCCACGTATCACCAAAAAAGCCACCCCCGGTACCGGGGGTGGCTTTAGAGAAGCGGCGGAAGCGGCAACGCCCCTACCCAATATTATCACTCGTCGCCTTGGCCGAGATGAACTCCCGGTTCAGGATGGCGATGTTTTCCAGGGAAATGCCCACCGGGCATTCGGCCGCGCACGAGCCGATGTTGGAGCAGGCGCCGAAGCCCTCGATGTCCATCTGGGCCACCATATTCTCGACGCGGGTCTTGCGCTCCACCTGGCCCTGGGGCAGCAGCGCGAGCTGCGCCACTTTGGCCGACGTGAAGAGCATCGCCGACGAGTTCGGGCAGGCCGCCACGCACGCGCCGCACCCGATGCAGGTCGCGGCCTCGAAGGCGCGGTCGGCGATGGACTTCGGAACCGGAATCTCGTTGCCATCCGGCGCGCCGCCCGTATTGATGCTCACGTAACCGCCCGCCTGGATGATGCGGTCGAAGGCCGAGCGGTCCACCGACAGGTCCTTGTTGATCGGAAACGAGCCGGCCCGCCAGGGTTCGACGGTGATTGTGTCGCCGGTCTTGAACTTGCGCATATGGAGCTGGCACGTGGTGGTACCAGACTCCGGGCCGTGGGCGCGGCCATTGATGAAGAGGTTGCACGAGCCGCAGATGCCCTCGCGGCAGTCGTGGTCGAACACCACCGGCTCGTCGCCGCCCCGGATGAGCTGCTCGTTGAGCACGTCGAGCATTTCCAGAAACGACATATCCGGTGAAATACTCTTCAGCGGATACTCGGCGAGGCGCCCGTCGGCGTTGCGGTTTTTCTGACGCCACACGCGGAGCGTCAGGTCAAGGGGAGCAGAGGTTCCGGAACCAGCCATTTGATAATGAGGAATGAGGAATGGGGAATGAGGAATGGGGTAGCGAGGAGCACCTGGTGCTGATTCCTCATTCCTCATTCCTCATTCCTCATTCAAGCCTACTTGTAGGAGCGTTGCGTGAGCTTGACGTTCTCGAACACCAGCTCTTCTTTGTGGAGGACTTCGGGCTGGTTGTCGCCCCGGTATTCCCAGGCCGCCACGTAGGCGAAGTTGTCGTCGTCGCGGAGGGCTTCGCCTTCTTCGGTCTGGTATTCTTCGCGGAAGTGGCCGCCGCAGCTTTCGTTGCGGTCCAGGGCATCGTCCACCATCAGTTCGCCGAGTTCCAGAAAGTCGGCCACGCGGCCGGCTTTTTCGAGGGTCTGGTTCAACTCGGCGGCTTCGCCGGTCACGCGCACGTCGCGCCAGAATTCGGCGCGCAGCTTGCTGATTTCGGCTTTGGCGTGGCGCAGGCCTTCCTCGCTGCGGCTCATCCCGCAGTAGTCCCACATCAGATGGCCCAGGGCCTTGTGGAAGTCATCGACGGTGCGGGTGCCTTTGATGGCCAACAGCTTCTCGGTGCGGGCCTGCACATCGGCTTCGATTTCCTTGAACGCCGGGTGCGTGGTGGGCACGGGCGCCAGTGGGATGCGCGCCAGGTAATCGCCGATGGTATAGGGCACCACGAAGTAGCCGTCGGCCAGGCCCTGCATCAGGGCCGAGGCGCCGAGGCGGTTGGCGCCGTGGTCCGAGAAATTGGCTTCGCCTAGGGCGTAGAGGCCCGGCACGGTGGTCATCAGGTTATAGTCCACCCACAGGCCGCCCATCGTGTAGTGCACGGCCGGGTAGATCCGCATCGGTTGCTGATACGGGTTTTCGCCGGTGATCTTCTCGTACATCTCGAACAGGTTGCCGTACTTCTGGCTGACCCGCTCCAGGCTGTCACGCTTGATGGCGTCGGCAAAGTCGAGGTACACCGCCAGGCCCGTGCTGCCCACGCCCCGGCCCTCGTCGCAGGCCTGTTTGGCGTTGCGCGAGGCCACGTCGCGCGGCACCAGGTTGCCGAACGCCGGGTACTTACGCTCCAGGAAATAGTCGCGCTCATCTTCCGGAATATCGCTTGGCCGGCGCTTGTCGCCCTTCGCTTTGGGCACCCACACGCGGCCGTCGTTGCGGAGCGACTCCGACATCAGCGTCAGCTTCGACTGGTAGTCGCCGCTCACCGGAATGCACGTCGGGTGAATCTGGGTGAAGCAGGGGTTGGCCATCAGCGCCCCGCGCTTGTGGGCGCGCCACGCCGCCGTGACGTTCGAGTTCTTGGCGTTCGTGCTCAGATAGAACACGTTACCGTAGCCGCCTGTGCAAAGCAGCACCGCGTGGGCCGAGTGCGAGTCGATGGCGCCCGTGATCAGGTTGCGCGTCACGATGCCCCGCGCGCGGCCGTCGATGGTCACCACGTCGAGCATCTCGTGGCGGGCGTACATCTTCACTTTGCCATAGGCAATCTGCCGCTGAAGGGCCGAGTACGCGCCGAGCAGAAGCTGCTGCCCGGTCTGGCCCCGGGCGTAGAAGGTACGGCTCACCTGGGCGCCGCCGAACGAGCGGTTCGCCAACAGCCCGCCGTACTCGCGGGCGAAGGGCACGCCCTGGGCCACGCACTGGTCAATGATATCGACCGAGACCTGCGCCAGCCGGTACACGTTGGCTTCGCGGGCGCGGTAGTCGCCGCCCTTGATGGTGTCATAGAACAGGCGGTGGATCGAGTCGCCGTCGTTCTGGTAGTTCTTGGCGGCATTGATGCCCCCCTGCGCGGCAATGGAGTGGGCGCGGCGCGGGGAATCGTGGTACGTGAACGCCTTCACGTTGTACCCCAGCTCGGCGAGGGTGGCGGCGGCGGAAGCCCCGGCCAGACCGGTGCCCACCACGATGATATCGTACTTCCGCTTGTTGGCGGGGTTGACGAGCTTGACGTTGAACTTGTGCGCGTCCCAGCGTTGAGCCAGGGGGCCTTCAGGCGCTTTCGATTCGAGGATCATCGGTTGTTTCTCGTTTCTGGTTTTGGGTTGCTTATTTCTGGTGTCTGGTTGCTTGTTTCTGGTTGCTCGTTGTTCAATAACAAGAAACAAGCAACCAGAAACGGGCGACCTTTACAAGAAACAATTTCACCGCCGGAAGTTTGTCAAACTCGTCAGGGATTCTTCTACTTTTACTTCCGTGGCGTTGCGCGGTGGGTAGGCGTCCTTGTTGAGAAACATCACCACCGGGATCACGGCGAACAGCGCACTCACCACCACGGCGAAGCCGTAGCCGGTCAGCCGGATGGCTGGCGTGTACTTACGGTGGTTGAGGCCCAGTGTCTGGAAGCCGCTGCGGAAGCCGTGCCAGAGGTGGTAGCCCAGCGCGATCTGCGCCAGCACGTACAGCACCACGTACCACGGGATTCGGAACGCTGTGGCGGCCACGGAATACAGGTCATCGGCCGGGTCGGGGAGGCCTTTGACGGCCACTTCCTCCAGCCCACCCAGGATGCCGAAGCGCGAGCGGACCCAGAAATTCATAAAGTGGACGAGCAGGAAGATCAGCAGCACGGTGCCCAGCAGGCCCATATTGCGCGACGACCACTGCGAGTTCTTCTCCGCGTGGTTCACGATGTAGCCCTTCGTGCCGCGCGCCTTACGGTTCTTGAAGTACAGGTACAGGCCGTCGTAGATGTGGAAGAAGAGCGCGCCCATCAGCACAATCTCCATTCCCCGGATCAGCCAGTTGGTGCCCATAAAGTGGGCCCAGAAGTTGAACGCGTCGCCGCCGTCGTGGCGCAGCAACTGTAGGTTGATCAACAGATGGATGACCAGAAACGAGCACAGAAACAGGCCCGTCACGGCCATCACGAACTTGCGGCCTACCGACGAGGCCAGGGTGGAGGTAATCCAGCTCATATCGCGCGTTGGGGGCCAGCAGCAACTATTGCCAGCCCCGGGTGATTGGTCAGGCGAAGGTACGGGCGGGCGACCGCCCGCGCCAACCGTGAATCCTTTAGCTTGCCGCCCCGTTCCGCTAAGGCCTGCTTGGCGGGCTGAATAACCTACCCGGCCCCCGGGGTGTTTTAGCCGGGTACCGCTCCTGTTTTCTTTGCGCTTTCTATTCCGGTTTCCGGCTCATTCGTCTCCTGATGCCTGACTTTTTCCTGGCCCGCGCGCTGTTTCTGAAAGCCCCCGGTGCCGGGCGGTTGTGCCGGTGGCTGCTTACGCCGGTGTTGCTGCTGCTGCTGCTGGCCGGCGCGGCTCAAGCCTCGCACATTCGGGCAGGCGATCTGCAGGCGACGGCTTCGCCGACCAACCTGCTGAATTACAGCTTCGTGCTGCAACTCTACACCGATGATAATTCGCAGGTTGAACAGACCGACGCCTTCATTTGCTTCAGCGACGGCAGCAGCCTGCGGGTACTACGGCAGGGCGGCCGGCAGTCGCTGGGCAACGGTATTTCGCGCAACGTCTTCTTATTCAGTCATAACTTTCCGGCCGCCGGCGAATACATCATCTCGTTTCAGGAACGGTTTCGCAACGGCACCATCGTGAATCTGGGGGCCAACCCGGACCAGATTACGTTTTTTATTGCCACCTCTATCGTCATCGACGCCTCGTTGGGCGCCATCGGTACGGTGCAGTTCCGGAACCCGCCCATCGATAATGGCAACGTCCGGCAGGTCTTTCGGCACTCGCCGGGGGCGTTTTTGCCCGCCGTGGCGCCGGCCACGGTCAATTCCGACTCGCTCGCGTTCCGTTTTATCAACCCGCGCCAGAGTACGGCCACGTCCCTCAACACCTGCCCGACACCCGCGCCCGGCGGTCCGCTGGGCGGCGGGGTGGACATCCCCGGCTACACCTCGCCGCTCAACTACTCGGTGGCACCGAGGATCTTTTCCATCAACCCGTCCACCGGTAATATCACCTGGAACGCGCCCTCGCAGCCCGGTGAATTCAACTTTGCCTTCATCTGCGAGCAGTACCGCCGTTTTCCGGACGGCACCAACCGCCGCGTGGCCACGGTGGTGCGCGATATGCAGGTGCGGATCGAAAATTCGACTAACGAGCCGCCCG
This sequence comes from Hymenobacteraceae bacterium, assembly GCA_031426455.1. Taxonomy (GTDB): domain Bacteria; phylum Bacteroidota; class Bacteroidia; order Cytophagales; family Hymenobacteraceae; genus JANNMJ01. The sequence goes on along the minus strand of JANPLI010000190.1, from coordinate 26,609 downwards.
TCATCCGGCGCGTCCTGGATACGTGCGTGGTGGCTAACTCGAGCATCCGGCGCGTGATTCTGGCCCGCGACACCAACGCCACCGACGTCGTGACGCTGCGCGGCCTGGGAACGCCGTTCAGCCTCGGCGCTACCCTCAGCACGTCCGTTGGGCGCAACCCCGTGCAGCGCACATTCGAGTGGACGCCTACCTGCCGGATGGTCACGCGCCAGCCCTACATCGTCACGTTCCGGGCCACCGACTCGCTCACGCGCCGTACTCTGGCCCTAACCGACCTCTTCGACTGGCGCATCAAGGTGGTAGGGCCGGCGCCCGAAACCGTAACGGCCACCGCCGCGCCCGACAGCCGCCAGATCACGGTGCGCTGGGCGCCGTACGACTGTGCCGCGCCGGACCTGAATACGAACGTCGATCTGGCCGACTCGATCCGCATTTACCGCCGCATCGACTCGGTGGGCTTCGTGCCCGATGTATGCGAAACCGGGGTGCCCGCGCGCCTGGGCTACACTTACGTCGGTTCCGTGCCAGCGTCGGCCACGTCGTTTACGGATACCAACCGGGGCCGGCGTTTCCGGCGTGGTACTACGTATTGCTACGTGATCTACGCCACCTGGCCCGCGCCGGGGTCGGGCGAAAGTCTGGCCTCGCAGCCCGCCTGCGTCGATCTGGCGGGGCTGTTGCCGGAGCTGACGAAGGCATCCGTGGAAACCACCGACCCGCTGACCGGCCAGGTGCAGGTAGGCTGGAGTCAGGGCGAAGGCACGTTGATTCCCGAAATCAGGAATAGCTACCGGCTATTCCGCCAGCCTGCTGACAATTCGGCCCCGGAGATGCTGGTGCGGGAGCGCATCGCGCTGACTGATACGACGTTACTCGACACGGGCCTCAATACCCGCGACCAGCAGTTCCGCTACCGCCTTGAGTTCGTGACCGAAGACCTCAACGCGCCCACGCTCGTCGATTCGGCCGCGCCCGCCACCACGCCCCGCCTGCGCGGCGAAACCGGCGGCGCCGGGGTGCAACTGACCTGGGCGTACGCCGTGCCTTGGGACAATACCGCGCGCCGCCACTACATCTACCGCGAAATCAATGGCGTCTTTACGCTGATCGACTCAGTGCAGGCAGGCGCCACGACCGGCACATACACCGATGCCTTCACCTTCGGCGGCATTCCGTTTGGTCGGGAGGGCCGTTACCGCTATCGGGTGCTCACGCGCGGCGACTATACCATCGGCCGGCGCGAGCCAGCGTACACGGCCAACTTTTCGCAGATTGCCGTCATCGCGCCCAAGCCCTGCCCGCCGGTGCTGACCCTGGCCCCGCCCGACTGCGCCGCCGAAAGTCAGAACTGCACGGGCGCCGTGCCCTTCACGAACCAACTGACGTGGGTGCCGACGCTGACGGCGCCCTGCGCGACCAATATCGCCCGTTACCGCATCCTGTTCCGCCGCACGGAGGCTGATAGCGTCTTCACGCGCCTCGATTCGGTGGTTGCGCCCTTGACCACTTACGCGCACGGTGGGCTAAGCTCCCGCATCGGCTGCTACCAGGTGGTCGCCATCGATTCGCTGGGGCAGGCGTCGGAACCGTCGAACACGGTCTGCCAGGATAACTGCCAGTATTTCACGCTGCCGAATATCATCACGCCCAACGCCGACGGCGCCAACGACACCTTCCAGCCGATCTGCGCCTCGCCGGTGCGCCGCGTGACGTTCACGGTGTTCAACCGCTGGGGCCGGAAAATCTTCACCACCGACCGCGACCCGCGCATCCTTTGGCCCGGCACCGACGAAGCCGGTCGCCGCTTGGCCGATGGCGTCTATTTCTACCGCGCTGAAGTCGAGTTTGACCTTGCAAAGCCCGTCACGCAGGCGTTCAAAGGCTGGGTGACGATCGGCGGCGGCACCCGCCCGGCCAGCGGCGAGTAAGCGCGGCGGGAACTGGCGCCGTCTGGTGCCGGAAGTCTCCGACTGCTCCGTAAGGGCGGCCCCCCAGCGCAAAGCTGGCGGGGCCGCTTTTTATTGTGCTTGCCCAACGATTTGATTCATAGGTATTCCGCCTTCGTCTGGCACCCATCAAGGGTCTTACCCCGAACGCGCACCCTGGGTTTTTGCCTAAACTCGCAGCGTCATTCTTCTGACGGCGCGGCGCACCGTCGTTACACCTGCACTTTCGCTACGTTATGCCTGCCTTGATTTTCCCCGGTCAGGGGGCTCAGTTCTCCGGAATGGGCCGCGACCTGTTTGAATCCGCCCCCGCTGCCCGTGCCCTGGGCGAGGAGGCCGATCGTCTGCTCGGCTTTGCGCTGACGGACCTGATGTTCACTGGCACCGACGACGACCTGCGCCAGACGCGCGTCACGCAGCCGGCCATTTTCCTGCACTCCGTGATGCAACTGGTGGCTACCGGCGACCAGCCTACGGCCGTGGCGGGGCACTCGCTGGGGGAGTTTTCGGCGCTCGTCGCCAACGGCGCGCTGGCCTTTGCCGATGCGCTGCACCTGGTTTCAGCCCGGGCCGAGGCGATGCAGCGGGCCTGTGAGGCCCAGCCCGGCACAATGGCCGCCATTCTGGGCCTGGCCGATGCACGGGTCGAGGACGTCTGCGCCGACGTGCAGGCCACCACCGGCGAGATCGTGGTGCCCGCCAACTATAACTGCCCCGGCCAACTGGTCATTTCCGGCACGGTAGGCGGCATTCACGCCGCCTGCGAGGCGCTGAAAGCGGCTGGCGCCAAGCGCGCCCTGGTGCTGCCAGTGGGCGGCGCTTTCCACTCCCCGCTGATGCAGCCCGCCGAAGACGAGCTGGCCGCCGCCCTGGCCCGCACCCCGTTCGGACAGCCCACGTGCCCGGTCTATCAGAACGTGGATGCCGCCCCGCACCGCGACCCGGAGGAAATTCGCGCCAACCTGCGCCGCCAGCTCACGGCGCCCGTCCGCTGGACCCAAAGCGTGCAGCAAATGGTAGCCGACGGCTTCACCGACTTCCGCGAGTGCGGCCCCGGCAAAGTCCTGCAAGGGCTGGTGAAAAAAATCGCGCCGGAAGCTAATTTTTAATGAGGAATGACGAATGAGGAATGAAGAATCATCGCCGCGTCGCCCTCATTCCTCATTCCTCATTCAAAAAGGTCTTGCCACGAGCCAGATGCCGCCGAACTCATTGACGTTGTGGCAGCCCACGAAGCCGCGCGTGTTGGCTTCGCCGTACCAGTAGTACAGCGGCTGGCCCTTGTACACCATTTGTTGGCCTTCGGGACGTGTGAGGGCGCTGAAATCAGCGGCGCGCACGGCAGCGGGTACCACTGGTGAGCCGCCGAGGTAGATGGGCCACTCGGTGAGGCACTGCCCCAGGCAGTTGGTGGCTTGCGTGGCGGGCGCGCGGGCGTCGAGGGTGAAGAGGTAGAGCGTTCGGCCGCGCCCGTCGGTGAGGTAAGGAGCAGCCGGCAACAGGGTGCCGGGATTAGTACTGCGGTCCAGAAAGGCCGCGTTGGCAATGGTGATTGTGGCGCCCGGTTGCACAGCGTAGTGGCCGTCCTGGCCATCGGCGGTCGTGACGTTAGCGGCTTCGTTGGCGCGGCGGTAGAGGGGCCAGCCCCGGTACGTCAGCAGGCGGGTGGAGCCGGTGGTCAGGAAGCGGAAGTCGGCCGTGTCGAGGCCTGTGCCGAGGCTTAGGCCGTCGGCGCTGACATCCAGCGCGGGCCACGCGGTTGGGCATCCGGTGGCGCATACCGTGCCGGTGCCGGACACGTCGCGGCTGTCGTAGTAGAGGGTGCGGCCCGCGCCATCGGTCAGCACGCGGCCCAGCGCGCCGCCCGCGTCGCGGAGCTGCACGGTGGGGGCAGGGGTGGGCGTATCGGCGGCTTTTTTCGCGCAGCCGGTCAGCGTCAGCGGCAGCAGAAGCCAGGCAGTAAGTCGGGCAGGGGTAGGCATTAGCAAGTAAGGATGGGTGGAAACGCCCGGCCGGAGTTCTGGCCGGTAGTGCTACCGGCTCAGACGGGCCGGGGTGGCGTTCCTCTACAAGAGCAGGCGCTTTTTAGGCCAGTTTACTTCACCATCAGTCGTTGGCGCGTACGCCCAGCCAGCTTTTCTCCTCCAACTACCTCAGCCCCCCTCCTGCACCAGATACCGCGTGGCTTTCGGTGCCTGAATGCCGCGTTGGCCGAACTCGCGGGCCACGTGTTCGGTGACGTAATAATAAGTCTCCCAGTAGGTGGCACTTGGCGTCCAGACGCGCACGTCGAAGAACACGGCGTTTTCGGTGAGTTTGGTGGGCAGCACGTCGTGCGGCTGGTTTTTGAGGGCGGTCGGGCAGGCGTCGGTCACGGCGCGCAGGGCGGCGATGGTGGCGTCGAGGTCGTTCTGGTTGCCGGCGGCAAAGACCATATCCACCCGGATGGTCCCCTTGGTGGAAATGTTCGTCAGGGCCGACGTGGAGAGCGGGCCGTTCGGCAGGATGATCGTGCGGTTGTCGAGCGTCACGAGCACGGTGTCGAAGATGCGGATGGCTTCGACGGTGCCCGTAAAGCCCTGCGCGCTGATGAGGTCATCGACGCGAAAGGGCTTGAAGATCAGTATCAAAACCCCGCCCGCGAAGTTGGCCAGGGAGCCTTGCAGCGCCAGCCCCACGGCCAGGCCGGCCGCTCCGATGATGGCCACGAACGAGGTGGTCTGGATGCCCAGCGTGGAAGCGATACTGAGCATCAGCAGCACTTTCAGCACCCCGCTGAGCAGCGAAAGCAGGAACGGCTGCACGTCGCGGTCCACGTGGCGGCGGGTCATCCCGGCGCTCAGCAGGCGCACCAGTTGCCCGATCAGCCACAGCCCCACCACCAGGGTGATGAGGGCCAGCAGCACGCGCCCGCCGTAGAGTGTGGCGAAGGTGAGCACCTGGTCGTACAGGCGCGTGGCGGAGGTTTGGGCACCGGCCACGGTCAGCGAAGCGGATTCAGCAGGCATAAAAGAGAGGGGGGTAAGGAGTTAGACGCCGGGAAGATAGGGGGCATAAATCCAATCTGGCTGCCGGGCCGGCCGCGCCGCCTTACCCGTTCAGGCGCCGCACCACGCCATCATCGAGGCAGGCATTGAGCAGTTCAGCGACGGTGCGGCCCCCGGCACCGGGTACCACCAGGGCAGGGGCGATGTCGTGCAGCGGGGCCAGGGCAAAGCGCCGCTCCTGGAGGCGCGGGTGAGGCAGGATCAGTTCGTCGAAGAATTCGATCTGGAACCCGCCGAAGAGCAGGATGTCCACGTCGAGGGTACGCGGCGCGTATCGGGTGGTTTCGGCGGCGCGGTCGCGGCCCAGCGCCGCCTCCACGGCGTGGCAGTGGTGGAGCAGCGCGAAGGGGTCGAGCAGCGTCCGCAGGGCCACGGCCTGGTTGAGGTAGGGCGCCTGCCCGGAAACGGCCATTCCGCCCCAGGGGGTAGATTCGTACAGCGCCGAGACGGCCATCACGGCATCGGCGGCGGTAGCGGGCAGGCGCTTGATGGCCTCGGCCAGGGTGTGGGTGCGGTCGGCACCAAGGTTGGCGCCCAGCAGCAGGTAGGCAGTGGTCGGGACGGGGGACGGGGTCATAGGTTCGAGGTGCGAAGTGCGAGGTCAGAGGTGCGAAGTGTTGCGTTTAACAAAGATCGGCCGCACTTCGCACCTCGCACTTCGAGCCTCGCACTTCGCACCTAGTCAAGCGGCGCGGGGCAACATTTGTGCGTCCAATGGGTACGCCCCGGTCAGGAGGACTACCGTACCTCGCACTTCGGACTTCGGACTTCGCACTTCGCACCTATCTTCTTCCCTTCCTGTGCTTTCTCTATCAGCCATTCAGGCGCCCATCGAGGCGGAAATGGCGGCTTTCGAGCCGAAGTTTCGCGCCGCGATGCAAAGCCGGGTGCAGTTGCTGGACCAGATTATGAGCTACATCGTGCGCCGTAAAGGCAAGCAGATGCGGCCAATGTTTGTCTTTCTGAGCGCCCGCCTCGCCTACGGCGCCACCGGCGCGCTGCCCGACGCCTGCTACCGCGGCGCAGCGCTGATTGAGTTGCTGCACACGGCCACCCTGGTGCACGACGATGTGGTGGACGAGGCCAACTACCGGCGCGGCTTCTTCTCGATCAATGCCCTCTGGAAGAACAAGATCGCCGTGCTGGTGGGCGATTACCTGCTCAGTAAGGGCCTGCTGCTGAGCGTCGAGAACGGCGACTTTGCGCTGTTGCAGCACGTCAGCACGGCCGTCCGCGAGATGAGCGAGGGCGAGTTGCTGCAGATCGAAAAAGCCCGCCGGCTCGACATCACCGAGGAGGTTTACTTCGACGTCATCCGCCAGAAAACCGCCTCCCTGATTGCCGCCTGCTGCGCCGTGGGCGGCGCCTCGGCCGGTGCTGATGCGGCCACCGTCCAGCGCCTGCGCCAGTTTGGCGAACTGACGGGCCTGGCCTTTCAGATCAAGGACGACCTGTTCGACTACGGCCCGGCGTCCGGCGCCGAGTCCATCGGCAAGCCCGTGGGCATCGACATCAAAGAGAAAAAACTTACCCTGCCGCTCATCTACGCCCTCCAGCAGGCTACCTGGCTCGAAAAGCGCCGCATCATCAACACGGTGAAAAACAACACCGGCAAGAAAAGCGAGCTGGAAGAAGTAGTGGGTTTCGTGAAGCAGAAAGGCGGCCTGGTGTACGCCGAAAAGCGGATGCGCGGCCTCCACGACGAAGCCATCGCAGTGTTGCGGGAATTCCCCGAATCCGCGGCCCGTGAGGCGTTGGAAGGACTGCTGCGCTACACGATTGAGCGGGAAAAGTAAACGCCGCGCTCGCGGCGCGCGTGTAGCCAGGGGCTCCGCCCCGCAGCGAGCAAGGCGCGAAGCGCCCAGCGAGAACTGCCGCGATGACTTACCCGCCGCGCCGTTTCGCGGCTGGGCGGCGGCGGGGCGAGCCCCTCGCTACATACGCACCAACGCATCCACCGTCGCGGCGAACTCGCGCTGCCATTCTTCATAGTACTTCCCGGTGCCCGGTCCGCTGAACCCGGTATGCACTTTTTTTACCCGCCCGTCGCGGCCGATGAAGACCGTCGTCGGGAAGGCCAGCACCTCGCGCAGCGCGGGCAGGACGCGCGCCGCCGAATCCTTGTTGGCGTAGCCGGCAATGGCCAGATCGTAGGTGATATTGAACCGTTCGCGGAGCCGCAGCAGGCGCTTGGCGGCGACGGCCGGGTCGGTAGTTTTCTCGAAGCCCAGGCCGATGATTTCCACGCCGCGGGCCTTATTTTTCTGGTACCAGGGCGCCAGGTAGGCCGTCTCGTCCATACAGTTCGGGCACCACGTACCGAGTAGCTGTACGATCACCACTTTGCCCCGGTACTTGGGGTCAGCCGGCGAAACGGACCCGCCCTGGAAGATATTGGGGAACTTGAAGTCGAGTGTCGAAGCCCCCGTGCGCAGGCCGGTGAGGGTGTTGGCGTCGGGGAGTTTCGCGGCGGCGTCTTTGCGGGCGGTCCAGGTTTCGTGGCCCGTCAGGCCGGAGCGGAAATCGCCGGCCAGCCCGCCGTCGGGTTGCAGGCGGGCGGTGAAAACCCAGCCGTGGGAGCCGTCGAAGGTGCTGACTTTTAGGGAATCGCGCCGGGCCTCGCCGGTGAGGTAGCGGTAGTCGCCGGTGGTGGTCAGGAAGGTGCCGGTTACGGCGTTGCCCTGCTGCTGAAAGACGCCCACGGCGGGGTACGACGACGAGTCGGCGGGGTCGGTGAAGGTCACGGCCCAGGTACCGCTGAAATCAGCGGCGGGCTTGGCCGGGCGAACCGCCGGCTTGCCAGCCCGCAGCGTCACCGGCACCCGGAAGGGCTTGGTGCCGTCGAACTTCTGCCAGAAGCCCGTGAACGTCCCGGCCGTGGCGCGGCCCACCAGGGCGGCTTCGAAAATCGGGTGGCGCAGTGTCAGCGAATCGCCGGGGCCGGCCTCAACCGTCAGTCGGAAGGCTTCCGGGCCATTACGCAGCAGTACGCGGTGGCGGCCGGCAGAATCGGGCAGCACGTCCACGGAAACCGGCAGCCGGGCGCCGCCGCCCAGCGTAGCCGTGCCGTGCCAGGCGCCCTGGTGCAGGGAAGGCAGGGTAGGGGCGGAATCTGAAGAAGGCGACGACGTACAGCCGGGCAGCAGCACCGGCAGCAGGAGCGGGGCGAACAAGCGAAGGAGTTTCACAGTACCAAAAGGAGGGTTTGAGGGTGGGAGGGTTTGAAGGTGGGAAGGTTTGAGGTACCAAAGGTCGCGCTACGGTACGCGAAACCAGAAACCAAAAACTAAAACCAGCCGGTCGCGCTACGGCGGCGGGTTTGTTACCTTTGCCCGGACCCCATTTTTCCTCCTTATACCCGCTTCGTTTTCGATGGCTTTCGACCTGGAGATGATCCGCACCGTGTACGCCCGCATTGCCGCGCGCGTCCCCGCCGCCCGCGCTGCCGTGGGCCGTCCGCTCACGCTGACCGAAAAAATTCTGTACGCCCACCTCTACGGTGGCGACCCCGCCGCTGCGGGTGCAGCCTCGGCCGGCCTCGGTGCCGCCGATGATGCCGCCGGAATGCCCACTCACGCCTTCGAGCGCGGCAAGACGTACGTCGATTTCGCCCCGGACCGCGTGGCGATGCAGGATGCCACCGCCCAGATGGCGCTGCTCCAGTTTATGAGCGCCGGCCGCAAGACCGTGGCCGTGCCCAGCACGGTGCACTGCGACCACCTGATTCAGGCCAAAGAAGGCGCCGTGGAAGACCTTCAGATCGCCAATACCGAAAACGCCGAGGTGTACGACTTCCTGGCGTCGGTTTCGAACAAGTACGGCATCGGCTTCTGGAAGCCCGGCGCGGGCATCATTCACCAGGTGGTGCTCGAAAACTACGCCTTCCCCGGCGGGATGATGATCGGCACCGACTCGCACACGCCCAATGCGGGCGGGCTGGGAATGGTGGCCATCGGCGTGGGCGGCGCCGACGCCGTGGACGTTATGGCCGGAATGGCCTGGGAGCTGAAGTTTCCGAAGCTCATCGGCGTGAAGCTGACGGGCAAACTCAGCGGCTGGGCTTCGGCGAAGGACGTGATCCTGAAAGTGGCCGGCATCCTGACCGTGAAAGGCGGCACCGGCGCCATCGTGGAATACTTCGGCGACGGCGCCGAAAGCCTGAGCGGCACCGGCAAGGGCACGATCTGCAATATGGGCGCGGAAATCGGCGCTACCACCTCGGTCTTCGCCTACGACGACAAGATGGCCGCTTACCTGAATTCGACCGACCGCGCCGACGTGGTGGCCCTGGCCGACGGTATCCGCGCTCACCTGCGCGCTGACCCGGAAGTGTACGCCAACCCCGCCGCGTACTTCGATCAGCTCATCGAAATCGACCTTTCGACGCTGGAGCCGCACGTCAACGGGCCGTTCACGCCGGACGCCGCCTGGCCGATCTCCCAGTTCGCCGCCGCCGTGCGCGAGCACAACTGGCCCGCCAAGCTGGAAGTGGGGCTGATCGGGTCGTGCACCAATTCGTCCTACGAGGATATGACGCGCGCCGCCTCCGTGGCGCAGCAGGCTGCGGCCAAGCACCTGACGGTGAGCGCCGAGTACACCATCACGCCCGGTTCGGAGATGGTGCGCTACACCACCCAGCGCGACGGCCTGCTCGACACCTTCGCCTCCATCGGCGGGGTGGTGCTGGCCAACGCCTGCGGGCCGTGTATCGGCCAGTGGGCGCGCCATACCGACGACCCGAACCGGAAAAACTCGATCATCACGAGCTTCAACCGCAACTTCGCCAAGCGCAACGACGGCAACCCGAACACCCACGCCTTCGTGGCCTCGCCGGAGCTGGTGACGGCCTTCGCCATCGCCGGCGACCTTACTTTTAATCCGCTGACCGATACCCTGACCAACGCCCACGGCGAGCAGGTCCGCCTCGACGAGCCGACCGGCCTGGAACTGCCGCCGCGCGGTTTCGATGTACTCGACGCCGGCTTCCAGGCCCCCGCCGCCGATGGCGCGGGCGTGGCCGTGGTGGTGAACCCCAAGTCCGACCGCCTGCAACTGCTGGAGCCGTTCACGCCGCACGTCGGCGGCGACCTCAACGGTCTGCGCCTGCTCATCAAGGCCCAGGGCAAATGCACGACCGACCATATCTCGATGGCCGGCCCCTGGCTCAAGTACCGCGGGCACCTCGACAATATCTCGAACAATATGCTGATCGGCGCCACCAACGCCTTCACCGGCAAGACCAACTCGGTGCTCAACCAGCTCACGCACGGCTTCGGCTACGAGACGGTGCCGTCGGTGGCGCGCACCTACAAGGCGGCGGGCATCGGCTCCATCGTGGTGGGCGACGAGAACTACGGCGAAGGTTCCTCGCGCGAGCACGCCGCGATGGAGCCGCGCTTCCTGGGCGTCCGGGTGGTGCTGGTGAAGTCGTTCGCCCGGATTCACGAGACGAACCTCAAGAAGCAGGGGATGCTGGCGCTGACCTTCGCCAACAAAGCCGACTACGACGAGATCGAAGAAGCCGACGTGATCGACATCCTCGGCCTCGACACCTTCGCGCCCGGCGAGCCGCTCAAAGTGCGCCTCACCCACGCCGACGGCTCTACGGAAGTCATCACGGCGAACCACACCTACAATGAAGGCCAGATCGGCTGGTTCCGGGCCGGTTCGGCGCTGAACCTGATCCGCCAGCAGCAAACGGCGGGCGGGATGTAGGGCCGGCCGCCGCGCCTGCGTGAGCAAGCAAAACGCCCCGCCCGCGAGCTGTCGCGGGCGGGGCGTTTTTGTTGAAAGGCAATTCCGGCCCTGCCCGGCGGATCGGCTACATCGCACGTCTTGCCCGCTTTGGCGGTCGATAGAACGTTAGATGCCCGAAACTTTCCATTTGCTCCGCTACCTTGCTGCGGTATGGAAACCCTGCACTACGAAGCGTACATTTCGATTGACCCGGAGATCCGCTTCGGCCGGCCGTGCCTGACGGATACCCGCATCGCGGTAGCCGACGTGCTGGGCTGGCTGGGCAGCGGGCAAACGATGACCGAAATCAGCGAAGACTTCCCCGAACTGACCGAAAATCATCTGCGGGCGTGCCTGCTTTACGCTGCCGACCGAGAGCGCCACCTGAAACTGGTGGTCGTGCCGTGAAGCTGTTGTTCGACGAGAATCTGTCGTACCGACTCGTGCGGCTCGTGACCGACGTATTTCCCGGCTCCGAGCAGGTAAAATGACTCGGCCTACTGCACAAAACCGACGGCGCCATCTGGCAACACGCGCGGCAGCACGACTTCGTCATCGTAACGCAGGACGAGGATTTTGAAGATTTGAGTCTGGTCCGTGGGGCGCCGCCATACGTGCTGCTGCTGCGCACCGGTAACACACCAACGCAAGACCTTGCGGCCTTCATCTTGCGTCACGCACCCGAAATCAAGCTAGCCTTGGCGCCTGACTCTGATACGCACTGCCTAACGCTGTATCGGGTGGGAGTGGAGTAGCACCAAACGAAACACCCCGCGCCCCGAAGGCGGTATGGCCGGGTGGGGGCGGGGTGGTTTTATTTGGTGAACCGAAGGCGTTTCAGGATTTTGGAGTTTTTCCGTACCTGTTTGACTTTCTTTTTTATCGAAGACTTCTTCCCCCAAAGCGATAGGTCTGAATGTGGGTCAGTTGCTTGGGCGTCGATTTCATTTTTCGTGAGACCCCGAAAACTCCTGTTGGTGGTATGAATGCTTTTTGACATGGCGTAATCAGTTCGTGGACGATACTTCCACCGCCGCCGGCAGCATCAACAAAAACGGCACACAGCGCTCCCAGCGCAGCACGTAGTAGTTGTAGCCGAGTTGGCTGCGCTCGTAGTACGCCGGGCGGTTGAGCCAGTAGTAGCGCTCCGACTCGATGGCCCACGCCACCTCGCCCAGCGCGCGGGCCAGAAACCACTTTTCCAGCAAACGGGCGGCGCGGCCGTTGCCATCGTCGAAGGGGTGGATCATCGCCGTCCATAGGTGGAGGAGCGCGGCGTAGTACAGCGCCTCCGGCACCGGTAGCGGACGGTTCAGCAGTTCGGCAATGTCGGCGAAGAGCTTTTCCAGCTCCTGCGTCACGTACTCCGGCTCTACGGCGACATACACCGCTCGGCCGCTGGCCGAATCATACACGGCCATCTTCCCCTGGCGCACCTTGCCGCGCCCAGCCGCGCGCAGCAGCGGCTTGCTCAGCATCGCGTGGGCGCGGAGGAAGCTTTTAAGCGTCAGCGGTTCCGTAGCGGCGTACTGATATGCTGCCGCCAAGGCTTCAATCTCCCCAAATTCTTTTTGGCGGGCGGCGCTCACGTTGGTTTTGCCGCGCAGAAAGCTGTTCAGGTCGAGCGAATTGCCTTCGATCTTCGAGGAGAAGACCGACGAGACTGTGATGTAGTGCGCGAAATCTTCCGCCGTGAAAGCCGCTCTACTACGCAGTTCGCCCACCAGCGCCGCCACGTCGGGCCGAAGCTGCGTCAGGTAGTCGGGTAGGTAGGCATCGGTCAGGAGCGCGGGCATTGGGGCGCAGCTTTTACGTGCTGGGTGCCAGCACCCGCGACGTATCCAGGATGTGTTGCAACACGCCCAGCAACGCGGGCAGGTCGCTGATCAGGTAGCGTTTTTCGTCCAGCAGCAAGTCATTCTGCTCGTAGCGAATGAAGCGCCACTCGACGCCCGTCGTCGAGCAGCCGTGCAGGATGGGCAACGCGGCGTTGCCCTCCAATTCGTTGAAGCGGCGCGCCGCAATGAGCTGCGCCGAACACTGGATGGTGCCGTGTTCGATGTCCTGCTTCTTGGCTTCGGTGATGCAAAAAATGGGCGCCGTGACGAAATCCTGAATGCGGCTGAACGACAGCAGAAAATCACACTCGCCGTTGAGGCCCTGCGCTGGATCCACGTCCAGATTCAGGCCGGAATAGATGGAGAAAGCGTGCTGGTTGCGGCGGCTCAACTCGAACAGGATGGGGCTTACCAGCCGCTCGGAGCGCGATTTTTCGCTGTTGAATCCTTGAGAAGCCGTCGTTGCCAGCGTCTCCGTCAGCCACGCCGAAGGCGCAACCGGCGAAACCTCCGGAAACAGGTTCCGCGAGTCGAAATGCACGCCGAATCGCCGCTTTACTTCCCCGTAAGTGAAATCTGAGTAAGCCATAACTAATCAAAAAACCAGCGTAGGCTGAAAACCAACTTAACTAGCCGTTACATATTCCGCCGGTACTGCTCGCCCACCGCAAACAGCGTGTTCGTGATTTGGCCCAGCGAGCAGGTCTTTAAGGCGTTTGCACGACCTGGCGCCTTTACCTGCTTTCGGCAAAGGGCCGGCTGATTTCGATGACGTGCTGCAGGGCGCCCAACAGTTTGTCCAGATCCCGGATCAGGTACCGCTCCTCATCCACGATGATCTCATCAGCGTCATACTTCAAAAAGCGCCATTCGACCCCAGTGGTGGAGCAACCATACAGCGTAGGTGGGAGGTGGTTGCCTGCCAGATCGTTGAATCGTCGGGCGGCAATCAGTTGCGCCGCGCATTGAATGGTGCCCTGCTCAAGATCCTGCTTTTTGGCTTCGGTGATGCAGAAGATGGGCGCCGTGACAAAATCCTGAATCCGGTTAAACGAAAAAATAAAGTCGCACTCACCATTCAGCCCCTGGGTTGGATCAACATCCAGGTTCAAGCCGGAATAAATGGAAAAAGAATGGTTATTGCGGTCGCTCAACTCCATCAGCACGGGAGTTACCAGCCGTTCCGAGCGGGACTTTTCGCTGCCAAACCCCAACTCCTGGCCTTTTTTTAATCCTTCCACCAACCACGCGCTTGGCATTACCGCGTTGGCGGTAGGGAAAAGTTTTTCAGCCCGATACCGAATATTAAAGCGGCGGGTAAGCTCCTGGGGGGTGAAATCGCTGTAAGCCATAAAGTCGAAGGGTAGATAATTCGGCAGACCTGCTCTGTCAGCGGTCACATATTCCGCCGGTACTGCCCGCCTACCGCAAACAACGTGTTCGTGATCTGCCCCAGCGAGCAGACTTTTACGGCGTCCATCAGCTCCGCGAAGAGATTGCCGTTGCGCACGGCCACTTGTTGGAGATGGCGCAGCACGGCGGGCGCGGTGTCCGTAGAACGGGCGTGGAGCGCGTCGCGCGTCGCGATTTGCGCCTTCTTTTCTTCCTCCGTCGCGCGGATCACTTCCTTCGGAATGATCGTCGGCGAGCCTTTCGAGGACAGGAAGGTATTGACGCCGATGATCGGGTACTCGCCGGTGTGCTTCTGCATTTCGTAGTACAGGCTTTCCTCCTGGATTTTGCCGCGCTGGTACATCGTCTCCATCGCGCCCAGCACGCCGCCGCGCTCGGTGATGCGGTCGAATTCGAGCAGCACGGCTTCTTCCACTAGGTCGGTCAGTTCCTCGATGATGAAGGCGCCCTGCAACGGGTTTTCGTTTTTCGCCAGGCCCAGCTCCCGGTTGATGATGAGCTGGATCGCCATCGCGCGGCGCACCGATTCTTCGGTGGGCGTGGTGATGGCCTCGTCGTAGGCGTTGGTATGGAGCGAGTTGCAGTTGTCGTAAATCGCGTACAGCGCCTGCAACGTGGTGCGGATGTCATTGAAGTCGATTTCCTGCGCGTGCAGCGAACGGCCGGACGTTTGGATGTGGTACTTCAACATCTGACTCCGGGCGTTGGCGCCGTATTTCCGCTTCATCGCCTTCGCCCAGATGCGCCGCGCCACCCGGCCGATGACGGCGTACTCCGGGTCGATGCCGTTCGAGAAAAAGAAGCTCAGATTGGGCGCAAAATCATCGATGGCCATTCCGCGGCTCACGTAGTATTCCACGTACGTAAAGCCGTTGGAGAGCGTGAGCGCGAGCTGCGTAATGGGGTTGGCGCCGGCTTCGGCGATGTGGTAACCGGAGATGGAAACGGAGTAAAAATTCCGCACCTTGTTGCGGATGAAGTACTCCTGCACATCGCCCATCAGGCGCAGCGAAAACTCGGTGCTGAAGATGCAGGTGTTCTGCGCCTGGTCTTCTTTCAGAATGTCGGCCTGCACGGTGCCGCGCACGGCGGCGAGCGTGTCGGCTTTGATTTTGGCGTACACGTCGGCGGGCAAAACCTGGTCGCCGGTGACGCCGAGCAGCAGCAAGCCGAGGCCGTCGTTACCGTCGGGCAAACCGCCTTCCGCTGAATCATAAGTCGGACGGGTTTTGCCTTCGTAAAGCGCCTGAATCTTCGCTTCGACTTCCGCTTCCAGCCCGTGGGCGCGGATGTACTTCTCGCTGTTCTGGTCGATGGCGGCGTTCATAAAAAACGCCGCCACGATGGCTGCCGGGCCGTTGATGGTCATACTCACCGACGTGGCCGGGTGGCTTAGGTCGAAGCCGGAATAGAGCTTCTTGGCGTCGTCGAGGCAGCAGACCGATACCCCGGCGTTGCCGATCTTGCCGTAGATATCCGGGCGCCAGTCGGGGTCTTCGCCGTAGAGCGTTACGGAGTCGAAGGCGGTGCTCAACCGCTTTGCGGGCAGGCCTTTGCTGACGTAGTGAAAGCGGCGGTTGGTGCGCTCCGGGCCGCCTTCGCCGGCGAACATCCGCGTCGGGTCTTCGCCTTCGCGCTTGAACGGAAACACGCCCGCCGTGTACGGAAACGCGCCGGGGTAATTCTCCTGCAAGGCCCAGCGCAGGCGGTCGGCCCAGCCCCGGTAGCGCGGCACGGCGATCTTCGGAATCTGCAAATGGCTTAGCGACTCGTGGTGCGTCTGGACGCGCAACTCTTTGTCGCGTACCTTAAAAACGAACTCCGGCGCGCGGTACTGCGCGGCTTTTTCGTCCCAGGTTTCCAGCAGGTTTTGCGCGTCGGCATCGAGACGGCGCAGCTGCGTTTCCTTGTTTTTGGTGAACTCGCTAACCATCGCTGCCGACGCGTTTTTATCATCGGCATAATACCGTTCGAGGGTGGCAAACGAGTAGGCTACTTCGGCGATTTTGGCCTGCTCAGCCGCCCACTTATCGTAGGCGCGGTTCGATTCGGCGATCTCCGATAAATAGCGCGTCCGGGCCGGCGGAATGATGAAAACCTTCTCGCTTTCCTCGGCGGTAGTGGCCAGGACCGACGTAAAATCGGTGCCCGTGCGCTCGTTCAGCACCGTGAGCACGGCGCGGTAGAGGCGGTTCATACCGGGGTCGTTGAACTGCGCCGCGATGGTGCCGAAGACGGGCATTTCTTCCACCGGCGAATCCCAGCGGTTGTGGTTGCGCTGGTACTGTTTGCGCACGTCGCGCAGCGCGTCGAGGGCGCCGCGCTTGTCGAATTTATTGAGCGCGATGACGTCGGCGAAGTCGAGCATATCAATCTTCTCCAACTGCGTGGCGGCGCCGTATTCGGGCGTCATCACGTACAGGCTGGCGTCGGAATGCTCCACGATCTCGGTGTCGGACTGGCCGATGCCGGACGTTTCGAGAATGATCAGGTCGAACTGCGCGGCCTTCACCACATCCAGCGCGTCCTGCACGAACTTGCTCAGGGCCAGGTTGCTCTGGCGCGTGGCGAGCGAACGCATATACACGCGGTCGGTGGCGATGGCGTTCATCCGGATGCGGTCGCCGAGGAGCGCGCCGCCGGTTTTACGCTTGCTCGGGTCCACGGAAATGATGGCCAGGGTCTTGTCCGGGAAGTCTAGCAGAAAGCGGCGGACCAGCTCATCGACCAGCGAGGATTTACCCGCGCCGCCGGTACCGGTAATGCCCAGCACCGGTGTCGCCAACCTCGCACCTCTGACCTCTGACTTCGCACCTGCTCCGATGTCGCCTTTGGCTTTGAGGTACCCCTCCGGATCGTTTTCGGCGGCCGAAATGAGGCGGGCGATGGCCTGCGGGTCGCGGGTGACGAGGTGCTTGGCTTCGCCGTTGAGGTTGCGGCCCGTGGGGAAGTCTGCCTTTTCGAGCAGGTCGTTGATCATCCCTTGCAGGCCCATCGCGCGGCCGTCGTCGGGCGAGTAGATGCGGGTGATGCCGTAGGCTTGCAGCGTGGCGATTTCGGTGGGTAGAATCACGCCGCCGCCGCCGCCGAAGAGCTTGATATGGCCCGCGCCGCGCTCCACCAGCAGGTCGCGCATATACTGGAAGTACTCCACGTGCCCGCCCTGGTAGCTGGTGATGGCAATGGCCTGGGCGTCTTCCTGAATCGCGCAGTCCACGATCTCCTTCACCGCCCGGTTGTGGCCCAGGTGAATTACTTCGGCGCCGGAGCTTTGGATGATGCGCCGCATAATATTGATGGCGGCGTCGTGGCCATCGAAAAGGGCGGCGGCCGTCACGATCCGAATCTGGTTCGTGGGCTTGTAAGGCGCGGGCTGGGCGTAGGCGGCGTGGGACATAGGGCGGAAGCGAAAACGGCGGTTGGGATTGGGTCAGCAAAGATAACCCGGTGGGGTAGGGGGCGGGTCTGAAGCAGGCCAGTTGGAAGGTACCCTAGATTACATCATAATGTAATTTTTTTTAAAGCACAACCGCAGACCTTTGCTGAAAGCCAGTCCGTAGTCCTTTTCTAGCGGGCACGGCCATGGACGCGCGGAGTGTGGGACATGGCGCGGCGCACGGCGCCAACCATTCACGGAGTATTTCGGCAACTGGCCCGGCACCGGCGACCATTCGTCAAGTTTTAGTGGCGGATGCGGCGTTGATCATCAGAATTTTACGGGCGTTTACCCTTACCAACGCCCCCCATGCTACGTTATCATTACCTCCTGCTTTGCGCGCTGCTACTTAGTGCGGGCGCCGTGCAGGCGCAGACCGGCATCGGCACTACTTCGCCGAACCCCAAAGCGGTCCTCGACCTCAGCGCTACTGACAAAGGGCTGTTGGCCCCGCGCCTGACCAGTACGCAGCGCCACGCCATCGCCACGCCGCCGCAGGGCTTGCTCGTCTTCCAGACCGGTCCCGACTCGGTGGGCTTCTGGTACGCCACCGGCGCCGGAACGCAGTGGCGGTTCGTGCCCGATCAGGCCGCTGCCGCCGACAACCTCGGCAACCACACCGCCACCCAAAATCTCAACCTGACGACCCAACTGCTCGTGGGCAACGGTGGCACCAGTGGCCTGGGTATCAGCGCCTCCGGCAACGTCGGCATCGGGGCGGCCAGCCCTACCACGCGCCTGACTATCACGCCAAGTGCTGTGGAGCCGAAGATTACGCTCTGGAACGGCGGCAGCGCGGTCGATCACTACGGATTCGGCGTGAGCGGCGCGCAGCTCAACTACCACGTGGCCAATACGGGCGCCAGCCACGTCTTTTCGGCCACCGGCCTCAACGGCGATGGCCGCGAGGTGATGCGCATCCGGGGTAACGGCCGCGTGGGCATCGGCACGACAGCACCGGTCGTTTTTCTGCACGTGCGCGACACGCTGCCCAATACGAGGGTCGCTCTTTTCGAGGGCAATAATGCCTCCTTCGCCGGGGCTTACGTCAACGCGATGAAGAGCACGGCCGCTTCCTTCTGGGGGTACCAGCGGCAGGCCGGCGCGCTAGGCTGGACGCAGGTCGGAACCAACAACAACTGGAATCTGGCACTGCTCAAAACCGCTAGCACCTTCTTCTTCCCCCTGACCGTCACCGACTCGACCGGCCGCGTCGGCATCGGTACCACCAACCCGCAGGAGCAGCTGCACATTTATTCCGAAAAGCCGGGTGCCAAGATTCGGCTGCAATCGGTGGGCGTGGGCGCCTATGGTCCGACGGGCATCGAATTCTGGAGCGACCCGACCGGCTCGGCCAGCGAGTGGCGCCCGTCGATGATTCGCTCCACCGACCAGGCCGTGGGGTCGTTTACGGGCGGGCTGGCATTTTACGTCAACGGCGCCGGCTTCGCGCAGCGCCGCGACACGGTAGAGGTTATGCGCCTGACGAACAACCGGGTGGGCATCGGCACGGCGGCACCCATCAGTAAGCTGCACATCGTATCCGACAACGCGACCGGTGGCGGCGACGACGATTATCTCCTCGACGCTTACGGCAATACCGCCGACCCCGGCGTGTTTATGCGCAAAGCGCGCGGGACGGTGGCCGCCCCGCAGAACGTACAGAACGGTGACCGCATCGGGATCATCAGCTTCGCCCCACGGGTCAACGGCGCGATGGGCTACTTTACCGGTTCGCACATTCAGGCGTATTACCTCGGCGACGGCACCACGACCCGTTCCGACCTCCGCTTCTACACCAACGGCAGCGCCGAGCAGATGCGCATCACCGACAACGGGCACGTCGGCATCGGCGCCACCGGCGCCACCACGCGCCTGACCATCACGCCCGGCACGGTAGAGCCGAAAATCACCCTCTGGAACGGCGGCAGCACGGTCAATCACTACGGCTTCGGCGTGAGCGGCAATCAGCTCAACTACCACGTGGCCAGTACCAACGACAACCATGTGTTCTCCGCCACCGGGCTGAACGGCAACGGCAACGAGCTGATGCGGATCAAGGGCAACGGTAAAGTGGGCATCGGCACGAACAATCCGTTCTCGGCCCTGCACGTGCGCGACACGACCAGCGCCAACCAGATCGTCACTTACTTTGAGGGCAATAACAGCGGGTTCGCGGGGGTGTACGTGTCGGCGCTGAAGGCCACGGCGGTACCCTTCTACGGCTATCTCCGCCAAAACACCCTTTTGGGCTATCACGAGATGGCGAGCAACGGCGACTGGCAGCTTCGGCTGCGGAATACCGGCGGGGCGTTGTTTAATGCGTTCGTGGTGCGCGACTCCACCGGCTTTGTGGGGCTCAACGCCACGGCTCCCCAGACGCGTCTGTCGATCAATCCGACGGTTACGGAACCTAAAATCACGCTCTGGGATGGCGGCAGCACCACCAGCCACTACGGCTTTGGCGTGAGCAGCTTCCAGCTCAACTACCACGTCCATGCGACCACGGACAGCCACGTATTCTTCGCGGGCGGCAAAAACGGCACCGGTACCGAGCTGCTGCGGATTCTGGGCACGGGCGGTGTGCGGGTGGGCAGCCTCGGCGGCGGCGGCACCCGGATGGTGACGGTCGATAATGCCGGCAACCTGGCAGCGACTACCCTGCCCACCGACAACCAGAACCTGAGTTTGGCGGGCCAAAGCCTGGGCATCGGCGGTGGTACCGGCGTGTCGCTGCCCGTGGTAGGCGCCACCAACGGCCTGTCCGTCGCGAGCGGGGGCAACGTGGCGCTGGGTGGCACCCTCACGGGCGATATTTCCATCGCCACCGGCGGCAACGATCTGAGCATCACAGGTTCCGGCAACGTGGGCATCGGCACCACGGCCGGCACCGCCAAGCTCGATGTGGGCGGCGACGTGCGCCTGAGCGGTGAGGTGCATACCACCACCACCGGCACGGCCGATATGCTGGCCGCCGCCTACGCGCAGTTGGGCACCGCTGGCCCGGCGACGTACTCGTCGTCGGGCAATTTCTCGATCTCGAAGATCAGTACGGGGCGTGTGCGCGTCACGTTCACGGCGGCGTCGGGGCTTTCGGCGGTCTCCTTTAGTTCGCAGACCATCGTTGCCAGCCTCTTCGGCTCGCCGGGTTTTGTGGTTTGGGATACGGCTGGCGGCACCGGCACCATCGATTTCTACACCTACGCCGTCAATGGCACGACCGCCAGCGAGCGCGACTTCTCGTTCGTGGTGTACCGGCCGTAGCATCGGGTGGCCGGTTGCTGCGCGGCGCTTACTTTGCAGGTCGCGAACGTGACGTGCACCGTGACGCAGGCCGACTCAGCGGGTGCCGCGCCCGGCCCGGCAAGCGTTGCGTCTACGCCATAGGTCGCCCACTGGCTCCTGACCACCGGGAGCTAGTGGGCGACCTGGCATAACTGCCCCGTAACGCCCGGGGCCGGAGGCTCCCAGCCGCCGAAGTGGCGCGAAACCACGGTCGAATTGCCATTATCCCGCCGGTTGGCCGGCGTTTCGCTGCTGCCGATGACCTCTTCCTCGCCGCTTGCCGCCCCCGCCGCGCCCGTCGCCGAAACCGACCGCGCCGCCCTGCTCGATGCCCTGCGGGGCTTCGCCCTGTTCGGCGTCTGCCTGGCCAATTTGTTCAGTGGTTTCAGCCTGTGGGGCGATCCGCAGGCCGTCGCCCTCACCCAGGGGCCGACCGCCGCTACTGATCCGGCCTTTGCTTTCCTGATTCGGGCGTTCGTGGAGGGCAAGTTCTACTCCCTGTTTTCGCTGCTCTTCGGCATCGGCTTCGCCGTG
The DNA here is from genome assembly GCA_031426455.1 of Hymenobacteraceae bacterium. GTDB lineage: Bacteria > Bacteroidota > Bacteroidia > Cytophagales > Hymenobacteraceae > JANNMJ01. The sequence goes on along the minus strand of JANPLI010000190.1, from coordinate 5,374 downwards.
CAACTGCAAAGCGCCGAAGCGCGCGGCGATACCGGTTTGCGTACTTACCGCCGCCGGTTGTGGGTGTTGCTCGGCATCGGTCTGTTTCACCTGATCGTGATCTGGCCCGGCGACATCCTGATGTTCTACGCCCTCGTAGGGCTGCTGCTGATCCGGCTGCGGCGCCTGCCGAACCGGGCCTTGTTGCGCTGGGCGGCGGTGCTCCTGCTGCTGCCCGTGCCGCTGTGGGCGGTGTTCTGGCTGGGCGGCGGCTGGCAAGCCAAGGTTCCGCTGACCCTGGCGGCGCCGTTTTACGCCGTGGGCGCGCTGCTCGATGCGCAGGCCGGTATCAAGTCTTACTACCAGCTGATGACCACCCCCGACTGGGGGTTATTCGCCAAGGCGATGCGCTCCGGCTTTTTTTACCGAGCCGGCGACCTGCTTTTTCAGTGGCGCATGTGCAAGGTGCTGGCGATGTTTCTGCTCGGCCTGTGGGTGGGGCGACAGCAGCTTTTTCGGGCGCCCGCCGCGCACCGTTCGCTGCTACGCGCGGTGGCCGGCTGGGGCCTGGGCGTGGGCTTGCCGGCCAGTGTGCTCAATGCTTACCTGGACGGTGGCGGCGCCTATTCGGCCGGGCAGGCGCCGGGGTTGGCCTTTGCCGCGCTCTACGCGCTGGGTGTCGGTCCGCTGGCGCTCGGCTACGCCGCCACCTTTGCCCTGGCCTGGACGCACCCCGCCGGGCAGCGCCTGCAGCAGCAATTGGCGCCGTTGGGCCGGATGGCCCTGACTTGCTACCTCAGCCAGAGCCTGATTGCCTCGGCGCTCTTTCTGGGGATCGGCTTGGGCTGGGCCGGAAAGGTGGGCCCCACGCTGCTGGTGCCGCTGGCCCTGGCGATCATCACGACCCAAATCCTGGCCTGCCGCTGGTGGCTACAACGGTTTCAGTTTGGGCCGGCTGAGTGGGTCTGGCGCAGCCTGAGTTACGGCGCGCGGCAGCCCTGGCGGCGGGTGGCAACCTAGCGAGGGGAGGGGCGGCGGACAAAAAAGCGCTGGTTTCCACTAAATATTACTGGCGCAACGCCTTTACCTCCTCCGACGCTACTTGCCGCCGTCGCCCCCTGAAGCCGTCGCCCCCTGAAGCCGTCGCCCCGCCCCAACCCGCTGGCTGGCCTTTCTGGCAGCGGCTGGCGTTCCGGGGGCTGGCCGGGCCGGTGGCATCGTTTTACTGCACCACGGTGATGTAGTAGTCGCGCGTGCCGGGGTTGTGCGTTGCCCCACCGAGATTGACGAACTTGATGGCAACCTGCCCGGCGCTGATGACGCGGGCGTACGAGATCCCCGTAATGGCCGGCATCGTCGAGGACGGCGACACGTAAACCGTGGCCCCCAGTTGGGCATTGGGTACCGAAACCGTCTCGATATGCGGATCGAGCCGGCTGATGGTGGGCACGTTGATGCTGACCGTGTGCCGAACGATACTGGTGAGCGCCGTGCCGTTGGCGCCAATCGTGGTGGTGCCGGTCAGGGCCAGGTTGCTGGTGGTGGCCAAGGTGCCCGTGGTGGTCAGGTTACCGGTGGTGGTCAGGTTGCCGGCAACGGCGCCGCCGCCGGCCGTCAGCGAGCCGCCCACCACCAGATTCGGCTCGGCCGAGTCGCCGCCGCCGGGCGCGTCCTTGAGGTAGAACGTGTTGTTTTTGTAGCCGATGAAGTCCTCGCTCACCCCCTGGTGGCCGAAGGCGAGGTAGTTGCCGGCCGACCCCACGTAGCTCCCGTTCGGTTCCGACGAATGCGGCAGTCGGATGCCGCCCATCAAGGTCCCATCACCGGGCGTCAGCACGCCCCCGACGGTCAAGGCGCCGCCCACGGTGGCCGTGGCCGTGGCTGATACGTACGCGCTGGTGGTGGTCACGGTGCCGTTGCTGGCGATGGTGAGGCCCTGCGTACCGCCGTTGCCCGTCAGGGTGTAGGCACCCAGGCTGACGTTGCCGCCCGCCGCGATGGCCCCGCCCACGGTCAGCGCGCCGCCGACCGTCAGCGCGCCGTCGGTGCTGATGGCGCCGGTGCCGGCGATGCGCAGGCCGCTGGTGCCGCCCCCCACCAGCCGATACGCGCCCAGATCGAGGCGCCCGCCCGTCGCGATGGCCCCGCCCGTGGTAATGGCGCCGCCCGTGGTGATGGCGCCCGGCCCGCTGATGCTCAGGCCCACCGAGCCGCCGCTGCCGATCAGCCGGTAGGTGCCCAGGCTCAAACGCCCGCCCGTGCTGATGGCGCCCCCGGTGGTCAGGGCGCCGCCCGTGGTCAGGGCGGCATCGGTGGTGATGGCGCCGGTATTTGCGATGCGCAGGCCCGTGCCGCCGCTGCTCACCAGCTTGTAGGTAGCCAGATCGACGTTGCCGCCGGCCGTCAGCCGCCCGCCCACGTTGAGCAATCCGCCGATGCCGAGGGCGCCGTCGGTGCTGACGTCGCCGCCGACGCTGATCTGCAGGCCCTGGCCGTTGCTACCGGTCAGGCGATACGTGGTCAGATTGAGGTTACCGTTGGCGATGATGCCGCCGCCCGTCGTCAGGCTACCGTCGGTGGTGAGGTCGCCGTTGTTGGCCACGCTCAACCCCAGCAGGCCGCCGTTACCCACCAGCCGGTACGCCCCCAGGTCGAGGCGCCCGCCCACTTTGAGCCGGCCGCCGGGGGTGCGTATCTCCGCGACGATGATGGCCTGGTCGAATTCTACGACACCCGCGTTGTCGATGCGCAGGCCGCTGGTGCCGCCGTTGCCCACCAGCTTGTAGGTACTCAGGTCCACGCGTCCGCCCGCCGTCAGGACGCCCCCCGTCGTCAGACCGCTGTTCAAGGTCACGGCGCCCGTGCTGCCGACGCGCAGGCCCCGAATGCCGCCGTTGCCGGTCAGCGGGTTCGAGCCGAGGTTCAGGGGCTGGGTGGCGGTGTGGGTACCGAGGTCGTCGGCCGTCAGCAGCACCCACGCCGCGCCGCCGTAGGCGTAGAGGCCGGGCGTGTTATCGGTCTGGAAGATGACCAGCCCGCCGGGCGGCGACGCGATGGCGTCGCGCTGCGCCTGCGTCAGGCGGGGCGGCAGCAGCCCCTGCGTGGTAGAGCGGAGGTCGAGCGCCGCTGCCGCGTCGGGCGTGGTGGTGCCGATGCCCACGCCGCCCGATTGGGCCAGCGCGCGAGGAGCCGTCAGCCAAAGCAGCCCCAGGAGCGCCCCTCCTCCGAAGCGCGCGAAACGGATCGATTGCATCCTCATTACTGAAAAACGGTGATGTAGTAGTCCGTCGCGTCGGCGTTCTGCGCCTGCGCCCCCCCGTTGATGAACTTGATGGCGACCTGCCCGGCGCTGCTGACGCACGCACTGGCGATGAGCACCGAGCCGGGCATATTGGCCGACGGCGACGCGTGCACTGTGGCCCCCACCTGGGCATTGGGCACCGCGATGGTCACGGTGTAGGCGCTGAGGGAGCCGATGCTCGGCAGGTCGATATTGGTGGTTTGGCGGATGATCCCGGTCAGGGCCGTGCCCGTGGCACCGAGCGTCGCGGTACCGGTCACGGTCAGGTTGGTGGTCGTCACGTTGCCAGTGGCCGTCACGGTGCCGGTGGCCGTCACGTTGCCCGTGAAGGCCAGTCCGGCGCTGGCCGTCAGGGTGCCGCCCAGCACCAGGTTAGGCTCGGCTGAGTCGCCGCCGCCGGGCGCATCCATAAAGTAGAACGTGTTGTTTTTGTAGCCGATGAAGTCCTCGCTCACGCCCGAGTGGCCGAAGGAGAGGTAGTTGCCGGAGGACCCCACATAGTTCGTGTTCGGGTCGAAGGCGTTGGGCATTTTGATGCCGCCGGCCGTGAGGGTCAGGGTACCGGCCGTGGATAGCGTGCTGCCCACCGTCAGGGCGGCGGCCGTCGTGACGGAACCGTTGCTGGCGATGGTGAGGCCGCTCGTGCCGCCGCTGCCCACCAGCGCGTAGGTGCCCAGGTTGAGGTTGCCGCCCGTCGTCAGCGCGCCGCCCGTGGTCAGCGCCCCGCCGGTCGTCAGTGCGCCGTCGGTCGTGATGGCGCCGGAACTGGCGATGCTCAGGCCGTTCGTGCCGCCGTTGCCGACCAGTTTATAGGTGGCCAGCCCGACGTTGCCGCCCGCCGTGATGGCCCCGCCCACGGTCAGCGCGCCGTCAGTGGTGATGGCGCCGGAACTGGCGATGCTCAGGCCGTTCGTGCCGATCCCAACCAACTTGTTCGTCCCCAGACTGACATTGCCGCCGGCCGTAATGGCGCCGCTCGTCGTCAGGGTGCCCCCCACCGACAGGGCGGCATCCGTGCTGATCACCCCGGAGTTGGCGATGCTCAGGCCCAGCACTCCCCCGCGCCCTACCAGCCGGTAGGTACCCAGGTTGAGGTTGCCGCCTGCCGTCAGCAGGCCGCCGGTCGTCAGCGCGCCACCGGTCGTCAGCGCCCCGTCGGTGGTGATGTCGCCGGAGATGCCGATTTGCAAGCCCGTGCCGCCGTAGCTGACCAGCTTGTGGGTGGTCAGATTAATGTTACCGTTGGCGATGATGCCGCCGCCCGTAGTCAGGCTACCATCGGTGGTGATGTCGCCGGTGCTGGCCACGCTCAACCCCAGCAGGCCGCCGTTGCCCACCAGCCGGTACGCCCCCAGGTCGAGGCGTCCACCCACGGTCAGGACGCTGTTGTGCGTCAATATTTCACTGACGGTAATCTGGTTGTCAAACTCGACGGTGCCCGTGCTGCCGATGCTCAGGCCGCTGGTGCCGCCGTTGCCCACCAGCTTGTGGGTACTCAGGTCCACGCGTCCGCCCGCTGTCAGGACGCCGCCCGTCGTCAGCGCGTCGTCCAGCGTCACGGCCCCGCCGTTGGCGATGCTCAGCCCCCGCGTGCCGCCGCCCACCAGCTTGTAGGTCCCCAGGTTGAGCAAACGGGTAGCGGTGTGGTTGCCGAGGTTGTCGGCGGCCAGCAGCCCCCAGGCCCCGCTGCTGTAGGCGTAAAGACCGGGCGTGTTGTCGGTTTGGAAGATGACCAGCCCGGCGGGCGGCGAAACGATGGCGTCGCGCTGCACCTGCGTCAGGCGCGGCAGCAGCAGCCCCTGCGTGGTCGATTTGATTTCGAGCGCCGCCGAGGCGTTGGGCGTGGTGGTGCCGATGCCCACCTGGGCGTGGGCTGTGCCGGTAAGCCGGAACAGAAAACCGGCGGCCAGTAGCGGCCGGAGCAGCGTCGTGTAGCGCATAGGCGAAAACCCCGTTAGTATCGTGATACCGGCCCACTTAGTCGGCCCGGCTTGCTCGAAAGCTACCAGTGCCTGCCCCGACCCGGCCCGCTGATTCGATGATTTTTGCCCTTTTTTCGACGGATGCCGCCGTTGCATCGGGTCGGTTCTGGCG
>JANPLI010000189.1:0-16978 GCA_031426455.1 Hymenobacteraceae bacterium | reverse complement strand
CCTGGCGACAAGCCAGCCATTGCTCATTGCTCCTTGCTACTGCGTCAGCGAGTAGCGAAGCTGGATGCCCGCGGTAGTGACGGCGTTCCTGAATGACGACGAGATTTTCGGCGCTGAAATCAGGCGGGTGAAGTAGAACTGTAGGTTCAGACGCTGGTTCAGGACGTAGTCCACGGTGGGCTTGAGCTGGACTTGCAGCGCGCCGCTGGTGGTCTGGTTCTGACTCAGTTCGGTGGTGGAGTTCGGCTGCCGCACGATGGTATGCTGCACGGTCTCGTTGTCGCGGATCGTGAGGTCGAGGCGCGCCGTGAGGTCGTTATTGAGGGTTTTGCGAACGCCGCGCGTCTTGAACGGCAGCTTGAAACGGTTCGTGGTGTAGCCCGCCCCGATCACGTAGTCGTGTACCCGGACGCTCGTCACCTGGGCGTTGGTGGCGTTCAGCGATAGGGTACGCTCGACCTTGTATTCCAGCCGCCCCGTGATGTTCTTCTTCGTCTTGAAATTGATACCGATCAGCGGCGCCAGGCGCTCGGCGATGGTCACGGTATTGATCACGTAGTACGGAATCAGCTGGCCGCGCGCGTTGGAGGCCGTGGCGAAGCCGTCCGGCTCTCTATCGTAGGCCGACGATGTGGAGTAGTTCGCCACGGAATACGTGCCCTGGTAGCCATGACTCAGCGTCAGCGACGAAAAATACTTCTTCACCAGCTCCAGCTCCGACAGGCCGTTGTACTGCACGTTCCAGTTCGGCAGCGGAATGATGCTGAACGGGTTGAACGGCCTGGCCTTGTAACCGGCGGCGTTGCGCCCCTGATAAGCATTTACAAAAGCCGGAATCAGCACTTCCTGCGAATTGAAGCCGTAAGCCACCGTGTCCTGCAAGGGCAGGCCATTGGCCTGATTAAGCTTGCCCCGGACTACCTGGCGGTTTTCGATGAACTGCTCGAACGCCGCCGACTTGCCGCCGCTGCCACTGGTTTCAAACAGCGTCTGCACGAAGATCGACGACGTGCTGAACGCCCCCGCCACGAACGGCTGCACCGTGGCCAGTTGGCGCGGTTCCAGCACTTCGCCCGTAGTCTCGTCCACCGCGTACCGGTAGAACGCCTCCTCCGTGCGCGACTTCTGCCGCCGGGCTTCCACCTGAATCTGGAAGTTCTTGAACGGCTCGACGTTGGCCCGCGCCTGCAGGTTCTCGGTCATCAGGTTCGAGAGCGGCGTGTTCAGGTTCTGCGCATTGGGCGTGTACCAGCCGCGCGTCTGGGCGATTTCGTACAACGACCCCAACTCGTACTGTTGGCCCAGCACAAACTGCGGCGTGGGCGCGGCAAAGCCTTGGCTGAAACCGAACAAGGAGCTACCCGGCAGGTAGCCCGGCAGCACGGTGCCCTCGGTCAGGGTGTACTGGAAGTTCACGCTCCGGACCGACATCAGCGCCCGCAGCGCGGCCTTCACGAGCTTCAGTTCGGGCTTCTTCTTCGTCGTGTCGGCCTCCGCTTTGCCTTTAACATCAGCCAGGTCACCGGCTTTGGGGTCCTTGCCGCCTTTGGCCGCCGCTTCGGCCAGCGCTTTGGCCTTGGCGTCGGCTTCAACTTTGGCCTTCGCTTTGGCAGCAGCAGCAGCCGCGCGGCCAGCGGGCGTGTTTTTGGGGTCGGGCAGGGGCTTGCCGTCCTTGCCCAGCGGCGCCACCGGCTTAGGCTTGGGGTTATTGAGTTCCTTCAGAAACGCCACTTTGTTGTAGAGCTTCAGCAAGTCGAGCTTACCGTTGATGCTCTGCTCGCGGTTGTTCTGGATCGTGTTGCCGAGCTGGAGCGAGTCCACGCGCAGGGCCGTCGAAAGCGCCGTCCAGGTATAGCCGGCCTGGTAGCGGGCGTCGGCCGAAAGCCAGTCGGTAAGCGGAAACTTGTCGAGCGGCAGACGGTACGTTAGCGCCGCCACCTGGTTGAACGACACCGTCCGGCCGCCGCGGCGGAGGTTGTTCCAGATGACGCGGTTTTTGTACTGCAACGAGTCGATGGAGCCGTTGATGCGCCCATTCGGCTCGTCGATAATGCTCCGGTTGGTGGCCGTGTAATCGAAAGCGAGGCTCTTCGTCAGGTTCCACTTCAGGTCGTAGATGCGGTTGAAGTAGAACGTTTTCTGGAACACCGGCTCGATGCCCGCCGGCGTGGGCAATTCCGTCACGGAGCCGCGCCGTTGCAGGAACCGCTCGCTGTAACGCCGGTCGAGGTCGGCCCGCACCGAGATGCTGCTCGGCAGGGGCGTGAAGTTGAAGTCCTTCAGAAACTTGAAGTACGGCGAGTCCAGCAGCTTGATCGTGCCCAGCGGCGTGTACGTCTTCGGGTTGGTCTGGAAGCCGTAGGCGATGCCGCCGGTGTAGGTTTTGGCGAAATCGCGGAACGTGGTCACGTTCGTCTGGAGCCGCTCGGTATAGGCGTAACTCACCGAGAAATTCTCGATATCCCAGGGCTTGGGCTTCTTCGGCACGACCGGCGGCGCCCCCGGCGGGGGGGGCGCGGCGGGTGTACCAGGCGCCGGGCCGCGCTCTTTACGGACGTTCAGGAAGTTGAGGCTCTTCGTCGTCACGCGGTCCAGCACGATGCTTTCGTACTCGGCGCGCTTGCCGGCGTCGCCGCCGAATTTCCGTATGCTCTGCTTCAGCTCCGTGTCGGGGTCGAGCGGGTCGTAGCGCGGCTCCTTCACGATGGAGCCGTACTGCACGCCCACCGGCACCCGCAGGTTAAGCTTGCGGGGCAGGAATTTGTCACCCTGAATAGTGGAATTAATGTCGAACTGCCGCGTGATCTCGCGGGTGCGCTGGGGTGCTTTCGCCGTCAGGGCCCCGAAGCCGAAGGTGGTGTACGAGCCGGTGGCCTGCACCGTGGCCACGTCGGCGAGCTTGGTTTGCAGCCGGCCCACGGCGGCCCAGCCGGCGGTTTTGTCGAAGTCGAACACCCGCAGCTCGTCCACCCACACGCAGACGCTCTTGCTTTCTTCGGCGATGCCGCCGCCGGGGTTCAGCACCCCGATCATAATGCTCTGCACGTCGGAGTAGTCGGGGTTGCCGATTACGGTGACGCGCCGTTCCTGCCCGCCCTCGCTATTGCTCACCGTAAACCGCTGGTTCACGGGCGCTCCGGCCAGGTTGCGGGCGGCTTTGGCATCGATCAGCGTCTGGAGGGCCAGGTCGATGATATTTTCGGGGCGCCAGATCGCGTTCACGTCGGTCGAAGCCGGCGGGGTGATCTTCAGCGGAATCGAGTACTCGTAGTAGTTACGGGTATAGTCCTGGCCGATCCGCAGGAAAACCCGCAACTGGTCGTCCTGAACCGGGCTGGTGCCGGTGCTCTGGGCGTGGACGAACATCCGCAGTTTCTTGTAAATCAACAGGTCCTGCTGGGTATTTTTCCAGACGGCCTTGCCGTAGCCGGGCCGCAGGTTGTCCACGCAGAACTGGAGCGACTGCTCGTTGAGCCGCCGGTTCAGGTTCGACGACACGTCTTTGTCGCGCTGAATGCCGGGGGGCAGCACGTACGGAATCTCGCCGGCGGCCACGGCGCCGTTGTTTTCCACGTTCACCGTCGAAACCGTGAAGGCGTCGGCGTCGGTCACGGAGCCAACGGCGGGCTGATTGTTCTCGGAAACGACCTCCGAGAACTTACGCCACTGGTTCGCCACGAACCGCATCTGATTGAAGCGCAGCACCACCGGCTCCTGCCAGCCGGTCATATAGAGCCGCATAAAGCGGATGTTTTTGTAGCCGCTGATGCCCCCGCGCGTAGCCGTCGGCTTGCGGATCGGAATCCGGAACAGGTACCACGTCACGGCGTCGCCGTTCACGGTGTTTTCCACTTTGTCCACGATGTAGCCGTTCACGCCGCCCACGTCGAGACCGGTGGCGGGCAGGCGCATCCGGTACTCGTAGTAGCTTTCCACGTCGTTGACCACGTTGTCGCGGTTCATATCCTCCTTGTCAGGGAAGGCGTATGACGCGCGGGTGGTGTTCTCGCCGGAGTTGCCTTCCTGCCCGTTGAAGAACTTGTAGCGGCCCAGAATCTTGACGTCGGCCGCCGTGTAGGCGTCGTCAAGGTGGTGGCGGAAGTTGTCGGCCGACGGGTCAGGCAGGTTGGCGTACACGGCCGGTGCCGGCGTGGGGTTATCGGCCGATACGCGGCCCGGCGCCGTGAAATAGGCGCCTTCTTCGGCATCCTTCACGCCGTCGAGACCAATGTCCTGATTGCCCCGCGCGCCGGGAGCGGTGTCGAAGGCGTCGGTGAGGTATTGCAGGCGGGTGGCGCGGCCCACGGGGGTCGCGTCCACGTTGTCGTTGCTACCGTCCGGGGGCAGGCCGTTCTCGAACTCGTAGCGGGCGGCGTCCTTGATCACATCCTCCGACACGTTGCCTAGGTTCAGGTACAGTTCGCCGCCCGTCGTATTGGCTTTGGGCGTCCGGTGGCCGCTTTGGTCATCGATCACGCCGTTGGCGGAATTGATGAACGGGTCGAGCATCCAGAACTCCAGGTACTCGATGTTGGCGTTGTCGAAGTCAGTATCGAAGGTGATGCCGCGCGAAATACCACCCCAGTTCTGTTTCAGCCGGTCGGGCTGGGTGGCGTAGGAGAAAACCTGGCCATCGCCGCCGGTCTGCACGTCCGGGGTGTAGTTATATTGGCCGCGCTCGTCGGGGTAGAAGGCCAGGTCGAGCGGGAATTCGAAGCCGTTTTGCAGGTCGGCGTCGCGGTTGGGGTAGATTTCCCGCCGCTGAATGCCGCGCGAATAGTGGTTCTTGAGGTCGCCGTCGGCGATATTGGTCGGCTTGGCGTTGGTCGCGGCGTAGTACGTCTGATCGACGTTGTACCACGCCAGGCGGGCGCGGTTGTTGGCGGCGTCGCGCCCCGAACGCCCCTGCAGCAGCGGCGCGGGCGTAGCGGCCAGCTTCCAGGGGAAAATATTGGTACCGCCGAGGGAGTAGGGCGTCTCGGCGTTCTCGAAGTCATCGAGGTACGACACGCCGTTTTCGCCCCGAAGCTGCGTTTTGCCGGGAATGAGCTGCGCGAACTCGCCCGTCAGGGCCACCGTACTGACCTCTTTGGTCTGGATCATCGGCAGCTTGTCGAGCATCTTGGTCAGGAAGCGCGACTCCTTCCGGAGGGAGAAATCGAGGCCGTAGATCGTGTTGTTCGTCGGCTCGTCGCCCACGTTCACGCGGTTGATCAGCGGGCTTTCAATCATATGCATCAACGTCCCGCCGACGGTGAAGTCCTTCGAGACGGCGTAGTTCAACCGGGTGCCCACCAGCCGGCGCGGCTGCACCTGAATCACGGCTTCCTTCTCGACATTGATCCGCAGCTCGGCCGCCGAGTTCAGGTAGCTGGGGTTGATGATCTTGAGCCGCGCCAGGTCGTAGAAAACCTGGTAATCAACGCCCTCGGTCAGGCGGGTGCCGCCCGAATACACGCTCACCGAGCCGGGCACTACCCGGATGCCGGGCAACTGCACTTCGTCGGTGGAGCCGGACTGCTGCATTTTCCCCGTCAGGAAAAACTTGGTGAACTGCGTGAACTGCGCCGCCTGGGTCTGGACCGAGTCGTAGAGCTGCTGGAAGACGTACTTGTCGGCCACGCCGGCGCCGGCGGGCGGATGGCCGCTCCCGAACCGTTTCCGCAGAAACGAGCCGAACGGCTCGACGACCGGGAACGTCACGCGGCCGTTATCGGGGTCGATGGTCAGGCCCGGCAGAAAGTCGAAGTTACCGTCCGAGGGTTTGTCGTTGTTCGGGTTCAGGTTGTCGGCGCCCAGCACCTGAATCAGCGGAATGTTCTCGACCTGCGAGCCGCCTTCCTTCAACGACGTGATATTGACGCCGTTCTCGTCGTCCTTGTACACGACGTTAAGCTGAAAGTTGTCGCGCGTCACCTGCGAGGCGTTCAGCGAATACACGTTCTTCATCATCAAGTCCCAGGTCGGGAACTTGAGCGAGGGGTTCGTGGCCTTCAGCATCTTCAGGAAAATCACCTGGTCCTGCTGAATATTGGCGTAGTCATCGGCCAGCTCGCCCACTTTATAGGTGCGGCCGTTGAAGGTGTACTCATAGCTGACGCCGCACACCTGGTCGGGCAGCAGCGTCGAATTCAGCGAGAGCGTGCCGAGCTGGGGGTTGAACTTGTACTCGCGCGGGTCGAGCTTGCGGGCGCGGATGTGCTCGAAGTCGCGGCTTTTCAGCAGCCCCTGGCCCGCCAGGTACGTATCGATGGTGTTGTTGCCGCGCGGGGCGGTAGGCGCCGTCACCAGCTCGAAAAGGCGGTTGGCGCTGTTGGCCAGGGCGCGGTTCGGCTGCGGCCCGTTGGGCAGCAGGTCCTGTCGGAAAACCGTGGCGGGTTCGGCCAGGTCCATCAGCGTCACCACATTGCGCAGGTTATCGGCGGCAATGGTCGAGTTGTTGGTGACGTACACCTCCAGCCGCCGGATCTGAAAGCCTGACTGCACGAGCGGCAGCGAGCGCAGGGCGGCGTCGTAGCGGTCGCGGAAAAACTGCGACAGGAAGTAATGCCGGTCGCGGTCGTACTGGTCGGCGCGAATCTCGAATTTGCGCGTCTGGGAGCCGTTCTGAATCCGGATCTCGTCCTGCGAGCCCTGCACGGTGGCGCCCACGGCCGTCACATTCAGGTTGCCGAACTGCAACTCGGCCTTCGCCCCGAACAGGTTTTGCCCACCCTGAATCAGCGAGCCTTGCAGCGGCATCGACACGTTGCCGGCTTCGAGCTTCCGGATGATGTCGGTTTCCTCGCCGGTGTAGGCGTACTTGATCTGGTTCTCGAAGTTGAAGTTGGCCTTCGTGTCGTAGTTGAAGTTCAGCTTCAGCTTCTCGCCCACCTGCCCGGTCATCGAGAGCTGGATGGTCTGATCAAAGTCGAAATCGCCCACGCTCTGCTGGCGGAGCGGCAGGGCGGGGTTGCTATTGCGGTTGTGGCGCCAGCCCGCCCGGATGGTCACGGCGCCGTTCGGACGGATATCGATGAAGTTCCCACCGAAGATGCGTTCCAGCGCCGGGGGCAGGTAAATTTTTGGAATTAGCCGCTTGGTGGTGGTCACGCTCTCGCCGTCGAGGCCGGCGGCTTTCGAGCGGAAATAATTGCGCGCCGCCTGTTTCTGCTGCCACTCGGTGTACTGGGCGTACGTCATCCGGGTGGGCGGGCGGAAGTCCACCCCGCCAGCCTGCTCGCTGATGTCGAAGTACTTGAGCGAGTCGTCGGCCGTCACCGTGAGCTTCACGTTGTCGGGCGTGGCGAGCTGCAGCGGCGTAGTGGACGTGGGGTTCGAGAACGGGTCGCCGAGGCGGTCCTGCAACGCCGGTTTCGGCTGCCGCGACGGTTGGTACCCGTTCGTGGTCGTATCCGGCGGCGGCGGCGTTAGCCAGCCATTACCCGCCCGCCGGGTACTGCTGCCGACGAGACTCGTCGTCAGGCGCCGTGCCAGCCCGGCTGCGCCCAGCGAACGCCGCAGCCCCGCGCCCCCCGGGGAAGCGACGGCCAGCCAGGACAAAAGTGGTAGTACCGCCACGACCGAAACGGCCGCAGCGCCCTTGCCAGTGAATAATCGACGCACCCGGAGCAGCTAAGACGTGTATAGAAAGCAGATAGTAGGGGTGGGGCGATAGGCGTACCGTAGGAAAGAGCGAAAAATCCAGATAAGAGGGGAAATACGGTCGAGCCTTCCGGGCCAAGCCCCGGAATCAGGCCGACTTTAACGCAAATTTAATCAACTCCTCAACCCGCAGCCCGTCGCCGCGCTCGGCGATGATGGCATCGACGGTTTTTTCGGCCGCCGCCCGCGCGAAGCCCAGCGTGGTGAGCGCAGCTAACGCTTCGGTGCGGCTTTTATTCCCCGCCACCCGCGCGGCCAGGCTCGGCGAACCGCCGCCCGGCGCCACCACGTTCGCCAGAACGCCTTCTTTTTTGAGCTTGTCGCGCAGGTCGAGGACGATGCGTTGCGCGCCCTTGGTACCTAAGCCTTTGACGCGCTGCAAGATGCGCACATCCTCGCGGACAATGGCCTGTTGCGCCTCGGCCACGGTCAGGGTCGATAGCACCGCCAGCGCCGTGGCCGCGCCGACGCCCTGCACCCCCAACAAATGTAAAAAAAGGGACTTTTCGGCCGCGTCCCGGAAGCCAAACAGCGTCTGGCCGTCTTCCTTGACCTGGTGGTACGTCAGCAGCCGGACGGGCGCGCCCGGCTCGGTGGCTTTCAGCGCGTCAAACGTCGAGAGGGCCACGCGCACTTCGTAGCCCAGCCCGCCGGCTTCGATAATCAGGTGCGTCGGGTGCAGTTCGGCCAGGGTGCCGGAGATGGAGGCAATCAAGAGGGTTTAGGGGTTTTTATTCCGTAGTTCAAGCGATCCATTTCTCGCAGAGTCGCGCTGAGTTGAGCGCGAAGTTTCGCGAAGATCAATTAGAAGGCTTATTTTACCAAACCACAAAACGCAGCGAGACTCCGCGTCTTATTACTCCGCGAAACTTTGCGCGAAATGCAGCGCATCGGTTCACAACTGCGCATCCACCACGGCAATCGCCGTCATATTCACGATTTCGCGGACCGAAGACCCTAACTGAAGGATATGCACCGGCTTGCGCATCCCCATCAGTACCGGCCCGATGACCTCCACTCCACCAAGTTCCTGTAGGAGCTTGTAGGCGATGTTGCCGGCCGTGAGGTCCGGAAAAATCAACGTGTTGGCGCCTTCCGGGGCGAGCGTCGAGAACGGGTAATGCTCGCGCAGCAGTTCCGCCGAAAGGGCCGTATTGGCCTGCATTTCGCCGTCGATCACCAGGTCCGGGTAGCGCTGGCGGGCCATTGCCAGGGCGCGCTGCATCTTGTCCGGGGCGGGGCCGGGCGTGGAGCCGAAGTTGGAATAGGCCAGCAGCGCGAGGCGCGGTTTCTCATCGAAAAAGCGCACGGCGCGGGCCGTCAGGCCGATGATATCAACCAGATCGTCGGCCGAGGGGTCGATATTGACGGTGGTGTCGGCGAAAAAATACGGCTGCTTCTTGTTCAGGACGATGTACATCCCGGCCACCCGCCGGACGCCCTCTTCCACCCCAATAACCTGTAGCGCCGACCGGATCGTGCGCGAGTAGTCGTTCGTCAGGCCCGAAATCAGCGCGTCGGCCTCGCCGGTTTCCACCATCATCGCGCCGTAGTAGTTGCGTTCGCGCAGCAGGCGCCGGCCCTCTACCAGCGTCACGCCCTTGCGCTGGCGCTTGGCGAAGAGCAGCCGGGCGTAGGCTTCCCGCTGGGCCTCTTCTTCCAGAATATCGATCACCCGCGCGCCGTGCAGGTCGAGGGAGTTTTCCTTGATGATCTGGTTGATGCGCTTCTTGTTACCAAGCAGAATCGGCACGGCCAGCCCCTGCTCGATCACGGTCTGGGCGGCTTTCAGAATCTTGTAGTTGTCGGCCTCCGCGAACACCACCCGCTTCGGGTTGCGCTTGGCGGCGCCCAGCACCCGGTTCATCAGCTTCTGGTCGTTGCCGAGGCGGGCCTGAAGTTCCAGTTCGTAAGTGTCCCAGTCCAGAATCGGCTTGCGGGCCACGCCGCTTTCCATCGCCGCGCGGGCCACGGCCATCGATACGTGCGTGATCAGGCGCGGATCCAGCGGTTTGGGAATCAGGTATTCACGCCCGAATTTGAGGCGCGTGTCGCCGTAGGCTTTGTTCACGGCGTCGGGCACCGGCTCTTTGGCCAGCGCGGCCAGGGCGCGCACGGCGGCCAGCTTCATCGCCTCGTTGATCTCGGTAGCACGTACATCGAGCGCCCCCCGGAAGATATACGGAAAGCCCAGCACGTTATTGATCTGGTTCGGGTGGTCCGACCGCCCGGTGGCCATCACCAGGTCCTTGCGGGTGGCCATTGCCGTTTCGTAGGCGATTTCCGGCTCCGGGTTCGCCAGCGCAAACACCACGGGGTTGTCGGCCATCGTTTTGATGAGCGCGGCCGGCAGCACATTCGCTGCCGAGAGACCGATGAACACGTCGGCACCTTTCAGGGCGTCGGCCAGCGTCGTGGCCGGCGACACGGCGGGGTTCGCGAACTGCATCCGCAGCGGGTCGAGGTCGGTGCGGCCCGCGTGCAGCACCCCCGCGATGTCGAACATCGTCAGGTTCTCCTTCCGCAGCCCCAGATGGCAGTACAGCCGGACGCACGAAATGGCCGCCGCGCCCGCGCCGCTCACCACCACTCGCACATTTTCGAGGGTTTTGCCCACCACTTCGAGCGCGTTCAGCAGCCCAGCCGACGAAATGATCGCCGTGCCGTGCTGGTCGTCGTGCATCAGCGGGATATTCATCTGCTCGCGCAACGCCGTCTCAATCCGGAAGCACTCCGGGGCCTTGATATCCTCCAGGTTGATGCCGCCGTACGTAGGTTCCAGCGACTTCACGATCTTGATGAACGCCTCCGGGTCGGTTTCGTCGATCTCGATGTCGAAGCAGTCGATGCCCGCGAACTTCTTGAACAGCACGCCTTTGCCTTCCATCACGGGCTTGCTGGCGTCCGGACCGATATTGCCCAGCCCCAGCACGGCCGTGCCGTTGGAGATGCCCGCCACCAGGTTGCCCTTAGCGGTGTAGAGGTACACGTCCTCCTTGCGGGCGGCGATGGCCTTGCACGGCTCGGCCACGCCCGGCGAGTAGGCCAGGGCCAGGTCCTGCTGGGTGGCCATTGGCTTGGTGGGCACGGTTTCCACCTTGCCGGCGGGGGCCAGGCGGTGGTAGGCGAGGGCGTCTTCGGGGTTGATCTTGGTAGCCACGGGCAGCTGGAGCGTCAGAAACGGTTGAAGCTGCAAGGTCGGCACGGGGGGGCAGATGTGGTGGTGAGGGTGGTGGGGGGGATGGGGGTGTGAGGGTGGTGAGGGTAGTGCGAGGGGCGTTGCGGTTTTCTCGAAAAAAAAAGGAAACCGCAACAACAGGTGTTGCGGTTTGCTCGAAAAAAAAAGAAAACCGGAACAGCCAGCCGGAAGCGCGCCGCTGGCTGCGGCTGCTCAGCCAGCGGGCGAAAACACACCAGCCGGTAACAGTAGCTGCCAACCCACCCCTATAAGGCACCGAAAACCGCGCTATTTTCGCTATCCGATGCCCATCACCGCCGACCACCTCCCCCGCCATTACGCCCCCGACCGCGCCGCGTGGCGCGCGTGGCTGACGACGCACCACGCCACCGCGCGCGGCGTGTGGCTGGTGTACGACAAGAAAGTCAAAGGCCAGCCGTCGAAACTCACCTACGACGATATCGTGGAAGAAGCCCTCTGCTTCGGCTGGATCGACTCGCTGCCGCGCAAACTGTCCGATGCGCAGGCGCTGCTGCTTATTACGCCGCGCAAGGCCCGCAGCGGCTGGTCCAAAGTCAACAAAGCGCGCCTGCCGGCCCTGGAAGCGGCGGGCCTGATCGCCCCGGCGGGCTACGCGGCCATCGAAGAGGCCCAAAAAAGCGGCGCCTGGGAAATGTTCGATGCGGCGGAAGCGGAAGAAATGGCGCTTGATTTACAGCAGGCGCTGGACGCCAACCCGCCCGCCGCCCAGCACTTCGTTGCCTTTCCCCGCTCGGCCCGAACCGCCATTCTGCAATGGATCAACGCCGCCCGCACGGCGCCCACCCGCGCGCGGCGCATCGCGGAAACGGCCCGCCTCGCCGCCCAAAACGAGCGCGCCAATCAGTGGAAAAAGCCTTAAACCGCCCACCCGCCTACCGCGCCACCCGGTACGAAACGCCCACGCCCAGCACCTGTTTGAACTGCGTGCGGCGCCCCTCGCCGACTTTGACCTGCGCGCCGTTTTGCTTCTCGTAGAGCGGAATCAGGATGTCATCGTCGTAAATCAGGGCCAGAAAGAGCGTCGTGGCGAGGTACTTATTGACCTTCATCGTCAGCAGGGCGTCGGCATTTACGTCAATGTTGTCGCGTTTGGTTTTATCCTTGTTCGTGTAGTTGTCGAACAGCGTGAGGCGGGTTAGCAGGTTGACGTTTTTGAAGATGTCCTTTTGCAGGCGCGTTTGCACGATGGCGCCAAACTCGGAGCGCATCTGCTCGCCGGCCGTCAGGCGGTTGCCGGCCGCGTCGTAGGTGGCGGCCGTCACGCCGAAGGCGCCCGCGTCGGCCAGCGTTTGGTCTGTGACGAAGGTGAACTTGCCCGTCAGGGGCGAGATGAAGGCCGAAAACCAGTCGTTGGGGCGGTAGTCGAGGCCGGCGGCCAGCGTCAGGTAGGCCGGCGCCAGCCCACGCGAGATGTACACGGGCGCGTCGGCATTCTTGAAATCGTAACCTTTGGCGAACTGCGTGCGGAAGTTGAGCAGCCCGGCGTAGTAAAACTTGCCGAAGGCCAGGCGCCCGTAGCGCGAGTTCATCTCCACCTTATCCTCATTTTTGCGCAGCACGGCATCGCCCTGCTTGATGAGGCCGTAACCGGCGTCGAGGTTCGTTTCCCAGGCCACCGTGGCGCGGCGGTAGCGCAGGTACAGGCTCAGTAGGCCCGTGGCCGAGATCGATGGCTCACCCCCACCCGCCCAGTTCGACAACGCCGTCTGGTTCGCCTGAATCGAACCGAAACCACCGTAGCGCCAGGGCTTTACGGTATCAGCCGCCACGACTTCCTTCGGCCGCAGGAGTTCTTTGGGCGGTTCGGGAGTTTGGGCAGCGGCCGGCAGCGCAAGGGCCGTGAGCAGCAGCGCAGCCAGGGCGGTACGGGTAAAGAGCAGCATCAGCGGAGACGGCGGGGATATAGCGCCTTGTTCGCAAACCTACGCCGCCCGCGCCGCGCAACCGCTGGCAGCGGCGAATTTTACGCCCCCAACGTTACCAATGAGCAATGAATAATGAGCAATTATCAGTCGCTCATTGTTCACTGCTCATTGCTCATTGCTCTTTGCCAAAATGCCTCATTCTCCGCAGCTTCCGGGCGCTCCCGCCGAACGCGCCCGCCGCGCGGCCCTGGTCAAAGGCTGGGCGGCGGAGCTGGGTTTTATGCGCTGCGGCATCAGTGAGGCCGGTTTTCTGGAAGAAGAGGCCCCCCGCCTCGAAAGCTGGCTGAACCGGAATCTGCACGGCCGGATGGGGTATATGGCGAACCATTTCGACAAGCGCCTCGACCCGCGCCGGCTCGTGGACGGCGCCCGCTCCGTGGTCTCGCTGCTGCTGAATTACTACCCGCCGCCCGAAGATCAGCAACCCGACGGCGCGGCGGTCAAGATCAGCAAATACGCCTACGGGCGTGACTACCACTTCGTCATCAAAGACAAGCTGCACGCCCTGCTGACGCGGATTCGGGCGGAAATCGGCGAAGTCGGAGGCCGCGCCTTCGTCGATTCGGCGCCGGTGCTGGATAAAGCGTGGGCCAAGAAAGCGGGCCTCGGCTGGATGGGTCGCTCCACGAACCTGATCACGCCGCGCGTGGGGTCGTACTATTTCATCGCCGAGCTGATTCTGGACCTGGAAATGCAGCCTGACGCTGGCGAGTTGCCCGACTACTGCGGTTCCTGCACCCGGTGCGTGGATGCTTGCCCCACGGGCGCCCTCGACACGCCCTACGAGGTGGATGCCACCAAGTGCATTTCTTACCTGACCATCGAGTTACGCGACCGAATCCCCGCTGAATTTGCGGGGCAATTACAGGGCTGGGCCTTTGGCTGCGATGTCTGCCAGGACGTATGCCCCTGGAACCGCTTCGCCCGCCCGCACCAGGAACCGGCGTTCAAGCCCCACGCCCTGCTGCCGGAACTACCCGCCAGCGATTGGCACGAAATGACCCGCGAACTATTCACCACCCTCTTCCGCGATTCACCGGTGCAGCGCGCGGGCTACGACAAACTACGCGACTCGGTGCATTTCAGCCAGTTGCCACCGGAATCCCAGGGATCAGCGGACTGAGCCCCCCGCCGCCGCCCCGACGATGTTATTATACCGGCGCGAACGTGCGGTCCAGCACCACGGCGTAGCGGCTGGCGAACTGTTCATAGCACCAAGTGCGCAACTGCAGTAATTCGACGGGGATCAGGGTGCGAACTGCTTTCCGCAGTTCTTTTTCAAAAAGGTAGCGGTTGAAGCTCACTTTTTGAAGGACGACTTTAATGTACTCCAGCATTGCTAGAAACTGAGGCGAGAAGGTTACGAACCATTCCGAACGACCGCCCCGGCGGAAGGTTACTTCCGATACGGGATACAGCCGACGCTTCTCCGAAGATACGATCTTTTTGAGGCAAGTCAACCAAAGTGGGCAGAAACGTGCGTCCGCGCGGCTACCTTTTCGGTCAGAAATGCCAGATGGCGCCGCTTTGATCCTGCTCCGAAAATTTTTGCCGCACGAACGCGCGGCCCGCCCCGGCAAACGTGCGGCGCAGGGCGGGATCGGCCGAGAGGCGCAGCAGCCGGTCGGCCACAGCGGCTTCGTCGCGCACGGGAATCAGGTAACCGGATCGCCCGTCTTCGAACAATTCACGCGGGCCACCGCAGTCCGTCGCAATCAGCGGAACGCCAAAGTAAAGCGCCTCGAAACAGACCATCGAGAACGACTCCACTTCCGAGCAGTTCAGCAACACATCGTAGGTTTTGATCAGCCCTTCGATATCGCTGACGAAATCGTGGAAACCCACGGCATCGGCTACCCCCAACGTGGCCGCATCAGTCCGAAGCTGCTCGCGGAAGGCGGCGTTTTTCGCCAGCCCCATCGTGCCACCGTAGAAGTCGAGGCGCAGCGCCGGGTTGCGGGCGTGAGCCGCCGCAAAACCCCGCAGGGCCGTGTCGTGGCCCTTGCCCTGGATATAATTGCCAACGTAAACCACCCGCACCGGCCCGGCGCCACCCCCGAAATCGACTTTTGCCGGGTGGCGTTCTTCGCGCTCCAGCGTAT
This sequence comes from Hymenobacteraceae bacterium, assembly GCA_031426455.1. Classification (GTDB taxonomy): domain Bacteria; phylum Bacteroidota; class Bacteroidia; order Cytophagales; family Hymenobacteraceae; genus JANNMJ01. The sequence goes on along the minus strand of JANPLI010000189.1, from coordinate 2,087 downwards.
CGTACACCACCACGGCCTTTGGCTCGTCGGCAAAAGCACCCCGCCGGACGGCTTGCGAAACGCACACCACGCGGTCGGCGTAACGGCGGGCGCACTGGCACCAGAACGGATAGAATGGCCCGCTGAACGAAGCGGCCAGCATCCGGATGTGCGTCACTAAATGCGGGGCCCGACGCCCCAGCAGCGCCTTCGCCGCGTAGGGCACCAGATTGTAAAGGTCGTTGGAGTGCAGCACGTCGATGCGATGGCGCCGCACCAGCTTCGCCAACCGCCAGCCGTTGACCAGCAGCACGGGGCTGTACAGGGCCAGCTTACGCGCTGAACGCCCGAGTTCCACGAAAGGCAGTTCGTCCACCTCAAAACCATCGGCCCGCAGCGTGGCGGCATTGGCCGAGCCGGTGGGCACCACGAAGCGAAACTCGAAAGCGTGCTGCTGTTGCCGGGCAGCCGCAAACACCGACCGGAAGGCCCCCGTAAAAGCCACGCTGTTTTCCACAATCAGGACGCGCGGCCGGGGCGAAGCCGCAGCGGGTGCCGAAAAAGCCATCAGATAACCAGTCGTTTAGAAAGCCAGCTGCCCCACCACCGCCCGCGCCGTGGCGGCGGTCATCGGTTCGTCGAACGACTCCGTGTAAAGTGCCGCTGGCCGACCGCTCAGGCCGGGCGTAATGGCGACGGGGATACCGAAAATCGTCGTGTTATCGTCGTCGGCGTAAAACAGGCTGAATAGGTTAGGAACATCGTTTTCGCCCCCACGCACCCATACACTAGCCCCAGCCGTGGTTCGGCGCCGGACCAGCGCCGCCAGCCGCGCGGCCGTAGGCAGCAGTTGCCCCAGCAGATCGGTAAAGAGGGTGCCGGCCACGACTCCCAGTTGCCCTACCAGGGTCCGGGTAAGCAGGTCGGCGAGGGCCTGAGTGAGCGTCAGCAGGTCAGCGTAACTCGTCAACGGCTGAAGCGGACCGGTTTGGGCCGGGGCGCCCGTCAGACCGGCGCCGCTGAAATCGTAGCGCAGGGGCACTTCTGCCGCATCGCCGGACTGCGTGATGGCCGTGCGGAGCTGCCCGACCAGGTCGTTCATCGCCAGCGCCAACTGTTCAAAAGTCGTACGGTCTGCCGGCGCCGGGAATAATGTAGCGGACGCCGCCAGCGCGGTCGTCAGTAGGGCCTGTTGGGCCTGAGCCACGCGCAGCACGGTATTGAGGGCGTCGGTGACTACGGACTGCGGCGCGGCAGCAGCATTCGGGGAGGCCAGCAGGGTTGCACCCAGGCCCGAGGCGGCCACGGCACCGCGCCCCAGCCGCGCCAGGGCACCGCGCCGCGAAGCGGGTCCGGCGGGCGTTGCAAGCGGGTCCGGCGTGAGGGCAGCCAGTGATTCAAGCCAGGAGAAAAGCGTCACAGGAAACAGGAAACGAACGGAAGGAGAAGTGACGCGGACCTTATGCCAGGCTACCGGTCAGCAATTTTGAGCCGTCAGCGAAATACGGATTGAGGGCCGCAATGAGGGCCGACGGCCGAAGCAACCGACCCAGGGCAGGCGCCGTGAGGTCGGGCGCGTCCAGCACGGCGGCAGGCGTCAGCAAGTCGGCCACGGCGGCGGCGTGGCGCTGCGTCACGGCCGCCATTCGGGCCGAAAGCGTGATCAGCACCGAGCGCGAGAGGGAGCGGTACGAGCCGGTGTGCCCGGCGTCCACCAACTCGAACAGCGTTCGAAGGGCGCCAAGCGCGCCCGCGCGGGTATTGAGGGTCAGGGCACTGAAAGTCGGTGTGAGGGCTGCCAACGCCAGACTGTTCGGGTTATTGGCTGCCCGCAACGTATTCACGGCCACGGGCAAAAAGTCGCGGTGCAGGGTTTCGTGGTCGCGGATGGCCGTGAGCAGGGCCAACTCCGCCGCGGGCAGATCGGCGGGCGGCGCGGTAATGATGGCCGTGAGCAGCGCCGTAGTCAGTTGCCGGGTAGCCTGTAGCAGGTTCAAAAGGGCCACATCGCCGGAACCCAGGCTGATGGTGGCCTGGCCAGGTGCGGGACTCGGCGTCGGATCGTCGTCCGTAGTGGACGATTTACAACCCGCCAACAGCAGGGCTGC
>JANPLI010000188.1:0-20071 GCA_031426455.1 Hymenobacteraceae bacterium | reverse complement strand
GCGCCACGTCGCTGCCCCTGCGCGGGCTGGCGGCGGGCGTGTACACCCTGCGCACCCCGGACGGCCGCACCGCCCGGCTAGTGGTCGAGTAAGGAGACCAAGTCGCCGCTCGACACTAGTCACTAGTCACTCCCAAACCGCCGTTCCTGCCTTCGGGTGGGGGCGGCGCTTTGGGCTTGGGAGTGCTCCCGTCCGGGGGGACGCACAAAAAAGCCCCCCGCAGCACCGGCTACGGGGGGCTTTTGTCAGCTGTAAAGGAAGGCTTCGAACCTCCACGGAGCGATTAGCCGCCGGTTAAGGGCAGTTTGTTTCGTGCTCTCCACCCGCGAGAACGGCGGGCGTGTCTGCCAATTTCACCACTCTACAGTGTCTAAAGAAGAAGCCGCCCGACTGGCGACGCTTTCATTACGACAAAGGTGGGTGCAACGGCTTAAACGGTGCAAACTTTTGGGGTAATTTTCTTAAAATTTACAGACCTGGCAATCGATTGCTAGTTTCGTTGCGAAATCAGTAATCAAAAGGCGGGGTTTTGCGCCGATTTAGGCGTTCGCGGAAAGCAGCGCGGCCAGCAGCCATATTTCCCGTAGCGCCGCGGAGTTTACGCCGAGCCGCCGAGCCGCAGAATCAGTCACTCAGTCGCTCAGTCCCACTCAGTCACTCTGTACACTCCGTCCAAAAAGTCATTCCGCCCCCCTTCACGCAGCCCCGCGCCCGCCATCCTTACCTTTCGCCCGGTTCTGCTGACGCTTTTTAACCTGTTCCCGTGCTCATTTCTCCGCGCCGCCTCGGCCTGACGCTCGCTTTTCCGCTGACTTGCCTGACGCTGACCCTGACCCAGACTGCTGTGGCCCAGGACGGTGGGCGGCCGGTGCCCGCCACCTTCCCCACCAATGGCGCCCGCGACGAGCGCCTCGGCCGGGTGGCGCTGACCCACGCCACGATCTTCACCGACTACCAAACCCGCCTCGACGACGCCACGCTGCTCATCGAGAACGGCCGGGTGCTGGCCGTGGGCAAGGCCGTGACGATTCCCGCCGGCACCACGGTGCTGGATCAGAAAGGCAAGTTCATCTACCCGGCTTTCGTGGATGCTTACACCGCCTACGGCCTGCCCGGCGAATTGGCGTCGGCGCGCGGTGGGCGCCGCAGCCGGGGGCCGCAGGCGGAAACCAACAAGGCCGGCGCGTATGGCTGGAACCAGGCGCTCAAGCCCGAAGTGCGCGCCGCCGACCGTTTCACGGCGTCCGACGATGCCGCCGGCGCCCTGCGCAAACTTGGTTTCGGCACCGTGCTGGCCCTGCCGATGGATGGCATTATGCGCGGCACGGGTGCCGTGGTGAGCCTCAATACCACGCGCCGCGAGAACCATACGGTGCTGCGCCCGGAAGCGGCGGCGGGGCTGTCGTTCGATAAAGGGTCCAGCACGCAGGACTTTCCGGAGTCGCTGATGGGCGCCGTGGCGCTGCTCCGCCAGACCTATCTGGACGCTGCCTGGCAGGACAAAAACGCCGCCGCCGAACAGAATATCAGCCTTCAGGCGGTGCGCGCCCAGCGCGGGCTGCCGCAGGTGTTCAGCGTCCGCGACAAGCTCAGCCTGCTCCGCGCCGACCGCGTGGGCGACGAGGCGGGCCTGCAATACATCATCAAAACCGGCGGCGACGAGTACCAGCGCCTGACCGAAGTGAAGGCTACCGGCGCCACCCTGATCGTGCCGCTCGCCTTCCCCGAAGCCTATAATGTGGAGGACGTGTACGACGCCGACGACCTGCCGCTCGAATACCTCAAGCACTGGGAGCTGGCCCCCACCAACCCCGGCGCCCTCCAAAAAGCGGGTATCGCGTTCGCCCTCACCGCCGCCGACCTCAAGGACAAAAGTCAGTTTCTGCCCAACCTGCGCAAGGCCGTGAAGTACGGCCTGCCCGAAGCGGAAGCGCTCAAGGCCCTGACGGCCACGCCCGCCCGCCTGCTGCGCGTGGAAAACCGCGTCGGGGCCCTGGCCCCCGGCCGCGACGCGAGCTTCTTCGTGAGTTCCGCCGCGATTTTCGACGACAAGGCCGTCATCCTCGATTCGTGGGTGCAGGGCGACCCGTTCCCGATCACGCCCGTGGCCGCCGACTACCGGGGCGTGTACCGCCTCAAAGTCGGCGATCAGCCCGAAACGACGCTGCTGCTGCGCGGCACCCCCGAAAGCCCCGAAGCCCGCCTCGTGCGCGCCCCCGGCGACACCGCCAAAGCCACCATTGCCTTCAACGGCGAGCAGGTGACGCTGACCTACGGCGCCAAGCCGGCCACGCCGCCCGTCACTGGTCCGGCCGCTACGTATCGGCTTTCGGGCTTCTACACCGAAACGCCCGTCAAGGCCTTCAGCGGGCAGGCCGATTTGAGCGGCACCGGCATGGCCCCCCTGAACTGGCGCGCTACCTTCGCGCAGGCCGCTACCGACAAGGCCGCCCGCGACACCGCCAAAACGGCGCCGCTGAATCTGGGCGTCGTCACGTACCCGTTCGGCGCCTACGGCCGGACCGCGCTGCCAAAACAGGAAACGGTGCTGATTCAGGGCGCTACGGTCTGGACCTGCGAGGCCGCCGGTAAGCCCGAAAACGCCGATGTGCTGGTGGTGGGCGGCAAGATTGCGGCCGTCGGCAAGGGCCTGGCTGTGCCGAAGGGCGCCACCATCGTCAGCGGCGCGGGCAAGCACCTGACGCCCGGCATCATCGACGAACACTCGCACATCGGCATTCAGGAGGGCGTCAACGAGGGCACCCAGAGCGTGACGGCCGAGGTGCGGATTGGGGATGTGGTGGATTCCGAAGACATCGACATCTACCGCCAACTCGCTGGTGGCAAGACCGCCACGCAGCTCCTGCACGGCTCCGCGAACACCATTGGCGGGCAATCGGCGCTCATCAAGCTGCGCTGGGGAATGGCGCCGGAAGAGCTGAAAATCAGCGGCGCGCCGGGCTTTATCAAGTTCGCGCTGGGCGAGAACGTGAAGCAGGCCAACTGGGGCGACCTCAACACGGTGCGCTTTCCGCAGACCCGGATGGGCGTCGAGCAGGTGCTGGGCGAGGCCTTTACCCGCGCCAAAGAGTACGAGGCGGCGTGGGCCGGTTGGGAAAAAAAGTACGTAAAACGGCCCGAGACCTTACCAGACTACCTCACCAACTTCCCCCGCCGCGACCTGGAACTGGACGCGCTGGTCGAAATCCTGCGCGGCAAGCGCTTCATCACCTGCCACTCGTACGTGCAGTCCGAGATCAATATGCTCCTGCACGTGGCCGACCAGTACGGCTTCAAGGTGAACACGTTCACCCACATTCTGGAGGGCTACAAGGTGGCCGACAAGATGCAGGCGCACGGCGCCAACGCCTCGACTTTCTCCGACTGGTGGGCCTACAAGAACGAAGTCAAGGACGCCATTCCGTACAACGCGGCCCTGATGACGCGCGCCGGGCTGAACGTGGCCATCAACTCCGACGACGCCGAAATGGCCCGCCGCCTCAATCAGGAAGCCGCCAAGAGCGTGAAGTACGGCAACCTGACCGAAGAGGAATGCCTGAAGATGGTGACCCTGAACCCGGCCAAAATGCTGCACCTCGACCAGCAGATCGGCTCCATCAAAGCCGGCAAGGATGCTGACCTGGTGCTCTGGACCGACCACCCGCTGAGCGTGTACGCCAAGCCCGCCCGCACCTACGTGGACGGCCGGCTGCTCTTCGACCTCGACTCCGACGCCCAGCTCCGCCAGGCCCGCGACCAGGAGCGCGCCCGCCTGATCCAGAAGCTGCTGGCCGCCAAACGCAAAGGCGAACCCACGCAACCGGCCACCGCCAAGCCCAAAAAATATTGGGACTGCGAGGATTTCTCCTACGACTACGCCGACGAGCGGTAAGCCGCTGCGCGCTGAATCACGGCGGAAAGGAACCAGTCAGTGCGCCCAGCGCCCTGATACCACACCAAAAAGGCCCGACGTGCAACGCACGCCGGGCCTTTTTTCGGGATTCAAAACGAGGTGCGGACCCTGCCCGGCAGGGTTACTCCACCACCAGCCGCTGCCGCCCGGCGCCGTGCCGCACGGTGTATACGCCGGCGGGGAGGCCGCGCAGGTCGAGGGTGGCTTCGGTGGTGCCGCCCGTTACGGCGACTGCCCGGACGGTGCGGCCCGTCACGTCGAGCAGCGTCAGCAGCGTTGCCGGGCTGCCGGCGGGCAGGCCTACGCGTACGGTGGTGCGCGCCGGGTTGGGCGCCAGCGTGAGGGTATTAGCCGCCGCGTCGGCCATCAGGCCGGTCACGATGGTCACCGTCTGCGGGGCCGAGGGGGCCGAGGCGCAGGCCGGGCCGTCGTTCACGATCACGGTGTAAACGCCGCTCTGGGTGGCCAGATAGGTGGCATCGGTAGCGCCGCTGATGGGGGTGCCGTTCAGCAGCCACTGATTACCGGTGGCGGCGCTGGACGTTAGCAGCGTAGCCCCGTTCACCTGGGGCGCGGCCGTCACGGTGGGCGTGGTCAGGCCGGGCCGCACGGTAGCCGTGACGGCCACCCGCTCGCTGACGCAGGCGGTGTTCAGGCTCACGGCGGCGTAGTAGGTGGTGGTGGCCGTCAGGGCGGGCGTGGTGAACGTGCCCGTGGTGGTGCCGCTGATGGGGGTGCCGCCGGTGGGGGCGTCGTACCACGCGTAGGTGCCTACCACGGCTGGCGAGCCGGTTACGCTCAGCGCCACGGTACCGGGGCCGCAGCGGCTGCCGTCCACGGCCCGGGCTACGTATTGCGGGCAGAAATAGCCGGTGGAAAGGGCACTGCCGAGCGTCGTCGTGACGCGAATCTGGCCGTAGCGGGCATTGTTGGGCACCAGCACCGTCAGCTCCGTGCCGGCGGTGTTTTCGGCTACGGCCAGGGCCGTGATGCTGCCGAACCGGATGGTGCCGGCGTTCTTCAGGCCCGTGCCGGTGATCGTCACGAGCGTGCCGACCGGCCCGGAGGTGGGCGAGAAGCCCGTAATGGCGGGCGGCGGCACCGGCGCGGCGCAGGTAGCCGAAAGCGTGAAGTCGCCGACTTCCGTTTCCCAGCCGCTGACGAAGATCAGGTACGCCGTGCCCGCTATGGAGGGGAACGTGACGGCCGCCGCGCGGGCGCAGTCGTCGTCGTTGCCGGTCACGCAATTCAGCGCGCCGCAGGTGCCTGTAAACACGTGGATTTTAGAGTCATAGTTGGTCAGCCCGCCACAGGTAGCGATCCGAACAACATCGCCGGTGCCCACGAAGCGGTAGAACACCCCGGCGCCGTCCACGGAAGTGCCGCAGGCTGGGCCGATGGCGGGGTCGCCGGTGGTGGTGGCCCCCAGGATGGAGCCGTTCAGCGAGGCGCCGCACGTCAGCACGGGCAGGTTGGCGGCGGTGCAGCGGTCGTTGGCGGGCACCTCCACGACCCGGAAGTCTGTCGGCGAAGCGGCCGTTCCCAGGGCGGTGGTCACGGTTACCTGACCGGTGGTGGCGCCCACCGGCACCGTGGTGGTGAGGGTAGTGGCCGTGTTGGTCAGGATGGTAGCGAGCGTGCCGTTGAAACGCACGGCGGTGGCGCCGGTCAGGTTGGTGCCGTCGATGGTCACGGCGGCGCCTACCAGCCCGTAGGTGGGCGTCAGGGTTAGAATCTGGGGCAGGCCGGTGCCCGTCACCGAGAAGGCGCGGGTGGTGGTCACGGTGCCGAGCGGGGTGGTCAGGCTGATGGGGCCGGTGGTGGCGCCCGCCGGTACGGTGGCCCACACTTCCTGGTCCGACGCGACCGTGACCGCCGTGGCCAGGGTACCGTTGAAGCGCACGGCCGTGGTGCCGGTGAAGCCCAGACCGCGAATGGTGACGATGGTGGTCAGCACCGGGCCGGACAGGGGCGTGAACTCGGTCAGGCTCAGCGTAGCGGCTACCGTAAACACCGGCGAAGTGGCCTCGCCGTCCGGCGTCCGGACGGTGATCGGGCCGGTCAGGGCGCCGGGCGGCACGGTCAGCGTCAGGCGCGTATCCGAGGTGGCCGTGAACGTAGCGTAGGCGCCCCCCGTGAAGCGCACGGTTTGGGTGCGGCTCAGGCTGGTGCCGCTCAGTACCACGGCCGTACCCACGGCGCCGCTGGTGGGCGCCACCGTCAGCACGGCGGGCAGCACGCGGAAAGGCGTGGGGGCAGCAGCGGTGCCGCCGGGGGTAGTCACGGTCAGGGCACCCGAAATAGCCGTGGCGGGTACCGTGGTGGTGATCTGGGTGGCCGAAACGACGGTGAAGGTGGCCGTCGTGCCATTAAATTTCACGGCGGTGGCGCCGGTGAAGCCGGTGCCCGTGATCGTGACGGCCGCGCCCTGCGGGGCGCCGCCAGCCGGGGTGTACGACAGGACATCCGGCGCCGGGCCGGTGCCGGTCACGGTGAACGTGCCCGCCGTGACGGTGCCGGTGGCGGTGGTCACGACTACCGGGCCGGTCGTGGCGCCGGGCGGCACCGTGACCAGCAGCACCGCCGCCGAGGGCATCGTGATGGTGCGCGCCAGGGTGCCGTTGAACGTAACCCGGTAGGTGGTGCCCAGGCCCTGGCCGCTGATGGTCACCACCGTGCCGATGGGGCCGCTGACGGGCGTCAGCGTCGCAACGGGGGCATTGGCATCGCCCAGGCCCACGGCGCGCCAGGCTTTGGCCACGGCTTCCACTTCGGGGGATCCAAAGCCGTAGAGGTCGGCGGCGGCTTGCAGGGTGGCCTGCCGGGCGCCGGGGTAGTTGGTGCTGGGGGTGAGGTAAAGGCGCTCGGCGCGGAACAGAATCTGCCCGGCTTTGCGGATGCCGATGCGCGGTACCAGGTACGGGGTGTTGAAGTCGTTGAAGCCGCCGCCGCCCACACTCAGCAGGTAGTACCAGAAATTGAGCACCCCGGAGTTGATGTGGACGCCGCCGTTATCGCCGGTGCCGGTGTACCAGTTGGTGCCCAGGTAGGTGTCGGGTTGCTGTTCGGCGTTGGGGTTGCTCATCGAACGGAGCGAAGGCCGCTGCCGGTCCACGTCTTCGCCAATCAGCCAGATTTGCTTCGTGGAATCGACGGCAAACTCGATGCTGGCGCCCCAGCAGTCGGAGAGGGCCTCGTTGAGCGCCCCGGACTCGTTCTGATAGATCAGGTTGGCGGTGGTTTCGCAGACGGCGTGGCCGACTTCGTGCGCGCAGATATCAACGCTGGTCAGGGGGCGAAAGCGGGTGGCGCCGTCGCCGTACACCATCTGCGTACCATCCCAGAAGGCATTTTCGAAGCGGGTGCCGAAGTGGACGTAGCTCAGGAGCACCGTCCCGCGCCCGTCGTACGAGTCGCGGTTATGCTGGCTCACCCAGTAGTCCTGCGTGGCCTGGGCGCCGATGTGGGCGTCGAGGGCGGCATTGTCGAAGGCGGCGTTGTTGTACTCGGCGGCGGTCCAGTCGTTGTTGTTGTCCACGAAGTCCGTGGCGGTGGCGAAGTCCTGCCGGGTCTGGCAGTTCATCGTCACCACACCCCGGCTGCGGGTCAGGTCGCGGAGCTTGAAGCCGCCGCCAAAGGCTTCGGTGGTAGCCGTGCGGGCCCCCAGGTAGCGGGTGGCCATCGTGGCGGGCGCGCTCACGTGCTTGATGATGGGGTCGCGCAGCACCACCTGGCCGGACCGGGCGTCCACGTAGATCAGGTCGCGGCGCACGACGGGGGCCGTCTCGTACACGTTGAATTTCCAGGCCAGGACGGCCGGACGCGCGGCTTCAGGCTGGCGGAAGTCACTGACGACGACCAGCTCGCCTTTGGGGAAGTACGAGGCGCGGGAGTCGTTGGTCTGGCGCCGGAGCAGGGCTTCTTCGGCGGGGTCCTGCCAGCGGTAGTGGGTGCCGCCCATCGCGGCCAGTGCTTTGGCACGCGCGGCGGCGGCCGTTAGCGTGGGCTGCGGGCTGAGGCTGGCGGCAGGCCGAATCACGTCCCCGCTGACGGTTTCCAGGGCCCCGGCCCGCAGGTGGGCCGTCACGACGCCGTGTTCGACGGGCACGCCCTTGAACCACTGCTGATACCGGACGTGGGTTTCGCCGTGGGCATCGGTTTCGGTGCGCAGGGGGCGCAGCTCATCCGCGGGCGTTAGGTGCAGCGCCGCGCGCAGCGCGGTGGGCGCCTGGGCCAGGGTGGGGCGGGCGCCGGTGGCCGCATCGGGCGGCACGACGGTCAGTTGGAAGCCTTTGCGGGCCGGGGGGGGCCGCTGCGGGCCCCGCTGGGGCTAAAAACGACCGGTGGCGGCAACGGCCAGCACCAGGGCGGCGCCTATCAAAGGGCGTCGGAAAGCGGGTCGGACGGGCATAAACGTGCGCGGAATGCAGAACGCGGGTTAGGGAAGGGAAAGAAATACAAGGGCTTGCCCTTGCAAGTTACTCACAGGCCGCGCGGGAGGGAGGGAGGTTGCTTTTGGTTTCTAGTTTTTGGTTTCTGGTTTTTCGTTTTTGGTTGTTGGGTTTGGGTTGTTTGTTGCTGGTTCTGGGGGCGGTTTTTGGCGTCGGGGGCGCTGGCGGTGCCCGGCTTCGGGGTTGCGGCTGGCGCTGCGTACGCCCGGTCTTCTATTCCCCCGCTACCTGCGCAGCAGCGAGGCTATCTTGCAGACTGATTTTTATCTTCTTCTTTCTGTTGCGCCCACCGTGTCGATCTACCTCGAAACACAACTCGCCGTTTATCGGCATCTATTGGCCCGCCACGAACAAGACCCGGCGTTTCGGTTCAAAGTGCGGCAGCAGGACTTCCTCGGCAACGGCCTGTTTATCGGCAAAGAATTCCCGGCTGGCAACGTCAAGCCGTACTTCTCCTTTACCTGCTGGCAGATTACCAGCGGCAGCCAGGGTGACGTGCTGGCCTACGTGATCGAAACCACTAAAACCGGCGGTTTTCCGCTCACGGTATGCCTCGATTTGCACCCGCTGCCCAAGGGCAATGAACAGGACGCCCGCAACCGCGACCTGACCGAGGCGGTGCGGGCGCAAATCCCCGGTGCCTGGAAACGGGATGCGCCGTATGGGCAACTGCATATGCCCGCTGCTAACACGACCTCTGAGCTACTAACGGCGCTCGATGCGCTCCTCGATCAAACGAAAAAACCACTGGACAAGCTGGTACAGCAGCTAAAGGCGGAACATCCGGATTGGGAAGGTGGCCCGGTGACCGTGGTGAAGTTTCGTTCCGTTATCGGTAATCTTGGTCAGTGGCGCAGAACCCTGCTGAATGGAGACTTTGCCAGCGTTGCACGTGAACACAAGCTCAAAAAACTGCCGACACTTTGGTCTAGCGGGATGAAACCGGCAATATGGAAAAAGGTACAAACAGCTGGCACGCTTGCTTTTTCAAGTGAGCCCAAGTCATTGCCCAAGGCGAAGATGGGCGATTTGATAGTTGCCACGGATAGTAGTTCCGACCGCCGCGCCTATGGCTTCGGCCGTATTCTGACGCCTGTTACCGGTGGGGCTTTAGCCGTTGAATGGCTGGTGACAACCGGGGTCGAACTAGCCGAAAACACCTATGCTACGAGTGTTTTCAGCAAGTCCAGCAAGCTTGATCAGACGTTGGCTGCCTTTGAGGTAGTGCAGCCGGGCCTGCTGGAAATGTTGTTGCACGGGAAGAAAGATGCAGAACCCATCGACGCAGAGATTGACGCCGAGGATCTGATTGAACACAACGAGGTCGTCACCACCAAACCACCCTACACCACCGCTACAGCCCGCGCCGAAGGCATCTTCCTGCCCGAAACGGCGCTGACGGAAATCGTCGGGGCGCTCAAGCTCAAGCAGAACATCATCCTCAAAGGCCCGCCCGGTGTGGGCAAAACCTTTGTGGCGCGTAAGCTGGCGTATCTCTTGTTCGAGGAAGAAGATGATGACCGCGTGGAGCTGACGCAGTTTCACCAATCGGTGTCCTACGAGGATTTTGTGCGCGGTTGGCGGCCGGGTGGTGCCCACGGCGCCCTCACGATAGCAGACGGCCCGCTGGTGCGGTTCGCCGAAAAGGCGCGTGATGACCAAGAAGGTCGCCCTTACGTGCTGATCATCGACGAAATCAACCGGGGCAATCTGAGCAAGGTGTTCGGTGAGTTGTTTATGCTGCTCGAAGCCGACAAGCGCGAGGCGAAGTACGGCGTCCGGCTCACGTACCCTAACCCGGAGAAGGCCGACGAAAAATTCTTCCTGCCGCCGAACCTCTACCTCATCGGCACGATGAACACCGCCGACCGCTCGCTCGCGCTCGTCGATTATGCGCTGCGGCGGCGGTTTCGGTTTTTTGAGTTGCGGCCTCACCTCGATGATGCGCTTGGCAACTGGCTCCGCGATCAGCACGGGGCCGATCCCGCCGCTTTGCTCCCGTGTCTGGCGGTCGTCGAAGAACTCAACGAGCAGATCAGCGACCCAAAGAAAGAGCCGCTGCTGGGGCCGGGGTTCGCGGTCGGGCACTCGTATTTCTGCCCCGCCAAAGGCCAACAGATTCCCGACGTAGCCGCGTGGTTCGGCGCCATCGTCCGGCACGAACTCCTGCCGCTGCTGGAAGAATACTGGGACGGCGATCCTAAAGGCGCGGGCAAGCTAAAAGACTGGGAAAAACAACTCCTGACTGCCGCTGGCGCCCTCGCCCCGCCGCCCCAGGCCGAGGCTTCCGCACCTGATACGCCCGCCGCTTCGTGAGTATCCCGGTCGCCAATGTTTTTCACCTGCTGACGTACGCGTGGGATGCGCTCCGTGACGCCGACGAAACCGCCGACGCCGCGCCCCTGCCCGCCGACACGCGCCTGCCGCACCTGCTGGCCACCGAACTGGCGCGCACCACGGAGGTGCTGCTTCGGCGCGGGCTATTACACCAGTACGTGGCGCAGCCGCCCGAAGAAACGCCCCGGTTGCGCGGCAAGCTGCTGCTGGCACCCACCCTCCGCACGCAAGCCCTGGCGCGCGGCCGTGCGTGGTGCGCCACCGATGATCTGGTGCCCGACACGCTCCCGAACCGGCTCATCCGCAGTACGCTGCATTACCTGTTGCATTCAGCGGCGTTGGAACTATCCAACCCGGATGCTCCCGCCACGGCCGTGCTGCGTCACCGCTTGGCGGTGCTATTGCCGCGCTTGCCGCCGGGAGCGCTCTTGCCCGTGACGGCCGACGGCGCCCGCGTGTTCAGCACCATCCGCCCAACCCGCGCCACGGCGCCTTACCGCCTGCCGCTGCGGTTGTGCCGATTGATTTGGGAGTTGAGTCAGACGGCAACCCCGGCCGACGCCGCGCCCGATCCTGATCCGTGGCTTCGGGCACTCCTGCTCAACGACCGCCGGATGGCGAAGCTCTTCGAGAAATTCGTGCGCAACTTCTGCGCGCATCACTACGCGAAGTACTCCGTGAAATCCAATAAGATGACGTGGTGGTTTGCCCCTGATGCTAAGGCCGACCCTGCGGCGCTGGTGCCCCGGATGCAGACCGATGTGCTGCTGTGTCACCGCGCCAACCAGCAGCCCCGGCTGCTGATCGAGTGTAAGTACTACCCCAAAGCCCTCGCCGATGCCGCGCACGGCGGCAAGAAAAAGCTGCACACCGCGCACCTCTACCAACTCAACGCCTACTACCGCCACCTCGGCCCTGACGCCAACGCCGATTTCGACGCGTTGCTGCTGTACCCGCTGGCCGAAAGCGGCCTTCTGGCAAAAGCGTACCTGCTGCCCGACACCAAACAGCACCGTTTCCGCATCGCTACGCTCAACCTGAACCAGGAGTGGACGGCCGTGGAAGCGGACTTGCGGCAGATCATCGCATTGGGCTAAACGGTACAGTTCTCCCCCCCCAAACGCGCCAACGGTCGCCGCTTCCTTCCGGAAACGGCGACCGTTGGGGAAAGGCGCACAACAATCGGGGAGCCGCCCGGTACGCGTCGTGAGACCCGTCGCAACCGGTGGGAAACCCATCGATACGCGTCGCGCGGCACTTCACCCGTTCGGGAAACCCGTCCATCCGCATCGCGAAGCACGTGGCACAAGGGGGAAGTGCCCCGATACGCGTCGCGGGATACTTCCCGTAGGCGGGCAGCCCGTCAAGACGCATCGGCAGGCGTTTTCAGGCGGTGGGCAGCTCCTGGATGCGCGTCGCGCAAGAGTTTGCAGCGTGGTTTAGAGCGGCGTTTACAGCATTGGCGCGGTGCCTTTCGGGGCTTTGGTGGGGCGGCGCACCTTCGAGAAATCAAAGAAGCTGTACACCTTGTCGGGGTCGTGGGGGAACCGCAGGTGGAGCAGGCACTTGACGGCGAAGAGGTCGGTGGCGATCTCGTCACGGTCGCCGGCTAGGGCGAGGCGGGCGGTATCAAGGTTGGCGGCTTCGGTGTCGCGGGTGGTGTCGGCGGCCACCAGGGCGGCGTACACGGCTTGCGCGTTGGCGGCCAGCGCGGGGGCGCCGAGGGCGGCGGCGTGTTCGGTATACAGGGCGAGGAGCGCCTTCGAGTCCACCAGCAGGTCGCCCTGTGGCAGGTTGCGGAGCTTGGTCTTGCCAAACTGCTTGAAGTCGGCGTACGCGGCGGCTTTGCGGAGCTTGGGCGTCACGTGGTCCTTCATCGCGTCATCCACGAACGCCAGCCACGCCTTGCGCGCCTGCTGAAACGCGGCGGTGGTACCGGCCGTGGGGTCGAGGCGCTCGGTGAGGTTCTCATCGAACGCCGTGAGGTGCGCTTCGAGCGCCGCCAGGGTCGGCCCGAAGGTGGCGGGTAGCCCGGCGCCTTGCGCCGTACGAAGGGTGTAGGTAGCCAGCGCCTTATAGTTGACGCGGGAAATGGCGAGCTTCGAGAAGAAATTGTCGAACTCGGCGCGGTAGGGAGTCGCCATAACGAAACGGTAGAGGGGGGGGACTAAAACCAGTGGCAAGCCACCAGCGAGGTGACGAAACGAAGAGCCGCCCAATAGCCGGCAACGACCCCAACGGGGCGGGGCAGAAGAAGCGGACCGCAAGGCCGCCGTTGCCCGCAGCGTAGCGTACGACAAATATGCACCACCATTTGTCATTTTTGCGACTTGTTAGCGCAGTCTCGGCGTCCGGGTACGGCCGAGCGAAGTAGCGCGGGTCTCCGGCCCGCGAGCGCGGCAGCGCTGCCGCGCTAAGCGAGCCGCGAATTGGCCGAACCCGCGCCGCGTGGCGCGGGCCGGAGACCCGCGTCTCCGGACACCGAGTCCGAAACCGCGCTATCGTAGTGATAGGCCGTGTCAAACGCAGCTGCCGCGTCGGACGGGCGCGGGGTTTCACCCAAATCAAAAGGCCCAACGTGCAGCGCACGTTGGGCCTTTTGGGCAGATGCAGGGTTAGCCGACCGGCGAACCTATTCCACCACCAGGCGCTGGGTCAGCGCGCCGGCCCGGAGCGTGTACACGCCGGGGGCCACGCCCGTCAGGTCGAGGGTGGTTTCCGACGCGGAAGCCGGGGCCGGGCGGCGCAATACGGTGCGGCCGGTGGCGTCCACCAGCGTCAGGATGGTGGCGCCCGTGGGCAGGCCCGCCACGCGCACGGCGGCGCGGGCCGGGTTCGGAGTTAGTTGGAGCACCGCCACGGAGGTGGTAGCAGTGCCCACGCCCAGCACCCGCTGACCGAAGACGAGGGCGAAGCGGCCGGTCACGTCGCCGGCACGGGCGGCCGTGAAGCGGACCGTGGGCGTGGTGGTCAGGTCATAGGTCGTGCCCGTCAGGCGGTCGAGCAGCGCCACCGGCGTACCGGCCAGGTTGGCGAGGCGCGCGGCCGTCAGTTGGTGGGCGCCGGCGGTGGGCAGGGCCAGGGCCAGCTCGACGGTGGTGCCGGCGAGGGCCGTCAGCGGGCGGCCATCGACGGCCACTTCCGCGCCGTCGGTGGTCAGGGCCGAGAGAGTGGGCACGTTGCCGAGGTTGTGGCCGGGGCGGGGAGCGTCGAAGGGCGCATCGAGGGCGGCGGTGGCGCCGTCCTGGAAGTACACGGTCAGCTCATCGGTCACGGCCGAGGCGGTGGCGGCGCGCAGGCCCAGCGTCAGCAGCGGACGCGGGTCGGCGGCAGCGCGGTAGTGCGGCGTGTTGGCGTAGGCCGACACCCGGTAGGCGTTCAGGAACGAGAACGAGGCGCTCTCGCCACTCACCACGCGGGTGAAAAAGCCCTGACCCACGGCCACTTCGCCGTTTGGCAGCGAGCCGGCGTTGTTGGCGCGCAGCAGGTACTGGCCGCTGTTGGCGCCCGTGGACCGGAACACCGAGATCGAACCGCTCAGGCCCTGGTAGGCGCCGCCGGGCTGAAATTCACTGGCCGGAATCAGGTCCCAGTCCAGCGGTGCCGGGTAGGGGTTGCCGAGCAGGTGCCAGCCGGTTTTGTCGTTGTTGGGGTTGCCGGTGCCTACGCCGGTGCGGGTCAGGGTGAGTGGCCCAACGGTGCCGTTGCCCAGGATGCCGACGAAATCCGGCACCACGCCGCCCGTCATATAAGCCGAGTAGCCCCGGCCCTGGACGAGCGGGTCGTTCAGGGTGTTGGGCGAGAAGTAGCCCAGGCTGAAAGCCGTCAGGGCCGCGCCGCCGCGTGTTTCGTCGTAGCCGAAGATGTTCGGGAATTGCGCCGCCGTCAGGGCGGGCGTCGGGATGGCGTTGTAGGCGCTGTTCACCTTCGGCGTGTAGCCGGTCGTGGCCAGGTCTTCCACGGTGGTTGCCACCACGGGCGAGCTGACGTGACGGTAGCCCAGCCCGGCGTTGAAGGACGGGTTGATGCGGACCTGCACCGTGGCTGCACCGGACACCGCTGCCGTGCCGTTATTGATCACCTGGCCCTGGCCCCCGGCGGCGCTCGAAAGCAGCGTCAGGGCGCCGGTGCCACCGATGCTGAGGTTGGCGTTGAGCGTCAGCAGGCGCACCACGCGCACGTCCAGCGCGGCGGTGGCGCCGGTGCCGCCGCTGCTCACGGTCAGGTTCGGGAATGTCAGCGTGCCGGTGCCGCCGATGGTTTGCGCGCCGGTGCCGGCCAGCATCAGGGTACCGGTGCCCGCGCCGGTCACGGTGGCGCCGTTGGAGGTAAAGCTACCGCCGCCGGTCAGGGTGCCGCCGCTGGCCAGATTCAGGATGGCGCCGGAGCCCAGGGTGATATTGCGGGCCTGCTGGGCGTCGCTGACGGTGGGCTGATTGATGGGCGCGCCGGGAATCAGCACGTCATTGTTGGCCGCCGGGATTTGCGCCGGCGACCAGTTGCCGGCCAGGCCCCAGGCCGTGGACGAAGCGCCGGTCCAGGTCAGCAGCGTACCGGCCGAGATGCCGACGGCCAGGCCGGTCACGTTGGTGGCCAGCCCGATGGAGTTCACCAAGGTGGCGGCGCCGGTGGCCAGGTTCACGGTGTAGAGGCGGTCGAAGGCCGTCCGGCCGGCGGTAGCGTCGGTGTTCAGGGCCAGCAACGCCAGGTTAGTGGTAGTGGCGGGCGTGTTGAAGATGTCGAAATCAGCCCCATCAGCGGCAGCAGCAGCGCCGAGGCCGGAGTTGTTCAGGCCCGCGCCCACGGCCACCAGCGCCCCGGCGTTGGGCGGATTCTGGAGGTAGAGCGTGCCGGTGGTGGCGTCGAAGTCGAAGAGCTGCGTGGTGTTGGCGTTGCTCTGGTTATTGGTGTAGGCGGCGGCGCCGATGCTCGGCCCGGCCGCGAGGTTCGTATCGGTGATGAACGTGGCGTCTGCCGGGTTCAGCCGCAGGTTAGCGCCGTTGGTGGCCACGATCCGGATGCGGTCCACGGTGGGGTTGAAGTCGAAGCCGATGCGGTCGGTGCCGGTGCCCAGCGGCATCGCCACGGGGGTGGCGTTGACGGCCGTCAGCGCGGCGGTGCCGGCATTCAGCGTGTAGATGGTGCCGGTTTGGGCTGTGGCATTATAGCCCAGAGCGTAGAGCTGGCCGGTGGCCGGGCGCGCATCCAGCCCGGCCAGGGTTTCACCCGCCGTCAGCCCGGTGATCGGCGTCGCGGCCAGGATAAATTCCGGGTTGCCGGAGTTGAACGAGAGCAGCGTGCTGGTGCTGCTGATGGCGTAGGTCAGTTGGCCACTGGGGGCGGGTGCGGTGCGGTCGATGGCGAACGCAATGTCGCGCACTTCGGCCGGCGAGCCGCCGAACAGGATATTACCCAGCCGCACGGCCTGCCCGGCGTTGGGACCGGTCAGCGGCAGTGTGTAGAGGTTGGAGGCGAAGTTGTTGGCCACGCCGGTCACTTCCACCAGCCGCACGGTGGTTTGCTTCGTGATGGGGTCGAGGTACGTATCGGCGTCGAGCTTCACGCCGGAGCCAATTGGGAACGGCCCCGTGCCGGTGTCCAGCGTCAGCGGCACGAAGCTGGCCAGCGTACCGACGTTGGGCGGATTGACCGTCACCAGCCGCCCGCTGCCGGCGGTTTCGTCCAGCACGTAAAACGTCGTGGCGGTGGCGCCGATGGTCGAGTTCGTATAAAAAGCCGTGCCCACCTGCGGGTTCGCGGTGGGCACGTTGCCGGGGTAGGCCAGGTTACCGTCCTGCGTCACCAGGCCGCCGGTATTGGGGTTGAGGCGGAACGACTTATCATTCTGGCTCACCACCCGGATGCGGTCCACGGTGGGGTTGAAGTCAAAGCCGATGCGGTTCGGGTCGGTGCCCAGGTCCAGGGATAGAGCGCCCGGCCCGACGGCCGTCGCCACGCCGGTGGCGGGGTTTAGCGTGTAGAGGCGGGTGTTATTGGTCGTCAGGCTGGCGTCGTAGCCCAGCGCCCAAAGCTCGCCGGTGGCGGGGCGCGCGTCGATGCCCACGAGCGTTTGGCCAGCCGTCACCCCGGTGATTGGAATGGCGCCGGCCAGGTTGGCGGCGCCGTTGGTGGGGTTGATGGTACCGATGACCTGCGAGCCGACCGGCGGCAGCGGGATAAACATCGACGTGCCGGTGATCGTCGTCAGCCCGTACAGGGTCTGCGCCGATGCGGGGGCAGTGACGGCCGTCAGGGCCAATAAGCCCGCCGCCAGCAGGGCGGGGGTACGGCGCGGCGCGGGGCGCCGTCCGGAGTCAGCAAAGAATGGGTGTTCCATAAAAAAACAAAAAAAACTGGAAAAAATCCTGCCGGCGTCGCGCAATCACCGTGCCGATCGGCAGGGTAACGACGATATTCCGCCAGGGTTACGACTCCAGAATCAGGGCAAACGTCCGAGGCCTCTTTGGGTATTCGTTGAGCCGCCTGCTGGCCGTTTCTTCTTTCCAAATTTCCCGCGAAGGCGCAAAGACGCGAAGGAGAGTAAAGCCGAATGGGGCCGTGCGGATCGTTGGAACGCGGATGAAAGCGGATTTGGGCGGATTTACGATCCGCGTCTTTCCCTCCGCGTTCATCCGCGTTCCGTTGTTGCCACGGCGTTCCTCCGCGTTCCTTTGCTTCGATTCAGTGCCTCCGGAAATGCGTCCGCTCCGGCCGGCGCTTACCGCCCCGCCCCGAACCCGATGGCCCGTTTGGCGGGCGGCCCCCCGGCGGGTTCCGGCTCTTCGCGGGCGTAGAGTTCGGCCAGGGTCAGGTCGGTGGTGACGGCTTCCGATTGGCCCAGGCTGGCAGCCAGGGCGGCGGCTTTGGCCTGCGCCAAAGGCCCGAACTCATAGGCGGCAATCAGGCGCCCTTTGCGGAGTAGGGCCGGGTCGATGCGGGCCAGGTCGGTGTTGAAGGTGCAGATGATCTGGATGTGGAAGCAGTCCGAGAGCAGCCCGTCCGAGAGGTTCAGCAGGTTGCTGACGGCTCCCGGCAGCCCGCGCCCGTCGTCGCGTCGCAGCAAAAGCTGCTCGGCGTCTTCGATCAGCAGAATCGAGTCGGTGTTGTGGTAAAGCTGGTTGATGAAGCCGGGGTCGGCGAGTTGCGGGGCCAGGTTGGGCGGAATGAAGAGCTTGCGCTTGGTGGTCAGGCCGCAGAGGTGGCGGATATACGACGTTTTGCCGGTGCCGGGCGGGCCGTGCAGGATCACGATGCCCTTGTCGCGGGGCTGGCACAGGCGCGCCACAAGCCGCTCGTGGATCGGGCCGAGGTCGTCGTTGTAGTGCGTTTCCAGCGTCAGTTTCGGCAGCGTGATATCGAGCGGGCGGAAGCGCACGTCGCCTTCCGAAGCCTGCATCACCCAGATCTGGTGGTGTTCGGCGGCTTTTTCGGGCTGGAGCAGCGTGGTGAGGTGGGCGCTGAGGCGTTCCAGCTCGGTGGTATGAGCGTCGGCGTGGGCGGGGTCGTAGAGGAGCTGCACATCGTCGGGGCCATAGTCGGCGCGGGTACCGAAGAACACCAGCAGGCCGGGCGCCACTTCGTAGGCGCCCCAGTGCGCCAGGCCGTCGGGGTGCAGGTGGTCGTAGAATTCCGTGGCCGCCACGGTGCGCGCGGGCAGGTCGGAATACCAGTCGAGCAGCGTCTGCCGGAAGGCGTGGAGCACTTTATCGGAAGGCAGCTCATAGATGCGCCGCAGCGGCAGGCGCCCATAGCGGGTCAGGAACCAGGCGTGGGGGTGGAAATAATAGACGGCTTCCAGCGAAGAAGCGGCCACGCCCGAATGCGGCGCCGCCGACGGCGGGCCGGCCGGGCCAGGAGCGGGGAGGGGGGAAGCAGGAAGATGGGCGGCGGCAGAAGCCATAGGGGGCAGAACAGGCAGTGAAGCCGGGCAGTGGTGCCCGGCCCTGCAAGTTGGGGCCGAACGGGCGGGTGCGGCGTGGCGGCCGGTTTTTTTTGCGGCGCTCGCCGTACTTCCGCGCCGGGCAGCGTCATTGGGGTACCTTCCCCATTCCTGTGGCTGCCCTTCCCGCCCCCGAAGCTTATTTGCCCGGCTGCCTGCGTCACGAGCCGGCCGCCCAGGAGGCGTTCTACCACCACTTTGCCCCGCGCCTGCTGCACGTCTGCGTGCGGTACGCGCGCTCGCGGGTGCAGGCCGAAGACCTGGTGCAGGAGGCGTTCATCCGCGTCTTTGCGCGGCTGCCGCAGTACCGGGCCGATGGTCCGCTGGAAGCCTGGGTGCGGCGCGTGGCCATCAGCACCTGCCTCGACCACTACCGCCAGCAGATGCGCCGGGCGCCGGAGCTGGACCTCGACGCCGCCGCCGACCTCTCTTCCGCCGATGCCGATGCCTTAAGCCGCCTGGCCGGGCACGACCTGGTGGCGCTCATTGCCCGGCTGCCCGATATCTACCGCCTCGTGCTGAACCTGTATTGCGTGGAGGGCTACTCGCACCAGGAAATCGGCGAGCAGCTCGGCATCGACGAGCGCACGTCTTCTTCTCAATTATCCCGCGCGCGGCGGCTGCTGGCCGAACTGGTGCGCCGTTCCGAAACCGTCCTTCTTCCCTTTCGCGATGAACGCTCCTGATAACGCGCCCAACGAATTCTCCTTCGACGAGCAGCTCCGCCGCCAGTTGGCGGCCTTCACGCCCGTGCCCGTGCCCGAGCCCGGTGGCTGGGAGCGCCTGCGCGGCAGTCTGCCGCCACCCCCGCCGCCGCCTGGCTGGGGCGCCCGTCTGCGGCCGTTCGCGGCGGGGGTAGCCGTGGGCGCGCTGCTATGGTGGGGCGGGAGTGGGGTGATGACGGGTGGTGAGGTGGTAAAGGGTGGTGAGGTGGTGGTGGTACGGGGTGGTGATGGTGGTGAGGTGGTGCGGGGTGGTGAGGTGGTGCGGGGTGGTGATGGTGGTGGGGTGGCTTTTTTGGGTTTTGACCGACCCGCCCGTGTCACGCGCCCGTTGATGCCCGCTGCTGCTCCTTCCGCCGCGTCGGCGCCTGTCCGTTACCGGTGGGCTGCGGCGGGCGGCGGGACCCTTGTGCCACAACCGGCTCCGGTTGCGGCGGTGCCCGTGCCCGTGCCGCTGCCGGGGGCGTTACCCGTGCCGCTGCCGCTACCTGTGCCGGTGCCAGTCGTGGCTGCTGATACTAGTGGGGCGGTTTCGGCGGAAAAGCCGGCCGCGCCCGGTCCTGTCTGGGTGCGTGCTTTGGCCTTGGCCACCGCCATTCAGCAGACTATTCAGTTGCCCGCCACTGATACGGCCCGCACCGAGCGCCTCCGCACCCTGCTAACGGCCGAAACTCAGACCCTGGCCGCGTTGCAAGGCCAACTCGATAGC
>JANPLI010000187.1:0-15429 GCA_031426455.1 Hymenobacteraceae bacterium | reverse complement strand
GCCGGTTTTTGCTTGTGGCTTGTTGCTCCCGAATGGTCGTCCCTTCGGGACCGCCGGTTTGTGCTCGTGGCTGGTTGCTACCGAATGGTCGTCCCTTCGGGACCGCCGGTTTGTGCTCGTCGCTGGTTGCTACCGAATGGTCGTCCCTTCGGGACCGCTTATCCAATTGGAACCGCTGTTTGTACCGCAGGACTTACGCACTAACGCAAAAGGGTAGCCCCTCCAGGGCCGCCATAGGCCCAGAACACCGTTTTTCTACCGAACGGTGGCCCCTCCGGGGCCGCAGAAAGCCCTTTTCAGGACGAAAATTGGTTCGTGCGTAAGTCCTGGTGTAGTTGCGGGAGGTGCTAAACAAATAGTTAATGTACTTCTCTTGGGTGAACATCGGGTGAAAATTTGCCTCAACAGGACTTACGCAGGTGCACGGGTTGCTGATGGTCCCGAAGGGACTATCCTTCGGTAGCACAGGTTATTAGCCCGATTTTGGGCGGTCCCGAAGGGACTGCCTGCCGCCGCTGAGGTAGTCCCTTCGGTGAACTGGCGCGTCAAGTTCGCGTACAAACTTCCCTTGTTTTCTGCTGGCTATCAGGGCTTTCGGCGAGATGGATTGTGCGCTAAGTTAACACGTCAGTTCACCTTCGGGACCGCCCTATTTTTATTAAAACGTTGACCTACCGAATGGTAGTCCCTTCGGGACCATCCAAGAGAACGGCTCTTGCCCAACACCTGCGTAAGTCCTGCTCAAGTTACTCCCTGCGTAAGTCCTGCGAAGGTCGCTTTGCTTTGTACCTCGCCATAGTTCCTGCTTTCGAAGACCAAAACGAAATGCGCCTGTAGTAGGCTGATAATTAGGTAACTGGGGCAAAATGCCGCTCACCGGGGCCGGTGCTTCCGAATTTCCTCGGAATTGCGCCCTAGTCTTGTAGCCTTGTTTTCATGGCGGCCGTTTACGTGGCTGCCGTTTTTACCCTGCTTCCTACCCCTCGTTCGATGCCCTTTCGTCCCCTAAAAACACTGGCCGCCAGCTTGCTATTTACCGGGTGGCTGGCTCCGGCTTACGCCCAGCAGCTTCCGCCGCCGGCCGTGGCTCCGGCCGATACGCTGAAGAAGTACGAACGCCCGCTGGTTGGGCCGGGGGCGGTGGAGAAGGCGCCGTTCTTCAAAAGCAAGCTTTTCAAGGCGGTGGCGATTCCGGCGCTGCTGATTGGCTACGGGGCCTACACGTTCAACGGCGGCGGCTTTTACACTAATCAGGACGCCAACTACGACATCCACCGCCTTTTCCCGACCTACCGGACGAAGGCCGACAATGTGCTCATTTTCGTGCCTTACCTGGAGCTGGGCGCCGTGACGCTGGCGGGGGTAGAGTCGCGCAGCGACCGGGTCAACCTGCTGCTCCTGTTGGCCAAGAGTGAGGCAATGATGCTGACCAGCGTCTTTACCGTCAAGCATCTGACGCAGGAGGAGCGGCCCGATAAGTCGGATAAACTCTCGTTTCCGTCGGGCCACACGGCGCAGGCGTTTCTGGCGGCATCCATCGTCCACACCGAGTTTCGCGACAAAAGCCAGTGGTACGGCGTGGGCGCCTACGCCGTGGCGACGAGCGTGGCCGCGCTGCGGATGATCAATACCAAGCACTGGCAGAGCGACGTGGTGGCCGGCGCGGGCATCGGCATCCTGTCGGCGCACGTGGCGTACCTGACGCACCGCCACCGGTGGGGCCGCAAGCCGGGTAAAGCTACTTCGTCGCTGCGGGCGGCGCCGCTTTACTACGCTGGCGCGACGGGCCTGACGCTGCAATGGCGGCTGTAGAGCGTTTTGCTGTGTCGTAGGGGCTCCCTTTCTCTCGCCTTCTGTTTATGTGGTGGTTCTACGCGCTCCTGTCGGCGTTTTTTGCGGCCCTGACGGCCATCCTGGCCAAGGTCGGCATCAAGGGGGTGGACTCCAACCTGGCTACCGCCGTGCGCACGGTAGTGGTGCTGGTGCTGGCGTGGGGCATCGTCTTTTTCCGGGGCGGGCTAACGTCGCTGCACACGCTGACGCGCACCAATCTGCTTTTTCTCGGCCTGTCGGGCCTGGCGACGGGCCTGTCGTGGATCTTCTACTTCCGGGCGCTGCAACTGGGCAAGGTGTCGCAGGTGGCGCCCGTAGACAAGCTCAGCGTGGCGCTGGTCCTTATCCTGTCAGTGGTGTTTCTGGGCGAGAAGCTGACGTGGCAGGCGGGCGCGGGCGCGGCGCTCATCATCACGGGGACGCTGGTGCTGATTTGGGGGTGAAGCAGCAAGCTCAGAACTTACGAACAGGTACTCCCTGGCGCGGTTTCGCGCAGAGTCGCGCGGAGTTTTACGCAGGGTTGCGCAGCGCCAGGGGGCATCTTTGATAGGGAGGGGTGATGTTTTATGGGCGCTCGCCGGCTATGCGGCTGGAAGGACCGCTGGCACCACTTCGCCCCGCCCGTACGCCAGGCGCAGCAGGCTGGGCAGCACTACCAGTAGCAGCGGCAGGGCCAGCAGCAGCCCGCCGATGACGGCGATGGCCAGCGGCTGATGCAGTTGCGCGCCCGCCCCGATACCCAGCGCCAGCGGCAGCAGCGCGGCAATGGCCGCCAGCGCCGTCATCAGCTTGGGGCGCAGGCGCTCGGCGATGGCGTGACCGATGGCGTGCTCGGTAGGGTGGCCCTCAGCGCGGTGCTCGAAGAACTGCTGGAGCGTGAAGATGGCGTTCTCGCCGATGATGCCCACCACCATAATCAGCCCCGTGTAGGAGCCGACGTTGAGCGGCGTATCCGTCAGGAACAGCGCCACGCTGCCGCCCGCCGGCCCCAGCACCGCCACCAGCAGAATCAGCCCAGCGGCTTTGAGGTCTTTGAACAGAAACAGGCCCACGGCGAATACCAGCAGACAGGCCGCGACGAGAATCGTCAGCAGTTCCTGAAACGACTGCTGCTGTTCGGCATACGAGCCGCCGTACTGGATGAAGTAGCCGGGCGGCAGCAGCACCTGGCGGGTTAGTTGCTGGCGGATTTCCTGCATCGCCGTGCCCAGGTCGCGGCCGTTGAGGCGGGCCGTCACGGCCGTCATTGCCTGTAGGTTCTCGCGTTCCAGCTCGGCATCGCCGGCCCTGACGCGAACGGTGGCCAGTTCGTCGAGGCGGCGTCGCTGACCGTTGGGCAGGAAGACCGGTTCGGCGCGCATCTCGTCGAGGGTGGCGCTGGCGGCCTGCGGGTAGCGCAAGCGGATGTTGAGGAGCTGCTCGCCTTCGAGCACGGAGCCGCCGACTACGCCCGCGAGCTGGGTTTGAAGCTGGGTCTGAAAGTCGGTGCCGGTGAGGCCGAACTGGGCGAGGCGGCTCGGGTCAGGGCGCACGTCCACGGAAGGCCCCAGCCGCACGATGCCGTCGAAGACATCGGCCGTGCCGGGGGTTTTTTCCACGACGGCGGCCACCTTTTCGGCCAGCCCGTAGCGGGTCGGCGCATCGGGGCCGAAGACCTTGATTTCAATGGGCTGCACGGTGCTCATCAGGTCGCCGAGCATATCGCCGATGACCTGGCCGAAGTCGATGACCAGCGCCGGCTGGGTGGCTTCGATCCGCTGGCGGATGTCGTCGATGACCTCTTCCGTGGTGCGGGTGCGGTCGGTTTTGAGGCGGATGAGGTAGTCGCCCCGGTTCGGTTCGGTGATGAAGAAGCCCATCTGGGTGCCGGTGCGGCGCGAGTAAGAAGCCACCTCCGGCACCCGCACGATCAGCTTTTCGGCCTGCCGCAGCATCCGGTCGGTTTCCTCGATGCTGGTGCCGGGCGGCGAATTGTAGTCGAGCACGATGGCGCCTTCGTCCATCTCCGGCAGAAAACCCGTCGCCAGCCGGGGGATGATGAACCCGAGCGTGGCCAGCAGCACCACGATGCCCACCACGCTGTAAGCCGGGTGGCGGATGACGGCGCGGACCCAAGTGCGAGGTTCGAGGTTCGAGGTTCGAGGTCTGAGGTCTGAGGTTCGAGTGGCGAGGTGCGAGGTGCGAGGTGCGAGTGGCGAGTTTCGAGTTTCGAGGGGCGAGTGGCTGGGGGCTAGGTCTGATGCGATTGGGGGAGCCGCGTCGGTTGCTTCTTTTTCCGTTGAACTCGCTACTCGCCAATCGTCACTTTCTTTTGCCTCTGAATTCGTTACTCGCCACTCGCCACTCGCCACTCGCACCGCTGCTCCTCTTCCCGACAGCAGCAGATAAATCACCGGCAGGCCCAGCCACGCGACGAAGAACGAGCACACCAGCGCTACCACCATCGTGGTGGCGAGTACTTTGAAGTAGGCGCCCGCCACGCCGCCCAGCAGCGCGAAGGGCAGGAAGATGACGATCGTACTCAGCGACGAGCCGACGAGCGCGGGCAAAAGGTGCCTGACCGACCGGGCCACCACCTCGCCGGGCGTGGCGTCGGGGTGGTCTTCGCCGACCCGGTGGAGCTGCTCGACCATCACCACGGCGTCGTCGATCATCAGCCCGATGGCGGCCGCCACGGCGCCCAACGTCATGATATTCAGCGAGTAACCGAGGCCGAAGTAGAGCACGGCGAGCGTCATCGCCAGAGCTATCGGGATCGTGAGCAGGATGGTGAGCGACGCCCGCCACGAGCGCAGGAAGAGCGCCGTGACCACGAGCGCCAGCGCCAGCCCGATCCAGAGCGAGTCCTGCACGGAGCGCACCACCTCGGTCACGAAATCGGCCTGGTCGTAATAGGGCCGCAGGGTGATGCCGCGCGGCAGGCCGCGTTGCAGGGCGCGGACTTTCGCCACCACCCCCGCCGAGACCTGCACCACGTTGGCGTCGGGCTGGCGCAGCACCGCGATGAGCACCGCGTCGTGGCCGTTGGCATTGATGCGGGTGTATTCGGGCTGCTCGCCGACGCGCACGGTGGCCACGTCGGCCAGGCGCACAATGCGCCGGGCATCGTTGCGGAGAACCACGTTTTCGAGGTCGCTCCGGGTGACCAGCGTGGCGTCGGTGACGGTGAGGTAGAGGCGCCGGAAGTCGCTCAGGTAGCCGTTCGACTGCACGAAGTTGGTCTGGGCCAGCATCGTGTTCACGTCGGCGGGCGTGAGGCCGAGGGCGGCGAGCTGGTCGGGCAGCAATTCGATCTGGTACTCCTTCGTGCGCCCGCCCTGAATCTGGACCGCCGACACGCCGTCGACCTGCGAGAGAAACGGCTTGACCGTGAACAGCGCCAGCCGCCGCAGCTCCAGGGCCGAGCGGCCGGGGCCTTCGAGGGTGTAGCCCATCACGGGCAGGATGGCGGGGTTCATCCGCTCGACGCTGATCTGGGTGCCCGGCGGCAGGTCGTTGCGGATCTGGTTGAGCCGCGACTCCACAATCTGCTGGCTCTGCACCACGTTCACGCTCCAGTCGAAGAAAGCCGAGATTTCGCACGATCCGCGGCTCGTCGTCGAGCGCAGCAGCTTGATACCCGGCACCTGCTTCATCGCGTTCTCCAGCGGCTTGGTGACGGTCACCATCATCCGGTCCACGGGCTGCAAGCCATTGTCGGCGATGACTTTGACCTTCGGGAACGTCACCTCCGGAAACAGCGCCACATTGATGCGCCGGTACGCCAGCGTGCCCAGCGCGAGCACCAGCGCCAGCACCACCGCGATGGGGGCTTTGTACTGCTGAAAGGTGGTAGATGGGGTCATCGGAGAAAAAGAGGGGTGAAGCAGGCAGTCACCCGCTTTAAGCTACAAGCGGCCAGTTAGCTACTTGCTTACCTGCACGGCGGCCGTATCGTCCAGACCATAATTGCCCGTCAGCAGGATGCGGTCCTGCGGGCCGAAGCGGGGGCTTTTGATTTCGACCCGTTCGCCCTGCTGCGGGCCGCGCTGCACGGGCACCTTTACGGCGGTCGAGTCGTCGAGCAGGCGCATCACCCAGAACGCGGTCTGGGTTTCGTCGGTCAGGACGGCTTCACGCGGTAGCGTGGGCACCAAGCGCGGTGCGGTGCGGTCCAGCTCCACCTGCACGGCGAGGTTTTCGGGCAGGTCGGGCACCGGGCCGATGGGTCGCACCGTGTAGCGCTGGGTCTGGAGGGTCACGTCGGCGGTGGCCAGTACTTCGGCCACGCGGCCGGCCAGGGTGCGGCCGTCGGGCAGCCGGATGCGGCAGGTTTGGCCCGTCCGCACGTAGCGGAGCTGGGTGGCGGGCACGTCGAGGACGAAGCCGAAGCGCGCGCGGTCATAGACCACCGCGAGCTGCTCGCCGTCCTGCACGTAGTCGCCGGCGAACTTGTCTACCGTCGAAAGCACGCCCGCCCGGCCCGCCTTCACGGCGATGATGCCGGAGAAGCGCAGGTGGGGGTCGCCGGTGAGCTGGTCGAGGTGCAGCGTCCGCGACTCCTTGGTTTGCAGCCGAAACACCGTCTGGTCCGCGCCCACCGCCTGCCCCGGCACGGGCGTCGGCGGCAGCACGTAGCCCGTCGTAGTAGCCCGCAGGATATCCTTAGCCGGGTACGCCGACACGGCGCTCAGCCGCAGCACATCGCGCAGGGTGTCGAGCTGCACCGTGCCCACCGTGACGAGGGCGCGCAGCCGGACTTCCGCTTCGGCATCGGCCGCCGCAGCGGCCGGCTCGGAGTCGGAGCCGGAGTGGCAAGCCGGAAGCAGCAAGCCAAGGGCGCAGAGGAAGGGGCGAAAGTGCGGCAAAACAGGCTGGTGAAAGAGGGGTTTCATTGCTCGGCCAGGTAATCGAGGGCGTACAGGCTGCGCAGGCGGTCGGTTTCGGCCTGCGTCAGGCTGAATTGCAGGGTGCGGAAGCTGGTCACCACGTTGAGGTAATCGAGGATCACGGCCTCGCCGGTGGCGAGTTGTTGGCGGGTGGCGCCCACCAGGGCTTCCGCGATCCGGAGTTGCGTCCGGATGCGGGTCAGCAGCGCGTCGGCCGCCCGAATCTGCCCTTCGAGCTGCTCGTACTGCTGCCGCCGCTGCACCGTCAGAAACTGGCGGTAGCCTTGGCGGCTGCGTTCGCTAAGCGTGATCCGCTGATATTGAAGTTGCCGCTGGTGGCCGTCGAAGATCGGGACCGACAACAGCAGCCCGCCGCTGATACCGAAGCTGCGGCCCAGCGCCAGCGGCAGGTACGAGGTGGACTGCAGGCCCGCGTCGGTCACCAGACTCACGCGGGGGCGGTACGATACGTCCACCGCCCGGCGGTCGAGCACGTTGCGCAGGCTGTCGAGGGTGTACTGGCGCTGGGCCGGTGCCAGCAGCCCCGCCAGCGACCGGCGGACGGGCGTCGTCGGGGTTTCCAACGGCACGAGCGCGGTATCTGCCACGCCGGCCAGTGCCCGTAGCGTGCCCAGCTCGCGGCGGTACGTCAGCCGGTTTTGCTCGACGGTCACTTCCTGCGCGCTCACCGAAAGGTAAAAGCTCAGGTACTGCGTCTGCTTGAAGATGCCGCCTTCCACCAACTGGTGCAACTGACGGTCCTGCCGCCGAAGCTCGGTCAGCAGGTCGCGGCTGAAGTCGAACTGCAGCTGCGCGGTGTAGGCCGTCAGAAACTGGTCCGTGACCGAGCGGCGCAAGTCCAGCGCCTGGAGCCGCTTGGAATTGACCAGCACCTGTCCCTGATTGCCCAGCAGGCGGTAGTCGTTTTCGAGCAGCGCGCGGTTCAGGATCGGCTTGGTGACTTGGGCGTAAGCGGCGTAGTTGCCGCCGTTGGTGATGGCCTCATCGTAGCCGAGCGCGGGTTCCCCCCGGCGGTTCGCGACGGTGGGGTAGTACACCGCCGCCCCGACGCCGTTCACCTGAAGGCCGTTCTGGGCCTTGCGGCGCAGGCTATCGAGGCGGTTTTGGCCGACCTGATTGGTCAACTCGCGCAGCAGCGGGCTGTTGGCGCGGGCTACGGCCACGAAATCATCGAGCCGCCGCGGACTGGTGGGCAGGCTGGATTCAGCGCGCGGCACCGGATCGAGCGCCGGCTGTTGGGCAAACGCGGGCGCGGTCAGCAGTAAAAGCAGCGCGATCGGGGGCCAACCGGCAACAAAAGAAGCGCCGTGACGGAGCAAAAGTGACAACACAGGTGGAGGCAGTACGGAGGACCATACGCAAGCTGCCGCAAAACTTCCGCTTGATTCTGAGGAAAAGCTGGAGCCAGGCCGCCCCGCCCGCGTCAGGGCAGGGCCACCGCACCGATTACGTATCAGCCTGACTGGCGTCGGTCGGGCGGGATGCCGAAGGCCAGCCGGTGCTGGCGGGTTTCGCCGTCGAAGGTATAGGTCAGCGTCAGCCCGTGGGCACGGGCAATCTGCTCGCAAATGGCCAGCCCCAGCCCCGGCGATTCGCTCGTAGGGTCGTGCTTGCGAAAGCGCTCGAAGAAGTGCGCCACCGGGCCGTGGGGCACCGGACCCGTATTTTCGATCAGCAGCGCGCCCAGCTGCGCGCGCACCAGCAGCCGTCCGTGGGGCAGGTTGTGCCGGACGGCATTTTGCAGCAGGTTGCGCACCAACGACTCGGCCAGCGCGGGGTGCAACCGAACCGGGCAATGCGTCAGGTCGGTGACGACGGTCAGGTGCTTGGCCTCGATCAGGTCGCTCAGTTCTTCCAGGCGCGCGCTGGCCAGCGCGCCCAGGTCCAGGGCCTGGGCAGTGGCCGGGAACTGCCCGTTTTCGATCTTGCTGAGCAGGGTGAGCGCCTGGTGAAGCCGAACCAGCCGGCTCAGCCCCCCGGACACATCGGCCAGCAGCGCGTGCGCTTCGCGGGGCAGCGTGGGCAGCTGCACGAGCTGGTCGAGGCGCGCGCGCAGGATCGCCAGGGGCGTTTGCGTCTCGTGGGCCGCGTTTTCGGTGAAGGCGCGCAGGGTTTCTACCTCCTGGGCCACGCGGGCGCTCATCGCTTCGAGGTGGCGGTTCAGGTCGTCGAATTCGTCGATGCTGGTAGTGGGCGCCAGCGTCAGAGGGCGACGGCCGTCGTAAGCGGCCAGGGCCTGGAGCGTGACCTCCAACGGTGCCCACAGGCGGCGCGCCAGGCGCCGGTTCAGCAGGAGCAGCGCCCCCAGAATGGCCCCCAGGATGGGCAGCAGCACGGCTAGGGCCAGCGTCACGAGCGCGTCGGTTTCGAGCAGCGAGCGGCGCATCACCAGCCAGCGCCGGCCGGCGGGCGTCATCACGGGGGTCACGAGTTGGCGGTACTCGGTGGGCTCGCCGGCTTCGTCGGGGTCGGGCAGCACGGTGTCGCGCAGCCCGCCGGGCACGGGGTAAGGGAGCAGGATGGGGGTTTCGGGCCGGCCATCGGGTGGCAGCAGCAGGCCGGTGCCGACGTGGGCCCGGAGCCGGGCGGCCTCGGCCACCAGGCTTTCTTCGGCGCCGTGCCGAAAAACCAGGTGTACAGCGCCGTACAGGCCCCCGATGCCGGGAATCAGCAGGGCCAGCGTGATGCCGATGTAGTAGCGGTTCTGGCGGGCGAGCAGTTTCACGAAGGGGCGTTTGGAAGCGCCGCGTCCGGCGCGGGCGGCTCGGTGGGCGCGGGCTGAAGCTGGTAGCCTAACCCGTAGAGGGTCCGGATGGGCAACTCGCACCCCGCCGCGCGCAGCTTCCGGCGCAGGTTTTTGAGGTGCGTGTACAGAAAGCTGAACGAGTCGGCGGCGTCGATGGCGTCGCCCCAGGCGTGTTCGGCCAGGCTTTCCTTGGTCAGCACCCGGCCCACGTTCGTCAGGAAATACGTCAGCAGCTCCAGCTCCTTGCGGGTGAGCGTCACGGCTTCCCCCTTTACGGTCACGAGCGCGTCGGTCGGGTCCACGGTCAGTTCCGCATAGCGCAGCACGAGCTGCCCGCCGAAGTGGCGGCGCCGCAGCACGGCCCGCAGGCGGGCACTGACTTCGGCGAGGTGAAACGGCTTGGCGAGGTAATCGTCGGCGCCCAATTCCAGGCCCGTGATCTTGTCGTCCAGCGCGTCGCGGGCGGTCAGAATCAGCACGGCCGCCCGCGCGCCGGCCGCTTTCAGGGCCCGGAGCAGATCGAGACCGCTGCCGCCGGGCAAGGTCAGGTCGAGCAGCACGGCGTCGTATTCGTAGAGCCAGAGCTTTTCTTGGGCGGACGCGAAGTCGGGCGCCTCTTCGCACCGGTACCCCTGCTGGGTCAGGTGTTCCTTCAGAGCCGCGCGAATAGGGGCTTCGTCTTCGATGAGTAGGATTTTCATTCAGCAAACGCACCAACTGCGAACTGAGCCAGATGGGCCGCTAATCTTTTGCTTCCCGCAGAAACTGCCCCGCCGCATCGAACAGTACGTCTTTACCGGTTACTTCGGCCTCCCACGTCACGGTGCCCGCCGCATCTTCGATCCGCGCTGCCTCCTTCACCTTCTGGCCGGCATAGTGCTGGCGCAGGTACGGCAGCACGGGCGCGGGCAAGGCCGTAAGCGTCACTTCGCGTTCCACCTCCTGGAACGTACCGGCGGCGGAGAAAACCGCCGACAGTTCTTCCTTGCCGAGATGAAACTCGACCTCCCAGGCGGCGCCTTCCGGTTCCCATTTTACGCCAGTTGCCGTTGCGTAGCGTTGCGTAAAAGCCGCGCGCACGACGGCCGGCGGGGTCTGTTTTTTGGCCGATAGCTGCTTCCCGGTAGATGCCTTCGGGGGAGTAGCGCCGCTGAATAGCAGGGCAATGGAAGCAAGGAGCAGCGAAAGAAACGTCACGATACCTCAGAAGAGAACGAATGGAGCCAGCCGGGCTTTCCGGCGATCTGACCACAAAAGTTAGCGTAGATTCTGGGGAAATCCTGAACCAAGGTCCGTAAGGCCAGCGCCCAGGCAGGCGATGGGGCGGAAGTTCGGGGGTCAGGCCGCCGCGAAAGCCCAGCCTGGTGAGCGGCGGCGGTATCAGCTCACCGCTTTTCGATGCTGTGGCACATCACCGCCTGAGCCTCCTGCCCCGGGCCGGGGTGGCTGATGCCGGGGCTGAGGTACGGAATGCCCACTCCCAATCCGCGCACGATGAACAGCACGGCCAGAGCGCCGGTCAGCCACGGTCCGGCCCTTCGGAGTTGTACGCGCATCGCCGGGGCTACCAGTCGGCCGGTCAGGCTTACGCCCAGCAGCAACGGCAGCGTACCGGCTCCGAAGAGCGCCATATAAACGGCCGCCCCCCCGGTGCTTGGGGCGCTCAGGGCTCCGGCCAGGGCCAGGTAAACCATTCCGCAGGGCAGCAGGCCATTGAGAGCCCCGGTGAGCAGCAGCGCGCCGCTACCCCGCTGCTGAAACCAGTACGCCAACTGGCGTTGCACGGCGGCCAGCGGCCGCGCCAGGCCCACGGCGTCGGCGGCCCGCGCGCGCCAGACTTCGGGCACGGCCACGAGCAGCAGAATCAAAACGCCCGAAGTGATCGACAACCCCTGCTGCCACCCCAATACGCGCAGATGGCCACCGGCCAGGCCCACGGCCGCGCCCAGCACGGTGTACGTGCCGATCCGGCCGGTGTGGTAAATCAGCCGGTCCGTCCACCACGCCCGGCCCGACGTGCGCGCGCCGGGTAGCGCCAACACAATAGCGCCGCACATTCCAACGCAGTGGAGCGAGCTTAAAACGCCGAAAAGGAAGCCAGGCCAAAGCACTTTTTTATAATGAGGAATGAGGAATGAGGAATGGGGAATGGGGAATGAGGAATGGGGAATGAGGAATGGGGAATAGCGAGCGCCGCGGCGTGTTAATTACTAATTGTTCATTGCTCATTGTTCATTGATAATTCCACGAAGTAGGGTTGGTTGTTGGCGGTGAAGTCTAGCTGGATGCGCCAGTAGCCGGGTTGCAGGTGGCTGGTGCTGAGGTGCTGGGTCAGGTTGGCGTCGGGTCGGAAGGGCACGGTGAAATCGAGACGCGCGTCGGAAGGCCGGAAGAAGCGCACTTCGCCCCGGATCGTTTGCCCCGCCAGGGCGGGTGGCAGTTGGAGCTGGAGGCGGTGGCCGGTGGCGACGAGCTGAATGGGCACGGTTAGCGCGGCCGCGCGGGTTTTTGCCGCGATGCGCTGTTGGTAATCCAGCTCTTGCTGGTAGTAGTCGGTGCTGACCAGTTCCACATCCGACCGCATCGCGCGCGCCACCATCAGGCCGATGTAGGCGGCAAACAGCACAAACGTGCCGATGATGAAGTACGGGATGAGCGAGGCCGACGGCCGGGTGGGAGCGAGGGGCGTTTCGACGAGATCCATAGAAAACGGGGCGGGAAGCGGGGGGGAGAAACGGAACGGGGGCGACCGGATTCAGAAGCCAGGCGCCAAAAAACTGGTTTTGGCTTCGGTCAGCAGCTTGCCGCGGGAGAAGATGCCGATGCGCACCGGCGTACTCACTTTCGGCAGGGCCGTGCGGGGTAGCTCGGCGAAGAAGACGCCTTCCAGCCGGCCTTGCGCGGGTAACGTGAGGCCGGTTTGCCCCACCAGCTTGATCTGTCCGCCGGTGGGCGTCAGCACCCGCAGCTCGATGGGCTGGGCGGTGTTGGTTTTGTTGATGACCGACAGGTTGTAGAGGTTCGTGATCGTGCCGCGAACCGTTTTCTGGTACAGCTGGCCCGGCGTACGCAGCACCGTGGCGGCCACGTTGGGGCGGGTGACCAACAACCCGATCAGGCCCACTGTGAGCGCCAGCAACACGCCCGTGTAAGCCTTTACCCGGCTGGTGACGCGCCACGGGGTGGCGGCTGCGATGTGGCGCTCGGAATCAATCCGGATCAGCCCCAGCGGCAGGTGGACCTGCTCCATAATGTGGTTGCAGGCGTCGATGCAGGCCGTGCAGTTGGTGCATTCGAGCTGGGTGCCGTGGCGGATGTCGATGCCCACCGGGCAGACCTGCACGCACTGGTGGCAGTCGATGCAGTCGCCGGCGGTGCGCTCCTGATTTTTGTGCAGCTTCTCGCGCGGTTCGCCCCGCTGGTAGTCGTAGGCCACCACCAGCGACTCCGGCGTGAGCAGCACGCTTTGCAGCCGCCCGTAGGGGCAGACGATGGTGCAGACCTGCTCGCGGAAAATGGCGAACACGTACCAGAAAACGCCCGTGAATACGGCCATCATCGCCAGCCCCACGGTGTGCTGTGCGGGCGGCTCCGTGACGAGCTTCACCAGCGCGTCGGAGCCGATGATGTAGGCCAGGAAGGTATTGGCGATCAGGAAAGAAATCAGCACGAAGACGGTCTGCTTGCCACCCTTGCGCCAGATTTTATTCCACGTCCAGGGGGCTTTGTCGAGCGCCTTTTGCGCCGGGCCGTCGCCCTCGAACCGATACTCGATCCGGCGGAAAACCATCTCCAGAAAGATGGTTTGCGGGCAGACCCAGCCGCAGAATACCCGGCCGTACACCACCGTGAAGAGCGCGATGCAGACGATGAACGTCAGCAGCGCGACCAGCAGAATGAAGAAATCCTGGGGCCAGAAAATCGACCCCAGGATGATGAAACGCCGCTCCGGAAAGTTGAGCATCAGCAACGGTAGCCCGCTCGGTAGCCTCAGCCACGGCCCGGTGAAGAGCAGCGTCAGCAGGCCGTAGCTCACCCACTTGCGGGCGCGGTAAAGCGGCCCGGCGGGTTTCTTGGGGTAGAGCCAGACGCGCTCGCCCGCGGCGTTCACGGTAGCAATACTGTCGCGGTAGTCGGTTTCGGGGGTGATCATTTCAGGTGGCCGGGAAGCCGGTTGTTTTCACTTTTGGTCGTGGCCAGCAGGCCGTCAGGCGAGCGGTGCCCTGGCCAGGACAGAGGGGGTCAGCGCTGGTCCGGCGTCGGGCGGGGCATTCCTTCGGGCTGGGGCGCGCCGGGGGGCGGCAACTGCACGGTAGGGTCGGCGGCGGGGGCTTTGGTGCCGGCAGGGGTTTCGCGCTCGCCCTGCGGCGCCTTGCCGTTGGCGGGGTTCGAGCCGTGCAGACTGAGCACGTAGGAGGCCGTCTGAAGCAGTTGCTTGCCCGTCAGCTTGCCTTTCCAGGCGATCATTCCTTTGCTCTGGACGCCGTACTTGATGGTGTGGTACACCTTGTTGACCTCGCCGCCGTGGAGCCAGTATTCGTCGGTGAGGTTCGGGCCGACGCTGCCTTCACCGGCTTTGCCGTGGCAGGCGGCGCAGTTCTGCACGAACACCGCCTGGCCCGCCGCCAGATCGGCCCCGGCCAGCATTGGCTTGAAGTCGGTGATTTTGTTGGGATCGTCGTTGGCGCCGAGCTGTTGGGTGAGAAGGGCGGCCTGCGCCATCTCGCCGCGGTATTCATCCAGGGTCAGGGCGCCGGTTTTGGTGACGTGGAAGAACACCAGATACACCACCGCGAAGCCGATGCTGCCCAGAAACAGCGCCTTCCACCAGGGCGGCAGGTCGTTGTCGTACTCCTGAATGCCGTCGTAGTCGTGGGCTTCCATTACCTGGTTCAGGTCACGGCCCGTCAGCACCACGGGGTCGCCGATGAAAAGCCCCAGTACCCGGCCGCTCCAGGTGTCGTGCAGCACGGGGTTGAGGTACAACTTCCGCAGCAAGGGCTTGGCCTGGTACAGGACAATCACGGCCAGTACCAGCACCAGCGCCAGCAGGAAAACAGCGACGGCCGTGACCATCACCAGCCCCGCCGAAGCCGGGTTGGCGTTAGCTTCAGCGGCGGGCACCACTACGGCCGCCGTGGCCGGGTCAGCCACCTGCGCGAGGGCCGAAAGCTGGAACAGGGCCAGCCCGGCGGCCAGCAGCCCGCGGGTCAGGTTGTGCTTCAGGCTGGACTTCAAGTTGAGTTTCAGCACGGGGCACCTCCTTGCTGTTGGGGGGCGGTGGTGTCGTCGCCTTGCAGGGGCAGCCGGCTCATCTGGTCGATGAAATCGGACTTCACCAGCACGGCGTACGCCAGCAGCACGAGGAAAAACAGACCGAAGATGCCGAAGGAAATCAGCGGGTAAAGCGCAATGCCGTCGATGGCGCGCAGGACGTTCTTTTCCATTTTAATTATTGGTGATTGAGCGATTGGTGATGGAGTGATTGGAGCCAGGTGAGCAAATCGAAAATAACCCAATCACTTAATCACTCAATCACTCAATCAAAAATCAATTGCTGGCCTGCACGTTGAGCGGGGCGGCAACGGAATCCGTCATTGGTTGGCGCTTGATGTCGATGCCCAGGCGCTGGAGGTAGGCGATGAGGGCGATGATCTCGCGGTCGGGTTTCACCTCGATATCTTCCTTCCGCAGGGCGGCTGCGATGCCGGCGGCCTGTCGTTGGGCGTCGGCCACGGCGCGGGTTTCGTAGCCTTCCGGATAAGGGGTGCCGAGGCTGCGCAGCACACTAATCTTCTTGGCGGTGTGCGAGTAATCGATGAGGTTGTCGAAGAGCCACGGGTAGGGCGGCATAATCGAGCCGGGCGACATACTCGTCGGGTCGAGCATATGGTGGTAGTGCCACGAGTCGGGGTATTTGCCGCCGGTGCGGTGCAGGTCGGGGCCGGTGCGCTTGGAGCC
>JANPLI010000186.1:0-9073 GCA_031426455.1 Hymenobacteraceae bacterium | reverse complement strand
CGCTACCCCAAGCACCATTGGCCCGACAATCCCCTCGAAGCCACGCCCACGGCCCGCGCCAAGCCACGCGGCACGTAGCGTTGTTTTCGGGCGCGCCTTTTTACCGCACCACCGTCAGGTGGTAATCTTGGCTGGCCGGGTTGATGGCAGCGCCGGTAGCGTTGTAGAACTTCACCGTCACGGTGTTGGCCCCTGATACGCGGGCGTAGGCAATCAGCAGCCCATCAGCCAGATTGTTGTCCGGGCTGATGTAGGCCGTCGAGTTCACTGCCGCGCCCGTCACGGTAAAGGTTTCCGTAACCGAGTTGTTGGCCGGCACGTTGGCCACGTCCTTGTTCACGGTCCGCTTGATGATTTCGTTGAGCGCCGTGCCGTTGGTGCCGAGCTTCACGGTGCCGTTTACGTCGAGGCGGGCGGCGGGCGTGGCGTTGTTGATGCCCACATTCACGGCATTGGCGCCGGTGCCGCCGAGGGCCAGCGCGTTGGACACGCCGACGTGCGCATTGGCGCCGATGGCAGTGGCATTGGACAGGCCCACGGCATCGGCGTCGGCCAGGTAGCCCAGCAGCGTATTGCTGCTGCCGGTGGTATTGGTCGCACCGCTCTGGTGGCCCACGAACACGTTGTTGTCGCCGGTGGTGGTGGCGGCGCCGGCGCGGTAGCCGTCGAAGTGGTTGGCGGTGCCGCCCGTATTGGCCACGCCGGCTTCGTAGCCCACGAAGTGGTTCTGGCTGGCGGTGGTATTGACGAAGCCCGCGTGGTAGCCGCTGAAGTAGTTTTCGTCGCCGGTGGTGGTGGCGGTGCCGGCCTGGTTGCCCACGAAATGGTTGCGGCTGCGGGTGGCGAGGGTGCCGGCCAGGAAGCCGTCGTAGTGGTTGGCGTTGCCGCTGAAGTTGGTCGCGCCCGCCTTAAACCCCGCAAAGTGGTTGTTCTGGCCGATAGTGGTGTTTTCGCCGGCCTTGTAGCCTACGAAGTGCTGGGCGTTGAAAATCTCGTTACTCGCCCCCGCCCGGTAGCCGATGGCGGTCATATACGTCGCCGACGTATTCGCCAGACCAGCTTCGTAGCCGATGAACATATTCTCGTCGCCTTCGGTGTTTTCCAGGCCGGCGTGGTAGCCGCTGAAGTAGTTTTCCTGCCCGATGGTGGTGTTGGTGCCGGCCTGGTTGCCCACGAAGTGGTTGCGGCTGCGGGTAGCGAGCGTCCCGGCCAGGAAGCCGTCGTAGTGGTTGGCGTTGCCGCTGACGTTCGTCATCCCCGCTCGGGCGCCCGAAAAATGGTTGCTCTGGCCGAGGCTGGTATTTTCGCCGGCGCGGTGGCCCACGAAGTGCTGCAAGTTGAAAATCTGGTTACTCGCCCCCGCCCGGTAGCCGATGGCCGTCATAAAATCGGCCGACGTGTTTTGCAGCCCCGCTTCGTGGCCGATGAACGTGTTCTCGTTGCCTTCCGTGTTTTCCAGGCCGGCGTGGTAGCCGACGAACACATTGAGCGAGCCGTCGGCGTTGTCGCGCCCGGCCTGGTAGCCGCTGAAATAGTTGTGCTGCCCGGTGGTGTTGGTCAGGCCAGCCTGGTAGCCCACGAAGTGGTTGAAATCGGCCGTGGCGTTCTCGCCGGCCTGATAGCCTACGTAAAAATTGCCCGAGTTGGTGGTGTTGCTCAACCCCGCCCGGTAGCCCACGAACAGGTTGCCGGCGCCGGTAGTGTTGCCGAAACCAGCCTGAAAACCACTGAAATAGTTTTCGCTACCCGTCGTGTTGCCCCCGCCCGCCGCCGGGCCGCTGAAGTAGTTGCTGGCACCGCTGCTGTTGCTGATGCCCGCCTGATAGCCCACGAAGTGGTTGAGCGAACCGCCCACGTTGGCTTGCCCGGCCTGGTAGCCGCTGAAGTAGTTCTGCTGCCCGCCGATGTTGCTCTGACCCGCCTGGTAGCCCACGAAGTGGTTGAAGCTGGCGGTGGCGCTTTCGCCGGCTTGGTAACCCACGAACAGGTTGCCGGTACCGGTGGCGTTGCTCAGGCCGGCGCGGTAGCCGATGGCCTGGTTGGCCGAGCCGCCGGTGTTGCCGCTACCCGCCTGAAACCCGCTGAAATGGTTTTCCGACCCGCTGTCGTTCTGCGACCCCGCCGACACGCCGCTAAAATAGTTGCTGCCGCCGCTGACGTTGGCGGTACCTGCCTGGTAGCCCACGAAGTGATTGAGGGTGCCGACGGTGTTGGTTTGCCCCGCCTGATAGCCGCTGAAGTAGTTCTGCTGCCCGCTGGTGTTGGCTTGGCCAGCTTCGTAGCCGATGAACTGGTTCTGGAGGCCCGCATTCACCGCGCCCGCGTTGTGCCCGATGATGGTGGCATTGTTGTCGGCCGTCAGGTGGAGCGCCCCGGCCTGGGTGAGGCGCAGCCGCTCGGTGTTAGCGGCGCGCAGGGTGAGGTCGCGCGCATCGGTGGTGCCCAGAAAATCGGTGGCTGGGTTGGTGCCGGCGTTGCCGCCCGTCAGCCAGGCCGTGCTGCCGGCGCTGGCCGTGACGATTCGTGCCCAGCCAGGCGCGGCGGGGGTGCCAGCGTTGTAATAAAGGCCCACCCCGCCCGGTAGCAGCGCATTGGTGTTGTAAACCAGCAGCGAGGTGGCTGGCAGGCTGATTGTCACACCGTCGGTGATCGATTGCAGCGCCACACGAGGCAGCAGCAGGCCCTTACCGGCCGCCGATAGCTCCAGGATGGCGGAGGCATCTGGCGTAATAGTGCCAATGCCCACCTGCGCGCGGGTGGCGAGGGTTGCAGTGGTCAGTAGGGCAACGGTCAGCAGAATCGTACGGGCGTGATGCATCGGCGGAAGCAAGTGGGAGAAATCGGGAAAACTTTTCCCGCCACAAAGGGACGGCGAATCCCCGGCTGCTACAATCGCACGATAATGTGATCGGACTTCCGCCCGGTGCCGTCAGCCTGGTTTTCCATTCCTCCAGAATGCCGTTGGTGTGGCGGAACCCCCGGCTTAGAACGGTCTGACCCCTTACCGGCCCTGCCGGGCTTCGTAAATGCTGAATTGCAGCTTCCGCCACGGGTCGGCCGCGTAGGGGCGCACCCGGTCCACTTTCCCCAACAGCTTGTACACACCCGCGTCGAGCATCGTGGCCAGCACCAGGTTATCGGTGCGCGGCACGTAGCCGAGCTTCGTGGAAGCTGAGTACACGGCGATGGCGTGTTCATCGTACTGGTTTTCCGGCTCCCGGACCAGAAGCAACAGGTGGTCCGGCGCTAAATCAGTGGCCACAGTATGCCCCTGATGAAACTGAAAGCCTGCCACCGACCCGCTCCAGAGGCGGGTAAGCTGCTCCGGGTCGGGGCGGGCGCCCACGTCGAAGCGCTCCAGGAAAGGTAGGGCGGTTGACGCGCCGATCAGCCGGAGGAAGTCGAGGCGGGAGAGCATCAGGAGGCAGAAAACGGGGGCTGTTTCGACTTCAATATCATCAGGATTCGCGCAACTCCGTTCGCCAAAGCCCCCTTTGGCTGCTTTGGCAGGCGCATAAACGACGCCCCTGGCGTGACTAAATTTACGCAATGTCGCGACTTTCCGTTTTTTTGTTGTTGCTGGCCGCCTTGAGCGGCCATTCTCTGCCCGGTGCAGCACAGTCGACTTTCAAGCCGCCATTCGGCGCCAGTTGGCCAGTACAGGACGCGCCGACGGCTGAAGAATACAAGCTGACGGAAGAAGACTTCCAGCAGCACTATGCCGCCAACGATACGGCTGCCGCCATCATCCACTTGTACTTCACCAAGCGTAACAAGGGGCTTTTGTTGAACCAGATTTTTGGGACAGCCGGTGTGGCAGTAAGCACCGTGGATCGGGTACAGCAACAGCAGCAGGCACCTTATGGGCAAACGGCTACTGCCGAGCGCGCCGCCTGGGTGATGCCCGCGCTGCTGGCCACCGTGCCGGTAGCCATCGGCGGGTTGATCTACGCGGCCAACTGGAGCCGAATCGACTGTTACCGAATGTTGCGTCGATATAAGGCGCTCGGTATGCGCGAACTCACGCCAGCCGTGCGCCGCCACCTGCCCAAGTCCCTTGGGCAGGTGCACGACGGCAAGGTGAGTTGGTAGGCGCGGGACGGCTCCCCGCGCCTACTCGAATCTCACCCCATTGTAACCACCAGGTCATCGGCCTGCACCAGCGTGCCGCCAGGGAGGTGAATGGCCTGCACGGTGCCGTTTTCGGTGGCCGTGATCGTGGACTCCATCTTCATCGCCTCGATCAGGAAGAGCGGCTGGTTTTTGGTCACCGCTTCGCCGGCCTTTACCAGCACCTTGCTCAATAGGCCTTGCAGCGGCGCGCCGATTTGGGCGGGGTTGGCTTTGTCGATCTTCTGATTGGTTTTGCGAGTCGATTCCACGTTTCGGTCGCGCACTTTCAGGTTGCGGCCGGAGCCGTTGAAGGTGAAGAAGACGGTGCGCATCGCGTCGGCGTCGGGTT
Source organism: Hymenobacteraceae bacterium (assembly GCA_031426455.1). GTDB lineage: Bacteria > Bacteroidota > Bacteroidia > Cytophagales > Hymenobacteraceae > JANNMJ01. The sequence goes on along the minus strand of JANPLI010000186.1, from coordinate 4,611 downwards.
CGGAAACCGAATCGAGGCGCACGATCACGGTCTTGCCGCGCGCCATTTCCACCACCGCTTCCTGGCCCGGCTGGAGGCCGTAGAAAAACACCGGCGAGGGCAGCACCCAGGCATCACCGAACTCCTGGCGGTGTTTCCAATAGTCGGCAAACACCTTCGGGTAGAGCAGGCTGCTGAGCAGGTCGGTGAACTGCGCGCCGGGGTGGGTGGCTTCGAAGGCGGCCCACTCGGCGTCGAAGTCGATGGGCTTGAGGTGCTCGTTGGGGCGGTCGGTGTAGGGTTTTTCGCCCTTCAACACCAGCTTTTGCAGGCGCTTCGGGAAACCGCCTTCGGGCTGACCGATATCGCCGCGCAGCAGCTCGATCACCGATTCGGGAAAGGCCAAGGTCTGGCCTTTGAGCAGCACATCCTCCGGCGAAAGGTTGTTCGAGACCATAAAGAGCGCCATATCGCCCACCACCTTGGAGGAGGGCGTGACCTTCACGATGTCGCCGAAGAGCATATTCACGTCTTGGAACCGCTGCTTGACTTCCTCGAACCGGTCGAGCAGGCCCAGGCCGGCTGCCTGGGGCCGCAGGTTCGAGTACTGCCCGCCGGGAATCTCGTGCTGAAACACCTCGCTCGTGCCCGCTTTCAGGTCGGCTTCGAACGGATAGTACAGCTCCCGGACGGCCTCCCAGTAGGTCGAAAACTGGTTCAGGCTTTTCTGGTCGAACTCGCGGTGGCGCGGCGTGTGGCGCAGGGCCTCGACCATCGAATTGAAGTTGGGCTGCGACGTCAGGCCCGACAGCGAGCCGAGGGCCACGTCCACCACGTTCACGCCCGCCTCGATGGCTTGCAGGTAAGTGGCCGACTGCAATGACGACGTGTCGTGGGTGTGCAGGTGAATCGGCAGCTTCACGGTGGCGCGCAGGGCCGTAACCAGCTCTTTGGCGGCGTAAGGTTTCAGCAGGCCGGCCATATCCTTGATGCAGAGGATGTGCGCGCCGGCGTCTTCGATCTGCTTGGCAAGTTTCAGGTAGTATTCCAGCGAGTACTTGGTCCGCTTGGGGTCCATAATATCGCCGGTGTAGCAGATAGAGGCCTCGGCCAGGCCCTGCGTCCGGTTGCGCACGAACCCGATGCACGATTCCATCCCCTTCATCCAGTTCAGCGAGTCGAAGATGCGGAACACGTCGATGCCCGTTTCCCAGGCTTTTTCCACGAACTTCTCCGTCAGGTTGTCCGGGTAGGCCTTGTAACCCACGCCGTTGGCGCCCCGGATCAGCATCTGCAACAGGATATTGGGCACGTGCTGGCGCAGCCGGGCGAGGCGGTCCCAGGGGTCTTCGTGCAGGAAGCGCAGGGCCACGTCGAAGGTGGCGCCGCCCCAGCATTCGAGCGAGAACGTCTGCGGATGAAGCCGCGCCCAGCGCGCCGCCGGCCGGATCAGGTCGTAGCTCCGCACCCGCGTGGCGAGCAGGCTCTGGTGGGCGTCGCGCAGCGTAGTATCGGTATAGTGAATCTGCGGCTCGTCGCGCAGCCACTGGGCGAAGCCTTCCGGCCCCATTTCGCTGAGGCGCTGCTTGGTGCCGGGCGGCGGCGGCTGGGTCAGGTCGGCGCCGTCGGGCAGCTTGGGCAGCAGAAACTTTTTGCTCTTGACGGAAGCCCGCGCGGCGGCGGGCACGTCGGGGTTGCCGTTCACGATCACGTCGCCGATGTACGACAACAGGCGCGTGCCCCGGTCCTGGAGGTTCTTGAAAATGAACAGCTCCGGGTGGTCCTTGATGAAATCGACGGTGGCGCGGCCGGCCACGAAGTCTGGATGCCGGATGATGTTCTGGAGGAAGAGGATATTCGTCTTCACGCCGCGCACCCGGAACTCGTCCAACGTCCGCATTAGCTTGCTGGCCGCGCCCGCCAGGGTAGGGGCGTGGGCCGAGACCTTGACGAGCAGCGAGTCGAAGAACGGCGAAATCCGCACGCCGGGATACACCGACCCCTGGTCGAGGCGGATGCCGAAGCCGCCGGCGTCGCGGTACGCCACGATGGTGCCGTAGTCGGGCTTGAAGTCGTTGGCGGGGTCTTCGGTGGTGATGCGGCACTGAATCGCGAAGCCCGAATTGAACTTCTCGTGCTGCGCGCCGAGGCTGATTTCCTCGGAATCGAGGCGCTTGCCGGCGGCGATGTAGAGCTGGGTTTTGATCAAATCGACGCCCGTGATCATCTCCGTCACGGTGTGTTCCACCTGAATCCGCGGGTTCACTTCGATGAAGAAGATGCGGTCCAGCTCCGACTGCACCAGAAACTCCACGGTGCCCACGTTGTCGTAGCCCACGGCGCGGGCAATGCGCAGCGAATATTCGTACAGCAGGTGCCGCTGATGCGCCGGCAGGCTCGGCGCGGGCGCCACTTCCACCACCTTCTGGAACCGCCGCTGCACCGAGCAGTCGCGCTCGAAGAGGTGGCTCACGTGGCCGTGCTGGTCGCAGACGAGCTGCACTTCGATGTGCTTGGGCGCCTCCACGAACTTCTCCAGAAACACGGTAGCGTCGCCGAACGCCTTGAAGGCTTCGGAGCGGGCTTCGTCATAGGCAGCGGTGAGTTGTTCGTCGCTCCGCACCACGCGCATCCCCCGGCCGCCGCCGCCGGACGCCGCCTTGAGCATAATCGGGTAGCCGATGCGGGCGGCTTCGCTCAGGGCAATTTCTACTGAATCCAGCGCCGCCACCGAGCTTTCGATCAGCGGCACCTGACACTGCGCGGCCACCCGCTTGGCGGCGATTTTGTCGCCGAGGGCGTCCATCGCGTCCGGGTTCGGCCCCACGAACGTGATGCCCGCCGCCCGCACCGCTCGGTTGAAGGCGGGGTTCTCGCTCAGAAAGCCATAGCCGGGGTGAATCGCATCGACGCCGTTTTCCTGCGCCACCCGGATGATCTCGGCAATGTCGAGGTACGGCTTCAGCGGTTCCTCGTCGGCGCCGATCTGGAAGGCTTCATCGGCCTTGTAGCGGTGGAGCGAGTAACGGTCCTCGAAGGTGAAGACGGCCACCGTGGGAATCCCCAGCTCGGTGCAGGCGCGCAGCACCCGGATCGCAATTTCGCCCCGATTGGCGACAAGAACTTTGGCAAACGGCATTGGATGGAAACGCCGGGGACACCGGCCGGAGGTGACGATGGGCCCGGGGCCCATCAGGAAAAGGATGACGGTAGGATTAAACGACGAATTGACCGGCTCGTCGGAAAAACGGAAAAGAAAACCGGCCAGGCGCAGGACCGCGCGTTTGGCGAAGTAAAGAAACGCGGTTTTCGGCACCCACGCCGTGCCGCCCGAAACAGAAATGACCAACCTGCTAAAATCAACCGCAATCGATTGCGAAAATGGCAGCCGATTTCGCGCAATCAGCGCGAACCTTATTGAAACAGGAGCAAAAAAAACACTACGCGGCTGCAAAAGCCGCGCGGGTGGTGGCGGCTTGGGGGGGTATCATACCAGGGGCTCCCGTTCGATAGGTCAACTTTTTTGGTAAATATAAATAAATATTACTTTTATAATCTTATGCTTCCGTGTGCGGCCTGTAGAGAAGCGTTCATGCGTCTGCTGCACGGGGGAGACGCACGTATGCGTCTCTACGGCTTACACCGAGACCGAATCCGTTGTAATGTCCTGCTCGAGCGGAAACCAGCAGGCGTCGCCGATGCGAGTTGCCTGGACCCTGCGCGCGGCGGGGCAACGTAATGCTGAACCAGCACGTATAGGCGCCCCGCACCGCAGGCGGGGAATGTTCTCCGCAGCAAGGCGTCCGGTTGGTCATTTTTTACCTGGTTTTATGTTCGTGTTTCCGTTTGAGCGCCAATTAACCCGCTTGTTTACCGCTACCCTGACCGTAGGGGTATTGGTAGGCGGGACGGGCTGTGTGTCACAGAAAAAATACCAGGCCGCTCTGGATGCGCAAAAAGCGCTTGCCCAGGAAGCGCAGCAAACGAAGGTCGAACGATCCGCTGCCGCCCAAGCCGCGCTTCGTACCAACGAGCAGCTCCAGAATGCCCAACTCGATAAAAGTCGCCTCTCCGGCGACCTCAACCAGCGCGACAAACAGGTGGCGCAGTTGGCCGGGGAAGTCGGCGATCGGGAGCGGCGTCTGGATGAAATGCGCCGCATCCTGGCCGAGAAAGACGCGAAAGTGAGTGCCTTGCGTCAGCGGGTAACGGATGCGTTGTTCGGCTTTGGGGCGGAAGAATTGACCGTTAATTTGAAAAACGGCAAAGTGTACGTTTCGCTCTCCGAGCAGTTGCTTTTCAAATCCGGCTCGACGCAAGTCGACCCCAAGGGGCAGGGGGCGCTGCGTAAACTCGCTGACGCCCTCCAGACCCAAACCGACGTCAACGTGCTCGTCGAAGGCCACACGGACAACGTGCCCATCGCCAAAGGCACCGCGGGGATGAAAGACAATTGGGACCTGTCGGTGCTGCGCGCCACCGAAATCGCCCGCCTCCTGGCTACGTCGGGGCTTAGCCCGGAGCGCATCACGGCGGCAGGTCGTTCGCAATATTCGCCCTTGGCGCTCGGCTCCACCGCTGACGACCGGCGGCAAAACCGGCGTACCGAAATCATCCTGGCGCCCAAGCTCG
>JANPLI010000185.1:0-9405 GCA_031426455.1 Hymenobacteraceae bacterium | reverse complement strand
CCTAAACCATAATATTGAAATATGTCTTCACCCAATTTTTTTAAAGTTTTGAGCGGGGGCCCGTAGCTTTTGATCCGGCCCGCCAACGTTTTTGGCGGGGGGTTATTCCACGATCAGTCGCTGCGCCAGGTTGCCCACGCGCACCACGTACAGGCCCGGTGCCAGCCCTGCGAGCGGTACTTCTACTGCCGGGGCGCCGGCCCCGGCCGGGACGATGCGCACCACGCGGCCCACGCCATCTAGCAGGTGCACGGTGGCGGGCGCGCCAGCGGGCAGTTCGACCCGCACCGGGCCGTGCGCCGGGTTGGGGGCGAGGCGGAAGCCGGCGGCAGCGGCAGCTTCTTCGGCCAGCCCCACCGAAGTCGGCACGAGGGTGGCGACGAACACATTCTGCTCGGTGCCAATGAGGGGCAGCGAAATGGGGCCGAACACGGTCGGGTTGCTCGACATCTGCCCCACCACCACCACGTGGCCGTTGGCGCGCGGCAGCACCGAATGGGCATCCGCGCCGCCCCCGCGCACCCATTGCCAATCGCCAGCGGTGCTCAGGCGCCCCACGAACGCCCCGCCGCCGTTGAACTGCATCGGATTGGGCTGAAAGAAAGCCATTGGCGAAAGCAGGATGCCCGCTACCAGTACCTGCCCAGTACCATCGAAAGCGAGCTGCCGAATGGTATTGTTCACGCTGGAACCCGTCGAGCCCCAGATTCTGGCTGCCCACAGCCCCTGCCCGGCGGCCGAGAATTTCGCCACGAAGGCGCCGCTGCCGCCGAAGCTGGATGGCCCCACCACCACGAGGCCGTTGTATTCGCCGCCGACGGCCACCTCCCCGGCGGCTGTTACGGCGATGGTGTAGCCCCTGTCGGTGTTCTGATCCCCGAAACTGCGCGACCATAGCCACTGCCCCGTGGGCGAAAGCTGCGCGACGTACACATCGTCGGAACGGACGCCGCTGGTGCCGAGCGTCACGGCCAGCGGCGGCAGGGTGCCCATCGCGAGGGCATCGCTCCGAAAGTTGCCCGTTACCAAGGTGCGCCCGCTGCCATCGACGGCCACGCCGGTAGCGCGGTTCGACCAGTTGCCGCGCGCCGAGGTGGCCCACTGCCACTGTCGGGTGGTGCCGTTGAGCTGCGCCACGAACGAGTCGCCGCTGCCGCCCATCAGCACCAGCGGCGCCAGCGCGCCGAAAGAGAGTTGCAGACTCAGAAAGCGGCCACCCAGTACCACGTCGCCGGTGGGGGTGAGGGCCAGAGCGGCCGGAATATCCTGACCGGGGCCGCCGAAACGCTCGGCCCACGTCCATTGGCCGGTGGCGCCGCTGAGGCGCGCGACGTAGCCATCCAAATCGCCGGCGCTCACGAGTGTGGTAGTACCCAGCCGCAGCGAACGAGTGAAAACGCCCGTCGCCACCACGTCGCCGGCGGGCGTGAGCGCCAGCCCGCTGACGCTCATCCCCCGGTCGCTCCCCACTTTCGAGCGCCGCCCCACCGGCACTGCCCACAGCCATTGCCCGGTCGGCGAAAGCTTGGCAATGAACCCCTGCGACGAATCGGGCGCAGCCGTGAGTACCGTGGCGCCGAAGGTGGCCGTAGCCGTAGCTGGCTGGACAGTGTTGGACGTGAACTCGCCCGCCACGAACACGTTGCCCGCCGCATCGGCCACGCTCACGGTGTTGGTGTTGCTGCGCAGATACAGGGCACCGGATTGGTAAACGCTCTGCCAAACCTGGGCGGCGGCGGGTAAGGCGAGGCCCGCAAAAAGAAGCGTCAGTCAGAAGTACACAGCACGTTTCATCGGGAGTAAGGCGCGGGTAATGAGCGCCGTGCAAGATACTGCCTTTCGACTCAGATATGGTAGGCCCCGCCCCGCCGCGCACCCAAGCCGCTGTTCGGTGCCGAACTTGCCGCCGGTGACGCTGACTACCTTCCGCGCTACGCTCCTTGCCGGCCAGCGGGTATCCCTCAACTGGACTACTGCTTCGGAACGCGGCAATGCCCGCTTCACCATCGAACGCAGTACCGACGCGATTCACTTTTATCCATTGGGCGCAGTGCCGGGGGCTGGCAATGCCGCCGAAGCCCGCCACTACGCCTGGGAAGACGGGGATCCGTTGCCGGGCCTGAGCTACTACCGGCTCCAGCAGACCGATTTCAACGGGGCTTCGGAGTACTCGGCCCTCGCCACAGTGGCGCGCACCGGCACGGACAAAGCGCCCATTCACCTTTACCCCACGGCCTCGGCCGACGGCGTTTTTACGCTCCTGGGCGCGCCAGCGGGTTCCCGCGCCACGTTGCGGACGTCGCTCAGCCGGGTGGTGCTGCGGCAGGAGCTGGATTCGAGCGCGGCTACCACCCTCGACGCCCGCGCGTTGCCCGGCGGCGTGTACGTCGTGCAGGTCGAAAGTCCGGAAGGCCGATTGCTGGCCGTGCGGCGGGTGGTGGTGGATAAATAGCTGCTTGTCGGGCGAAAGGGCCTTCCTGGCCCTGAGCGATGCGAACCAACGCGGCGGGCCTTTCCAAAACCAGCGTCAACTGACGCCCGGTGCTACCCCGGCATCACATCAAGATGTGATTGACACGACGTTGCCGGGCCATACCTTTATGGTAACTTCGACGGAAACCTGTACAAGGTCACCGACGTGGTTGAGTCGTTTTTTTCGTTTCTTTCATCACTTCTTCCAATGCGATTGTTTTTTCGCGCGCTCATCTTGGTAATCAGCACGCTGCTGATCCATTCTCCTTCGTTTGCGCAGCACGCGCTGCGCTTTTCCTCCGGCGATGCCGACCGGGTAACGTTCACGTCCACCACGATTGGCTCCGGCTCCTTCACTTACGAAGCGTGGGTGAACTACGCCGCGCCCGCTTACCTGGGCAGCTACAACACGCTCTTCGAACTGGGCAACGACGAGCGCACCCTATACGTCCGGAGGGACGGCAAGCTGGAAATGTACGGCGGCTCGACGACGGTATCCAGTAACGGGCCAGTGGACGTGCAGGGGTGGCACCACGTAGCGTGTACCTACAATGACGCCACTACCCAGTGCTTTATTTACATCGACGGCCTCCAGGCCGGCACCGCGTTGGCGTCGTTCCCAACTTCGACCCAAACGGAGATGGGCATTGGCTACCATAGCGGTGATACTGGCTGGCAGGGCGAACTGGATGAGGCCCTCGTCTGGAACTCGGCCCGAACGCAGGCGCAGATTCTGACGGATATGCGGGGAGTGGTCGTCGGCAATGAACCCACCCTGATTGGTTATTTCAAGTTCGACGAAGGCGTTGGCCAGGTCACCGCCAATCGCAAAGCAGGCAGTCCGCCAGCGGCGTTGGGCGAAACCACCGGCACGGAATCTTCTGATCCTCAGTGGAATAACGCTAATATTTTGACTGCTCCTGCTGATCTGGGGGCAGCACCTGGGGCCTCCTTAATTCTTTACCCCAACCCGGCCACCACGACCACGGCACACCTGACCTATACACTGCCCGAATTTGCGGCTGTTCAGTTGGTCGTATTGGATGCTACTGGCCGCGAAGTCGCGACGCTGGTCGATGGTCCGCAAGCGCCCGGAGCCCACACGGCTGAGCTAAGCAAGACCGGCCTGCCAACGGGCGTTTATGTCTGCCGCTTGCGCACGGCGGTGGGCACCACGACGCAGCGGCTGGTGCTGACGCAGTAAGTAAATTGCTGACTGCCAGTGCCTGACTCAGGCGCCGGCCCAAATGAAGCGAGCGGTAGGGGGCACCACGGCTCCGTCAGGGGGGCCAGCGCCAGGTAGTTGTTCGGCGCCACGAATGAGGGTGCCGGGCACCGCCCAGCCGCTGATCTGATCCACCGCCCAGGCCAAGACAGGGGCGCGTTCCGGCGACGGGCCGCGCCCCTGTCCGGTTTTTGGCGCCAACTTGCGCCTTGTGCTGATTCCGTTTTCCGTGCCCGTCGTGGGACTGCTGGCCGTGGTGGCGCAGGCCCTTTTTGCCGCTGCGCTGCTGGTTGCCGCGCCCGCCAACCGTCTGCCTAACCGGCTATTGGCGGCATTGCTGACGACGGTAGCCCTCTGGGAACTGGACGCTTTCGGGCGGGTGAGCGGGCTGTATGGCCAAAACCCGGACCTCTACTTCCTGCCCATCTACTATTCGCTGGCGTTTGGGCCGCTGCTGTGGCTCTACGTGCGGGCCTTGACGAACACCGACTTCCGCTTCCGCTGGCGAACCGACGGCTGGCATTTCGGACCGGTGGCCGTGCAGGCGGCGCTGTACGGCTGGCTGCGGTTTACGCCCTACGCCACGCGCCTCTGGTTCTGGCAGACGGTGCACCAGCCCGTCACGTACCGTCTGGAGTTCATCGGTACCTGGGTTTCGCTGATCGTGTATCTGGGCCTGAGCCTGGCCCTGCTGCGGCGCTACGCCCGCTGGCTGCCCGACAACTTCTCGGAGCTGAGCGCCCTGCGCCTGCGCTGGTTGCGGGTGGTGCTGGCGCTGATCGGCCTGGTCAGCGCCCAATGGCTCGTGGAACTGGTTCTGCGCGAAGGCTTTGGCCGGTATTACGCCTACGATTATTCCACCTGGCTGCTGGGCGCCACGCTGCTGTTGCTCGGCGCGGGCGGACTGCGGCAGGCCGATATGCGCGGCGTGGCGTTTGGGGAGGACGTAATTACGAATGACGAATTACGAATTACGGCGAAGGTAGAAGCTCCCGGTTCTGAACCACGGATTTCGACCAACGTGGCCGAGGTCGAGGCTGGGGCCTTGCGGCGGGCGGCTGATCCGGTGCTGGTCGAGCGTCTGCGCTACGCCCTCGAAACGGACCGTCTTTTCCTGAATCCCACCCTGACGCTGGCCGAGCTTTCAGCGCACACCGGCTTGGCGCCGCGCCTGATTTCCGCCACCCTCAACGCGGGGTTCGGCCGGCCCTTCGCCGATGTGGTGAATGGCCTGCGGGTGGCCGAAGTGCAGCGCCGCCTCGCCGAGCCGGGCGCCCTAACCCGCTACACGCTGCTGGGCATCGCGCTGGAAGCGGGCTTCAACTCGAAAACCACCTTCAACCGGGTTTTCAAGGAAGCCACCGGCGTGGCGCCGAGCGAGTGGCAGCCAGATGGGCGGTCCTGATCCGGGCTTTCAGCCTCGAAAGCGTCCCAAATCACGATTTGGGGCGCTCCACGGCCGGAAACGGGACGCGCCCACTCCGGGCGGGCCAGGACCTTTGCGCCGTCGGTTCAACCCATACCCGGGCCGGTCCTTTTTGCTGATGCGTCGTTTCTTCTTGTTCGGTGGTAGTTTGGGCTGTGCGCTTTGGCTTGGTGCGCCAAGGATAGGGGTTGCCCAACCGAGCGGCGGCCTTGCCGCCCAACAGGTTCGTGCCCTCGATTCCCTTTTACGGCAGGATGTACCACCCGGCGCTCCCGGCGTGGCGGCGGGCATCGTTCGCAACGGCGAGGTAATCTACGCCAACTATGCGGGGCTTGCCGATTTGCCGACGCATCGGCCGATTGATGCTCGCACCCGCTTCAACCTGGCCTCCAATGGCAAGCAGTTCACGGCGCTGGCCATCCTGTTGCTGGCCGAGGAGCATAAGCTGGCGCTCACCGACGATATCCGCCGCTATTTACCAGGGCTGTTCCCCGACCTCCCGGCGCCCATCACCATTCAGCAACTGCTGACCCACACCAGCGGTATCCGCGATGTGTACGACCTGTGGGCCCTGCAAGGCATTACGTGGTGGCAAAAAACCTTCGATAATGCCGATGCGCTGCGCCTGCTGCACCGGCAGCGCGAGCTGAACTTCCGGCCCGGTAGCGGGTACCTGTACAGCAATTCGAATTACATCCTGCTGGCCGAAATCGCGGCGAAAGCAGCCGGGCACTCCTTCGCGGCTTACACCAACGAGGTATTTCGTCGGCTGCTAATGCCCGACACCTCCTTCGAGCCCGACTACCGCCGGATTCGCGCGCCCATTGCCCGCCCCTATTTCAACTTCGATTCCTGGACGACCTACCGCTGGCGCACCAACTTACACGGCGACGGCAACCTGTTCTCGACACTGGCCGACCAGCTCCAGTGGGAAAAGGTGGTGCAGCGGGGGGGCGACGGGCTGATGGCGCCCGTCCTCATTGCCAGCAGCCAGGCGCTGACGGGCAGTGCGCCGAACCAGCCCTACGGCTACGGGCTGGAATTCGGCACCTATCAGGCGCTGCCCTACCGTTTTCACGAGGGCGCGACGGGCGCCTGGAAGGCGACCACAATCCGGTTTGCCGACCCCAACCTCGCGCTGCTGACCCTGACCAATAGCGGCAAAACGATTCCGGCCCGGCAAACCCGCCAGATGGCCGATGTGGTGCTGCCACGCAACCCCGCGCCGGAGGCGCCCATCACCGCGCCGGCCGCGGTCGGCGATTCGGTCGCGATGGCCGCGCTGGTAGGTGTTTACCAGAATGAAAGCGATTTCTGGTTCCGGTTCGAGCAGCGCCCGGCTGGGTTGTTTCTGATTCGGTCCGGGCGCAATGATGTACAACTGGAGCGCGCTGCTGCCAATATTTTTCAGCAGGCCACCGATCCGCAGTTCAAGTTAGCCTTCACCCGCAGCGCGCAAGGGGAGCTTCAGGTCACGGCCTACCATACGTCGCACGCACCCTACACCCTGACGCGCCCCGCCGCCAATTGGGCCGGCGTGGATTTTTCTGCCTGGAACGGCCGCTACCGCAATGCCGAGACGGGCGCCGTGCTGACAATCCGGTACCAGCAGGAGCGCACCTATCGGGTGCGGCTGAGCAAGCAGAAGATTCCGGCGGTGCTGGTTACGCCGCAGCGGCTGCTGGCCGATAGCTACGCGTTGGCGCTGGCAGACGCCAACACGGTATTGCTTACCTCCGAACGGATTCAGCACGTCCGATTTACGCGGGTGCGGCGGCGGTAGCACCACTGACTGATGCCCGAATCACGATTTGGGACGGCCCAGGGCCGGATTTGGGGCGTTTGGCGGTGGTTTGGGTGCCCACCTTTGCTCCGGTCATCGGTCACTTCCCCGGCGGCTTTTTCTGGCTGATGTTTCGCTTTTTGCTGGTTTCGATTTTACTGCTGCCCGTCGTTGGGTTGGCCCAGACGCCTGATCAAACGCCGCCCCCTGCCTGGGTCGATCACACCCGCGTCTTGCCCGAAAAGCTGCGCGGCGTGCCCACGGGGTTATCGCTGACGCATTCGCCCACGCCCGTTTATCCGGCGCCCGACGCGGCCCGGCCGGGTGGTTTCCGCTGGCACCATTCCACCACGGTGCGGGCCGAAGTGGCCGATCTGGAGATCATCGCCTGCGGTTCTTATATCTGGTATTCGGCTGACGGTTGGCAAACCAACCTCGTCAAAACGCCCGCCGAGTTCGCCGAGCTGTTTCACTGCCCCGGCGGTAAGCTACGGCAGGGGCAAGCCTATACCTTCGCCGATAACGACCGCACCACCGATTCAGCCGCCCACCTCTACCCCGGCGATGCGCTCTGGTACGTGCTGGCCCGCGACCCCCGCACCGGCACCGTGTACAAGGGCATTGGGCTGGTGGAAACGGAAGGCCAGGTGCGGAAGTAGGAGCCACTTTATTCAATCGCTCGACTCAAATGAAAAAACTTGTCCTTCTGCTGGCGCTGCTGATGGGTGGCGCTTCCTGCTCGCTTGCCGCTTCGCGGTTGGCTTGCGCCGGGGCGGAGCCCCTGGCTACACGCACCTACACCGCCGACGTGGGCGCCAGCCGCCTGACCTGGACCGGTCACGCCGCCGTCGGTGCCTATGCACCCACCGGCACGCTGCGCCTGCAAAGCGCCACCCTGACCACCGCCCCCGACGGCCGTACGCCCCGCACAGCCCGCGTGGTAGTGGCGATGCCCACGCTGGCCGGTGAAAACGTCGATCTGGTGGCGCACCTGCGCAACGCCGACTTCTTCGACGTAGAAAAATTCCCCACTGCCACCTTCGAACTGACCGGTTTCCGGGGCGATTCTGCTACTGGCCGGCTCACCATCAAGGGCGTCACGCGGCCCGTGACCTTGCCGGTCAAGGTCGAAACCACCGCCACCGGCCTGCGTCTGCGCGGCACGGCTTCCGTGGACCGTACCCGCTTCGGCATCCGCTACAACTCGCCCGATTTCTTCGCCGACCTGGGCGATTACGCCATCCGCAACGACTTTCAGGTGGCCTTCGATGTGGTGCTGCGGGTTGCGCCAACGGCGGCGCCCCTCAAAAAGTCCAACCCAAGTTCAGGCCGGACGAAAGCTTGAAATGGCTGTCGGAAAGGTGTTCGTCCGGCTGGACGTCGGCATTACCCCCCGCACCACGGTGCGGGGCATTGCGGGCGTCCGGCGCTCGTAACCGATGCGTGAATCCGTGGTGAATGGCAGGTGCCCGTGAATCCAGCCCAACGAGGCGATTTTGAGCACGCTGCCACCTTTGGCTGGTGGTGGTGATGCTGGGGCGGACGCCTGGGCAGTGGTAGGGTGCCTAAAAATTAGTCCGATGGGTGTGCCCAGCGTCGGCAGCCAAAAACAAGGCGATCAGAGGGTGTCAGGGCACAAAAAGCGGGATAGCCCGGTGCCCGCAGCCGCAGCCGGGAACGGGTGGGCACATCACATATTTGGGTGATATGCCGCATCAATGGATACGGAGCGCTGCTATTTTTGGAGTCCGGACCGCTTCGCTTTACAGCCGAAAGCCGCTCATTCGGGTCGTTTTATCCCCATCTCATCTCGCTCGTTATGTCGCACGTTCTACCTTTTCGTGGCCGTTGGGCTGCGCTGCTGGCCGTTGGATTTGTTTTCTGCTCCGGCGCGGCGCTGGCGCAGACGGGTATCGGTACCGCCGCGCCGAATGCTTCGGCGGCGCTTGATGTGAGCGCCGCCACGCGCGGATTGCTGGCGCCGCGCGTGGCCCTAACGGCCGCCAACGCTGCCGCCCCGCTTACGCTGCCGGCCACATCGTTACTCGTGTACAACACCAATGCAGCGATGCCGGGCGGCGAAGGCTTCTACTATAACGCGGGTACCCCGGCTGCTCCCAGTTGGGTGAGGCTGGTGACCACCCTTACCCCCGCCGGCGGCGATCAATGGAAAACCGATGGTAATACCGGCACCACACCGAGCACGCAGTTCATCGGCACCACGGATGCGCAGGATTTGGTATTCAGAGTCGCTGGTACTGAACGACTGCGGCTGAAACAGTCTAATGGAGCCTTGTGGCCCGCTATGCTGGGCCTCAACACCGTGCTGGGCAACGGCGTCGGAGCAACTTTTACCGCCTCAGCCCAAGCCAATACGCTGGTTGGTCACTCAGCGGGTATCGCCATCACCACCGGCGACCAGAATACAATGCTGGGCCTCCAAGCAGGGGCCGCTCAGACCAGCAGCAGTAACAGCACGTTTGTAGGGTTTCGGGCGGG
>JANPLI010000184.1:0-54642 GCA_031426455.1 Hymenobacteraceae bacterium | reverse complement strand
TCGTAGCCGGCGCGCACCAGGTATTCGGTCAGGTGGCTGCCGATGTAGCCATCGGCGCCGGTCACCAGAACCTTCTGGGCCATAATTACAGAAATAAAAACGAAGCAAAAAAAGGGGCTTTGCCGCCCGCCCGGTCGTGCTGGCAGCGGGCCACACCCGCCTCAGCGGGGCAAAAGTACGGCTCCCTCCAACTTGCCCGGCTGCCCGGCCAACCCCAGCGCCAGCCAGCCCGTACGGAAGGCCGTCGCCGCGCGCCCAACGCACTGCCCCGTACGTTGCCGGACCGCCCGCCCGCTTCCGTTTTGGAACCCCAGCTATCCGCGCCCGTAACGGTCGCCGTTTCGGCGGCGGCGGCGGCCTTCACCGCCTCGGCCCCGCCGCCCACCTCACCGCCCGTCCGGCGGCACGAAAGCACGGCGTTCCGCCATCCCAGCACCGCCGCAGCTGCCGTGGCGGCAGTGGTGGCCCGCGCCGATGCGCCGCTGGTGCGCACCCCGCCGGCGGCCGGGCTACGGGCTATCATCGTCGTACCGGTGCGCAACGAGGCGGAAGGCATCCGCGACACGCTGGCCGCGCTCTGCCACCAGCAGACGCCCACCGGCGAGGCCCTGCCGCCGGAAACCTGGGAGATCATCGTGCTGGCCAACAACTGCACGGATAACACGACCACCGTCGCCCGGCGCTTTGCCCACGCCCGACCGGGGTTGGCGGTTCACGTGGTGGCGCGCACCATCCGGGCGCCGCACAACCACGTGGGCACGGCCCGCCGCTGGCTGATGAACGAAGCCGCCCGCCGCCTGACGCTCGTGGGCCGCACGACGGACGGGGTGATTGTATCCACCGACGGTGACACCCGGCCCACACCCACTTGGCTCTGGCACCTGCTCCGCGAAGTCGCCGCCGGTGCCGACGCCGTGGGCGGGCGCATCCTGACCGAGCACCCCGTGCCGACGGCCCCCAACGCCCCGCCGGACCCTTACCAGCGCCACGCCCGCCGCTACCACCTGCGCGACGTAGGTTACCACCTGCTGAAAGCGCACCTCGAAGCCACCCTCGACCCCGACCCCGCCGACCCCTGGCCGCGCCACCACCAGCATTTTGGGGCGAACCTGGCCGTCACGCCCCGCGCTTACGCCGCCGTAGGCGGACTGCCCGCGCTGCGCTGCCTGGAGGATATGGCCTTCCATCGGGCCTTGCTGCGGGCCGATCTGCGCGTCCGCCATTGCCCACAGGCCGTCGTGCTGACTTCGGCCCGGCAGGACGGCCGGGTGGAGTGCGGCCTTTCGACGCAGCTCCGCGAGTGGGCCGAAATGGGCTTGCAGGACCGGCCGCACCTGGTCGAGAGTGGCTACCAGCTCGCCACCCGCTACCGCGCCCGTTACGTGCTACGCGCCCTCTGGTGCGCCCAGCACCGGGGAGCCCACCCGCCCGGCCCCACAGGCCTGCCCGCCACCGCCGCCGACCTGGGCGTACCGGCCGACTGGCTCCGGGACGAGTTGTGCGTACCGCAGCCGTTTGGTCAGCTCTGGGAAGCCGTCGAGCAGCGCCAGCGCGATGAAGGCCGCTGGGTGGCCCGCTGGCCGCTGATCGATATCCGCAAGGCCACGCAACAACTCTATCAGCTCGTTCACGGTCAGCAGGTCTGGACGTGGAAGGCGCTGAATGACTGAACGACTGAGTGACTGAATGACTGAGTGACTGAACGACTGGCGCGAGTTTAGGGCGAAGCCCGTAACTCGTGCCAACCCCTGCGGGAAGTCTCCGACTTCCTTCGTGAGCGCGGCCGCTCGGCGATTCCATCAGCACATCGCGCCCATCAGCATATCAGCACATCACTCCCATCAGCACATCGCGCCGATCAGCCCATCACTCCCATCAGCATATCACCTCCCCTTATGCCCCACCCCGACGCCTCCCTGACTTCGCAGTATTTTGATGACGTGTACCGGGCCAACGACGACCCCTGGCACTTTGAAACCTCGCCCTACGAACACGAGAAATACGCGCGCACCCTGGCCGCGCTGCCGCGCCCGGCGTACGCCAACGGCTTCGAGATCGGTTGCTCGCTGGGAGTGCTGACCGAAAGGCTCGCCGCCCGCTGCGCGCACCTGCTGAGTACGGACGTCGCCGAAGCCGCCCTCGAAAAAGCCCGCGTCCGCTGCCGCGACTGCCCTACGGTCGAATTCCGCTGCGCCGCCGTCCCCACCGACTTCCCCACCGACCGCGCGCCTTTCGACCTAATCTTGGCCTCTGAAGTGCTGTACTACCTGGGGCCGGACGACCTACGCGCGGCGCGGCAGCAAATCACCGACAACCTGATGCCCGGCGGTCACCTGCTGCTGGTACACTGGACGCCGCCCGTCCACGACTACCCCCACACCGGCGACGAAGTCCACACGCTTTTTCTGATGAATACGCTGCCCGATGGCCCCTTCCGCCACCTCCACCACGAGCGCTATGACACTTACCGGCTCGACCTGCTGGAGCGTACCCGGTAGTCCTCATCTTCCAGCAGCACTTCCCAGGGATGGGCGAAGTGCGCGAGCATTCCGGCGCTCAACACGAAACCCGTGGGGTCGTCGGTAATGAGCTGCGTAGTTTGGGAGATATGCGCGCGAATGGCAGCCTCCTTTTTCGGCAGGAAATCAGTCACTTCCACCCGCCAGCCGCGCAGCTCGTTTTCGCGGGGCAGTTCTTCCGGCGTAGCGCGCTCCCAAGCCCAGACCAGGTACTCGAACCAGCGCCCAGCCCAGGCGCGAGCCGCAGCGGCGGCGCGCAGAATGGCCCAGGTAGCGCGGTGATCCGGGTGCGGGTCGCGGCGCCACGGCACCACGAGGGTAGCGGGCTGCACCGCTCCCAGCACGGCCCGCGCTGCCTGCACGGCGTGGGCAAAACCGGGCTGATCGGGGGCAGCCGGCAGGCGCCCGTCGGGCAGGTGCAGTTGGTGCAGGGCCGAGGCGCCGTCGAGGCCCAGCGCGTCAAGGGCGGCGCGGAGTTCGGTTTCGCGCAAGGTGGCCAACACGGCAGGCGGGTGCGTTTTGGAGTTCGGATGCGACGCACTTCCGTCCGACGTCAGCAGCACCTGCACGGGCACTCCCAGCGCCGCTAGCCGGGCCATTAGTCCGCCCACTCCGAGGGCCTCATCGTCCGGGTGAGGCGCCACCACCAGCACCGGCCCCAACTGCTGAAGCGGGGCTTCCATCAGCACCGGAAAAGAAGCACGGGCGGCGGGCAACGAAAGCGGCGGGGCGGTTGAAGCAGCAGTAGAAAGCACAGAAAAGCAGAAAAACAACCCACCCGTTTTAATGTCCCGGCGAAACGAATTTCCCGCAGAGACGCAAAGCCTACGCAGCGGCGCGGAGCGGAATGATTGAGACCGCCCGAAGCGGCCCCCTTCATCATCAGCCAATCACTCAATCAAAAATCACTCAATCAAAAACTACTCCCACAGCGCGTGGGCGGCCCTTTCGTTGGCTAGCACGTGGTGGCCGGCACTGGCAATGGCCGCATCCGGGGCGGGCTGACGGAGGTAGGTCGTCAGGTCGCGGTGGAGGCGTTCGAGCGGCGAAGGGCGCAGAAGGCCCCGCGCGCCTACGGCCCGTTCGGCGAGGCGCAGGGCGTCGAGACAGACGTTCTCGACCACCGTCCGGGTCAGGTTGCTGTACGCCATTTGGCGCCATTGATCAGCAGCGGGATTTTCGAGGAGAGCGGCGGCGCCGTCGAGCCAGAGGCGGCCCGTTTCCACGAGCGCCGCCAGTTGGCCAATGCGCTCTTGCTGCTGCACGTCGTCGAGGCGATGCAGGGCGCACAGATGGTCGCGCACGGCCGTCAGAACGGCTTCGGCGCCCCCCACCTGCACGGCCGCGAAACGCACGGCGCCGGTCGTGAAGTCAGGTTGCTGATAGTAGGCATCGGGCGGGCCGAGCAGGTCGGCGGCGCGCACTGGTGTCCCCGTAAAATCGACTTTGAACGAGGCCGTCGCGCGCATCCCCAGCGGCTTCCAGAACGAGCGGTCGATGGCGCCCGCGGGCACCCGGTCCCCGTCCACGATCAGCATCTGCCGTCCCCGGCCGTCGGGCAACATTGCCGTGACCAGCGGCCGGCGCACCTGCCCGGCGCCGGAGCAGAAGGTTTTAGCGCCGTGCAGACGCCAGTCGCGGCCATTGGGCGCGGGTTCGAGGCGCAGGCCGTCGGCGGCTTCGGTATTCCAGACCGCGAACAGGTCGCCGCCGCGCGCCGCTTCGGCCCACCGCCGCCGTTGGGCAGGCGTGGCGTAGCGCAGCAACAGCAGCAGCGCATTCACGTGACCCTCGTAAACGCGACCGACGGCCAGATTCCCCCGCCCGATATGGCGCAGCGTGTGCAGCAGGTACGCCAGGGTGCCGGGCCGGGTGCCCAGGTCGGTGCCGCCCAGGGCAGCGGGCAGCGCGGCCGTCAGTAAGCCCAAGGCGCGCAGGTGGTCGAACGCTTCGACCGGAAAGTCGCCCTCGCGGTCGGTCAGGCTGGCCATTGCCGCTAGTTGCGGAGCCGCCATTTCAGCCGCGCGCACGGCCGCATCAGGCGAAAGCAGCGGCCGGGGCGGGAGCTTAGCCGGACGGGAAATGACGGAAAGCAACGAGACAGCAGGCATAGAAGAACGCGTTGCTTGCCCTTACGCACAAAGCGCGTCAGCGGTTGAAAAAACCTTGTTTTGGTGCTGGCTGGCCGAAAGCACGAATGCCCGCCCCGGAAGCCGGAGCGGGCATTCAACCAGCTAACTGGTGGAGTTGCAGGGATTCGAACCCTGGTCCAGACAAGGAAGTCGTCGGGCTTTCTACACGCTTAGTTCCGATTGAATTGTCGGACTGCCCCAGGCTCGGACCTGGCCCTTAGAGCAATCGTATCGCCTGAATTTCGCGACCGGGTCAGCGCGCCCCGTCCGCTAGTCTGGTGTTTCGACGCTCCGAACTCCGACGCCACCTGACTTGGGCTTCGGCGGAACGATGACAGTGCGTAGTTCTAAACTAGGCAGCCATGGCGTAGTTATACTCGCCAGTTGTGTTTTGGATGAATTTTTTGCGGAGGATTCGTCCAACCCCCGACGTGCTTACCCGCGGCCTGCTCAAGCTGTCAATTCCGGTCAACCCCAGAAAAGTACGCTCCAGTGAAGAACGCGGTGCGGCAGGTCAGTTAGACCTACCGCGCTGCAAAGGTAACGCATTCGTCAGGTAATCTGATCCTGAAGACCGGGCGCATTTTCCCAGCGGGAAACCGTTCGCTGGCCGGCCCGCGCTCACGCCGCTTCCAGGTCCTGGGCCGCGTACACCTGATCGCTGCGGCGCTTGCCGAGCCAAAGCGTGTAGCGGGGCGCGTCGGCGGTTTCGTCCCAATGAATGGCGCCGATGGTGCCCCGACGCGGAGGCTGGCCCGGCGGGCCGACGCGCTCGCGGACGGGGTCGCCGAAGCCGAACGGCAGGCGGGCGCGGGCGCCGGTCAGGGGCGTGAACAATTCGGGGCGGACTTTGTAGGTCGCATCGTCGTAGCGCAGCAGGAGCCAGCCGCCTTCGTCGTCGGCATCCGGGTCTTCGCTGAGGCGCTCGAAAACCTTACCGAGCGGCTCGATATCTTCAAAGTGCAGCCGCGAGGCGGGATGGACGTAGCGGTAGCCGTAGTCGGGGGTCCAGGGGTAGAGGCCGTAGGTGGGCATTAGGGAGGGCAGGAAGGTTTGAGGGTGGGAAGGTTTGAGGGTAGATGCGCCGCGAAGGTCGGGGAGCGCGTTCCTTTGAGGCGGAAACCAGCGGCGGCGCTTTCGGATTTTAGCAGCAGCCAGCCCAGCGACACCCCGTGACCCTCCGTAACCAACCACCAGCCACCAGCCACGAGCAACCTGTTCCGACCCACCTCATCGTCGGGGCGGGCGCCGCGGGCCTCTCGCTGGCCTACGCCCTGACGCGCCACCCCGCCACGGCGGGCCAAACCATCGTCCTGCTCGACGCCGACGCTAAACGCACCAACGACCGCACCTGGTCGTACTGGGAGCGCGCCGACCAGCCCGGCCTGTTCGCCGAGCTTCCTGGCCTGGTGAGCGCCGAATGGGCGACCGCCGAAGTCCGCACCGACCAACAGCGCCTGCTGCTGCCGCTGGCGCCCTACGTGTACCGCACGATCCGGGGGCTGGATTTTTACGACGCCCTGCGCGCCCACCTCGCCGCGCTGCCGCACGTGCAGTGGCTCACCGCCACCGTGACCGCCGTGACCGATGGCCCCGACCACGCCACCGCCCACACCGCCGACAGCCGCGAATTCCGGGGCCAATGGCTCTACGACTCGCGCTTCCGTTACCTCGACCTCGACCGCCAGCCGGACAAATATTTCTACCTCGCCCAACATTTCGTGGGCTGGGAGATCGAAACCGCCCGCGACGTGTTCGACCCCACCGTGGCAACGCTCTTCGACTTCCGCACGCCCCAAATCGGACAGATGCGGTTTCAGTACGTACTGCCCACCACCCCGCGCCGCGCCCTAGTGGAGTACACGCTGTTCTCGGCCGACCTGCTGCCGCCCGACGCGTACGCCGCCGAACTGCGTCGCTACCTGCGCGACGCCTGGAACCTGACCGAAGGCGACTATCGCATTCTGGCCCGCGAGGCAGGCGTGATTCCGATGACCGACCACCCCTTGCCCGCCCGGTCAGTCCACGCCGGCCGACGCGTAGTGCATATCGGTTCGCGCGGCGGGGCTTCCAAGGCGAGTACCGGCTTCACATTCCGGCGGATTCAACTGCGCACTGCCGCCCTGGTGGACGCGCTGGCCCGCACCGGCCAGCCCCACGCGCCCGAACCGGCCCTGGCTGCGCGCTTCCGTCTGTATGACGCGATGATGCTCGACGTACTGACGCACCACGGCGACCGGGGCGCCGAAGTCTTCACGCAGCTCTTTCAGCGCAACCCCGTGGACCGGCTGCTGCGGTTTCTGAACGAGGATTCGTCCCTGACCGACGACCTGGCCGTGATGAACTCCGTGCCACTGCCGCCGTTTCTGGCGGCGCTGGCCCGGCAGGTAGGGCGTGCCTTCCGCCCCGCTATCACGGCGCCGCTGGCCCTGACCGCCGACGTGACGACCGCCGCCGCGCCCGACCTGTTGCTGGCTACCGCGCCAGCTCCGACAGCCACCGCCCTCTCTTTGCCCGCTTCTGCTGACCCCGACAATGCCGTCCGCTGACCGTTCTGTGGCCGAAGCTGCCCGCCTCGACGACGCCCTCCCCGCCCCGCGCCGCCTACTGCCCGCCACTGCCCGCCGCTGGATTTTGGGGGCGATGGGCTGGCTTTTCGGCGGCGGGATACTGGCGCATTCCTGGCCACTGCTGCGCCCCCTGGCCCTGGCCCTGACCACCCCGCTGCTGATTCTGACCAACGCCGCCGTGCTACTGGCCGTCTTCGACGACCACCGCACCCGCCGCCTGCGCTGGTGGTGTCTGGGCGCGTGGGCCGTGACGGTAGCCCTGGAAATGGTGGGCGTGGCCACGGGGCGGGTTTTTGGCGCCTACGCGTACGGCCCTACCCTACGCGGACAGATAGCGGGCGTACCGCTGCTGATTGGCCTGAACTGGACCGTGCTGCTGCTAGGTGCGCTTTCCCTGGTTTCTCGTTTTTGGTTTTTCGTTTTTGGTTCGTCCGCCCAAACCCAACAATCCGGGTCTAACGAAAGCCCATTTTGGGGCGAAAACGACGATGTGCGGAAGTCCTGGATCAACCAAAAACCAGAAACCAGAAACCAAAAACTCCTGACCGCCTTCGCCGCCGCCGCCCTGCTGACGGCCTTCGACGGCGTGATGGAGCCAGTCGCCGTCAGCCTGAACTATTGGGCTTGGGCCTCGTGGCCGCTGATTCCGACGCAGAACTACGTGGCGTGGTTCGGCATCGCCCTGGCGCTGGGGTGGAGTTTCACCGCCCTTGGCCTGACGGTGCGCACCCACCTGGCGCAGTATTACTTCGGCCTTCAGCTTGCTTTTTTCGTGGCCCTGCGCCTGCTGCTTGGCAGTTGAGCCAACAGGTCTGCCCCAGCCGGGCACTCCCTCCGGCGCCCGCTGCCCGGCGAGGCGTGCCCCGCGGCGCTAATTTGGAGTAAACCGGTAAATCCCGCCGTCTGCCTACATAAACCTAGGGTTGGCCGAAAAACGGCGACGGCTTTCGGCGCGCCGTCCTAGCTTTACCCGCATACCCTTCTCATCACTGTCTCCCCCGTGTTCACTCTTTTTTCTCCGCCCCCGTCGATGTGTTTCGGTTTTCGCCAGCGCAAATGGTCCGGGCAGCGCTGGCTGCTGGCCTTTCTGGCACTGACGCTGGCCCCCTCGGCCGGCTGGGCGCAGGCCGTGCCCAACCCCGCCGAGAATATTCCGCATCTGGTCACCTTCGGTGCTCAGGGAGATGCCGCGTGGGGCGACGATGACCACTGCCAGACTTTTTTCTTTTTGGTACCCAGCGGCACGAAAACGCCCGTGTACCTGCGCATCTACGACGCCGACACCGGTGGCCAGCTCGACGAAAAGAAAGGCCCCTGGAATACCAAAATCCAGTACAGCATCTACGGTGGCGCGGGGGCCCATTCAGCCGCCGACGCCCGCGCTATCGATCCGAAAGGCAACTTCCGGAAAGGCAACCTGCTGGCCTCGCGCACCATCGGCGACGACCCCGCGCTGGATGGCCAGTGGCTCACGTTCGGCCCTTTCGACCCGCTGACCGGCGAGCTGACGCCTGAATTCGGCGGCCACGTTTTCAAGATCATTGCCCAGGGCCTAAGCGGCGACGACGGCAACCTCTACTCCTACTTTCTGAGTACGTCGGCCACGGAAAACAAGGCCGTGGAAGGCGGCAACGGGTTCACGTACGAATACGCGTTCCGCCTGCCCGCTCAGCCCGGCGCGCGGGTCGATCTGTACCCCTTCGTTGGGCAAAACGTGGTCAGCATCAAGCAATCTAATTTTGACGCCGACGCCGACGGTCAGCTTAAAATCTTCTCGGTGGCTCGCAATGGCCAGCCCGCAACCCTTTCCGGCGACAACACCTGGACTTCTTCGCAACACCTGATCGACCCACGCGAAAAAGGACTGTCGCTGGACCTGCAATACACCAAAAAAGGCGCCTCCCCGAACGATGTCGTCTTTTACGTTACTGACCAGTACGACAAGGCCCTGCCCTTCTTCGCCATTCCGTTGGGCGGCAAGCCGCGCTACAAATACACCATCGACATCCGATTCCACTAAAATACCCGTGCCCAGTGGGCAGAACCCGTTTTGCTATCGCTGGCCGCTGACGGGTTCTTTTTGACGGCGCGCGTCGTTGCGCGCCGCTTTAGTACGGCCTCCATTCTCCCGTGAAAACACTTTTTTCCTCACTTCTAAGCTGTTGGTATCGTGGCCTCCTGGGGTTGTTGGCATTCTGCGGCCTGTTTGGCCCGCCGCTGCCGGCACGGGCGCAGCAGTTCCGGCTGGCGTCGTTTGCCACCGTGCCGGGGGCACCGCAGGGCTTCGTGTACGCCAGTGTGCAAGACCACCGGGGGTTTCTCTGGATCGGCACCGGCGATGGCCTGTACCGCTACGACGGCGCCACGTTTCAGCGCTACTCCCGCGCCAATGGCCTGACCGAAGACTTCGTGACGGCCCTTTACGAAGATGCCAGCGGGCGCCTCTGGGTGGGCCACTATCAGGGTGGCCTATCGTGCCTGCCCGAAACCGGCCTGCCGTTCCGGCGCGTCCGGCGCCCGGAAACCTTCACGACCCAGGTAGTGGGAATGAGCGCTGGCCGCGAGGGCGTCTGGGTGGCCTCGCAACAAAGCGGGTTACTTTTTCTGCCCGATATCGCCCCCGACCGAACGCAGTTTTTCCCCCTACCCTCCTCCGAGCGGCGCCTGCTGCGGTCCGTAGCCGAAGTGAACGGGCATCTGTTCGTCGCATTTGCATCCGGGGGGCTGACAGAAGTGGCCATTCAGGGCACCAACCAGCCGTTGCGCGCCCGCGGCCCCCAACTCTTCTACAACACCGTCGCCACGGTGATGCTGCCCGATACCGCCGGGCAGGCGCTGGTGGTGGGCACCGATCAGGGCGCGGCGCTCGTGGTCGAGGTGACGGCCACCGGCCTGGGCGCCGTTCGGGCCCTGCTGCCCGCCGCCATCGTGCGGCGGCTGGCAGCACCGCTGGCGGGCGGTTTCTTCAACCCCCGCACCCGTCTGGTCTGGCTGGCTTCGCAGAGCGGAACCGTACTGAGTGTGGCGCTACCGCTGGCGGGCCGGGCACCAGGCGCCGCCACCACTTACCCTCTGGCGCAGCAGTTGGGACCTTTTCCGCTCAGCACCGTACTGGAAGACGCCGAAGGCACCCTCTGGCTGGGCACCGCCGGCGACGGCCTGCGCGGCCTGACCGACCGACAGGTGGCGCTGTTCGGGGCCGAGGCGGCGGGCTTACCGTCGCCTAATATCACCGCCGTGGCCCGCGTGAGCGGCGCGCGGCTCCTGGTAGGCACCCCCAGGGGCTTATTTCAGACCGCCCCAGACGCCGCCGGGGGGCTCCGTAGCGTGGCCGTGGCGGGCCTGCCGGCGGGCTTGCCCATTCGCCGTCTGTTGTACACGCCGCGCGGCGTGGTGTGGGTGGGCACCCAAGGGCGCGGGCTGTGGCGGGCAGCTCCGGACAGCGCCTTCCGGCGGGTTCGGCTGCCGGGGGATGCCCTTACGGTGAGCGCGCTAGCCCTCGATCCGCAGGGCCGCGTGTGGGTCGGCACGGAAGGGCAGGGCGCGTACTGGCTCTCGGGGCAAGGGCAGATCATCCGCCACTACTCCACCAGCAATGGCCTGCTGCACAACGCTTTGTACGAAATTTTCTGCGACTCGCACGGCAATACCTGGTTCGGCACCCACGGCACCGGCCTGACGCTGCGCGAACCCGGCGGGCGCCTGCGCGTGGTGCGCCTGACGGCCGGTGGCGTCGATATCAACGCCATTACCGAAACCGCTGACGGCGATGTGTGGCTCGCCACGGCGGGCGATGGCTTGTTTCAGTACCACCACGATACGTTCGTGCAGCACACCGTGGAAACGGCGCCGGGGCTAGTGTCAGACTATGCCTATTCGCTGCTGGCTTTGACCAATGGTACGCTGCTGATCGGCCACCAGAACGGTCTGACTATCTATCAGATGCACCAGAACCGGTTCCGGCGGCTCGACCGACCCGACGACCGCTCGCCGGACCTGCTGCGCCTTTTCAACCCCGCCGCCGCCGCCGCCGACCCTGCCGGGCTGGTCCGCTGGTTCGGCACTTCGCAGGGGCTGCTGCGCCTGGCCCGGCCCGCGCACCGCGCCGAAACCTACGTACCGGCGGCCGTCATCACCGATCAGTTGATCAACGACCAGCTCGTGCCCGCGCAGGCGTTGGCGCACCTGCCCTACGGCACTTATAAAGTGCAGCTCAACTACCGGGGCGTGGCCCTGGCCGAAGCCGCCGCGCTGCAATACCGCTACCGGCTGATCGGCAACGCGCCGGAATGGAGCCCGCCCACCACCACCACCGAGGCCACTTTCCGGCAATTGCAGCAGGGCCACTATGGCTTCGAGGTGCAGGCCCGCCTGTCGGCGCGCGGGGCGTGGTCGCTGCCGGCGCGGCTGAACTTCGAGGTGGAAACGCCCTTCTGGAAAACGTGGTGGTTTGTCGTGGTCAGCATCCTGGCCACGGTCGGGCTGATCCGAGCCTACTTCCTGTGGCGTTTCCGTCAGCACGAAGCCGAACGCCGCGCCCTGGAGCGGGCCGTGGCAGAACGCACGCAGGAGTTGCAACAGGAAAAAGAACGCACCGAGCAGATCAACGCCGAGCTGCGCATCGCCAAAGAAGCGGCCGACACCTCGCGGAAAGCCAAAGCCCAGTTTCTGGCCAATATGAGCCACGAAATCCGGACCCCGATGAATGCGGTCGTGGGCCTGACGAACCTGCTAAACCAGACCGAGCCCTCCACCGAGCAAACCGACTATATCCAGGCCATTGGGGCATCCGCGCAAAATCTGATGGTCATCATCAACGACATCCTCGACTCCTCCAAGATCGAAGCCGGTAAACTGACGCTCGAACATACGCCCTTCCGGCTACCCGACCTGGTGCGCCAGCTTCGCCAGCTTTTCCGCGCCCAGGCCGCCGCCAAAGACCTGACGCTGACGGTGGACGTGGCGCCGAACGTGCCCGAAGCCGTCCTGGGCGACCCCGTGCGCCTGAACCAGATTCTGATCAACCTGCTCGGCAACGCCATCAAATTCACTCCGCACGGCTCGGTGACGTTGAGCGTCAGCCGGGAAGCCGATTCACTGCCCGGCCCCGATAGCTCACCCCGGTGCGCCGTCCGCTTCGCCGTGCGCGATACTGGCGTCGGCATCCCCGCCGACAAGCTCGACACCATTTTCGAGGATTTCTCCCAGGCCAATACCTCTACCACGCGCCAGTTCGGCGGCACCGGCCTAGGCCTGAGCATTGCCCGCTCGCTGGTCGAGCTGCACGGCGGGCAACTGACGGTGGAAAGCCGCGAAGGCCAGGGTTCGACCTTCGCATTCACCCTCTCCTACGCGCCAACGGCCGCCGCCGCGCTGCCCCGGCATGGGGTGCCCACTACGGCCTTGACGCCCTTCGAGCCGCCCCTACGCGTGCTGGTGGTAGAAGACAACGACCTGAACCAACTCGTAGCCCGCCGGACCCTGGAACGCTGGAATTGCCACGTGACCCTCGCTGCCAACGGCCGCCTGGGCCTGGAAGCTGTGCGCAGCCAGCCGTTCGACGTGGTGCTGATGGATGTGCAGATGCCCGAGATGGACGGTTATGAGGCGACGCGCCGCATTCGCCGCCTGCCCGCGCCCGCTGGCCAAATTCCGATTCTGGGCCTCACCGCCTCGGTGCTGCCCGAAGACCGCCAGCACGGCATCGACGCCGGAATGAATGATACCCTCAGCAAGCCCTTCGACCCTGCCCACCTGCACGCCCAACTCCAGCAGTTCGCCGCCCCTACCGACGCTCTCCGGGCGCCCGTTCCTGCGCCTGCCCTGACGCCCGCCAAACCGGCGACAGGTAATGTGTCCGTGCCCGTAGCGCCGCCCGCAAAAACGTCGGCCACGCCGGATGAAGCCGAGATCGACCTGACTACCCTGCGTGAGCTGGCGCCCGACCAGCCGGCTTTCGCCGCGCAGCTGATCGGCACCTTTTTGCAGCAGACACCGGCCCTCACGACGGAAATGCAACAGGCCGCCGCCGCCGCCGACTGGCCCACCCTCAGTGCGCTGGCGCACAAGATCAAGGGGCAGGTCGGGTATTTCGGCCTGCCCAGCCTGTTCGCCGATCTGGCGGCACTGGAAGCAGCAGCCCGCTCGCCAACCAGCCCCCAGAACGGCTCCTTAGCAACTGATAACGAACAGCTTTGTCAACGTCTGCTGGCGCTTCTGCCCCCCTTGCAGGTGCATCAGCAGGCACTACCCGCACCCCACTGAAGCAGACGCTGTAATTTCCTGCCGGAAGTCAACAGCTTCTAACTTTTGCCTACTTTTGAACCTATGGTGCCAACTCCTTCCCCGATTCGCTGCCTGGTAGTGGACGACGACCCGTTCGCTATTCAAATCATCGAAAACTGCATTGCCAACACGCCTTTTCTGACCAGTGTCGGCGCTTGCAACAGTGCGATCAGCGCGGCGGAATTTCTGCGCACCCAGGAGGTGGATCTGCTGCTGCTCGACGTCGAGATGCCCCTGATGAGTGGTCTGGAGCTGCTCCGCTCGCTGTCCGTACATCCGCACGTGGTGCTGATCACCAGCAACCCGAATTACGCGGTCGAGGCCTTCGAGCAGGATGTGATCGACTATCTGGTCAAGCCCATCACCTACGCCCGGTTTCTGCGCGCCGTTCAGAAGGTACGCGATGCGATGGACGCTGCCATCGTCACGGCCGAGCAAACGCCCCTGCCGCCACCGGATGCCGACTTCACCTTTATGAAGGTCGATGCAAAACTGGTCAAGATTCCCTTCGCCGAAGTGCTGTACGTGGAAGCGTTGGGCGATTATGTCCACGTCGTGACCGACTCGAAAAAGCATATCGTGTACGCCACGATGAAGGCCATCGAATCGCGCTTCCCCGAAAGCCGCTTCGTGCGGGTACACCGCTCGTTTATCGTCAATCTGAGCCGCATTACGGCTATCGAAGACAGTACGATTTACCTCGGCAACGGCACCCAGGAAAAACAGGTCCCGATCGGTCAAACCTTCACCAAAGATGTTTTCTCGCGCCTCAACCGCTTCTAAATCGCGCCCTCACCAGCTGGCCACCGCCCTGCTGTTGCTGGCCGCGCCCGGCGCCTACGCCCAGCTTCCGCCGACGAATCCGCCCCCGGCGCCGATTCCGGTGTTTGCGCAGGATGCCGACTCGCTTGGCACGGCCGTGCAAAACAGTGACCGCTCTTTCGCCGCCTGCCCGGCAGTCCGTGCCACCACTCCCACCCGCTGCATTACCCTCGATGCCACCAAATCAGTAGATCCGCTCGCAGCCCCCGCTCGCTTCCGCTGGCAGATGGGCGACGGCCAGACCCGCGAAGGCACCGTACTGGAGTACTGCTACGCGGCCACCGGACGCTACCGCATTCAACTGGACGTAGTGGACGCGGCCACGGGCGAAGTGCGGCAACGCGAAGCAGAATATGTTGTGGAAATCACCGCCAACGGCGACCTCGCCTTCGACGGCCCCGACCAAGTGCGCGTGGGCGAACCGGCCACGTTTCGCCTGATTCCGGAGCGCCTGCCCGCCTGCGTGAGCCGCGAAGCCCGGTACAACTGGGACTTTCGCGACGGCCTGCTCGGTCAGGGCAACACCGCCACGCATACCTTCCGCCGGGCCGGTACGTTCACCGTGCGCCTGGCCCTCGACGGCACCGGTTTGAGCGCCGACTGCCTGGCCCGCCAATGCGTCACGCGCCAGGTCGTGGTGGTGCCATAGCCGCTGAATGCCCCGTAAAGCCAGTTTTTCGACGCCCCTGATTTCCGTTTAAGCGTTTTCCGCAGCCCTTCGTCAAAACAAACCACCCACTGGCCGGAAACGATTGTGTACAAGCCCCGCGACGCTGCCACCTTTGTAAAAATTACTTCGCACCGCTAGCTGACCAATGGCCAGTAAGCATCGCGAAGATTTGGAAATGTGATGAGATGGGAAAAAACCGGCGGCTTCCGCCGGTTTTTTCTTTTCCGGTAGTTCGGAACGCAGCACGCTGCCAGCGTGCCATTTTCAACCGTTCCCGGAATCACTTCGGGCTTCGACGCAGACGCTCCTCGGCTGTTGAAAAAGCGGGTTAGTCCCCGGCAAACGTGAAATACCGGCCGGGGTTTGGCCTGAGCCGCCCGGCGGCGTACTTTTGTGGCCGCAAGCCGGTTGCTTGCCCTCCGGTGGCGTCGTACAACGGATAGTATAAGAGTCTCCGAAGCTCTTGATCTAGGTTCGATTCCTAGCGCCACCACTGAAAAGGCCTCTGGCATTGCGCTGGAGGCTTTTTTTATTGGTTTAAATGCAGTCGAGCCGAAATCATTCCGCGTTTCGCCTTCGTTTTTTGCTTGTTTATCAGCGGATTGGCTTGTCGCTTAAAGAGCAAGCGCACGAAGGCAGCGAGTTCTGTTTTTAAGCCGCCAGGCTCCATATCTCACCCGTCGGGGCTTCCGGTGGCAGCTCGCGCTCATTAACGGCAGCGGCTAGGGTAGAAGCTATCTGCTGGAGCCAGAGGCGGGCGGCATCCTCCGTGTCGAAGTACTGCGTAACGATGGGGTCGGTCACAGAAGCAAGCTCCCCGCCGGCATTGAGCGTACTGGCCAACGAATCGACCGACTGACGACCAAAAAAGTCAAGGGGCATAATCACGGCTGAATAAAGTGCCCCCAGGCCTAAGGCCCGCACCAGGGGCACATACTCGTCCATAAACCACTGCTGGTCGGCCAGGGAAATGATGCGTAAATGGCGCGCGTCAGAAATACCCAGCGTAAAGCGATGCTCCCGCATCAGTTCGTAACTCTGCTGACACGCCACGCGAAAATCGGCGGATGAAATGAAGCCGTGCCAAACGATATGCGTGGCCGGCACACTCCGGTCGATGGATAACGTGTAGAAAGCATTCTGATGAATAACCTGAAGGTCAGCAGATTTCATTAGAAAGAAACGAGAAAGAGGCCCAGCCCGAGCGGCGTGATGGGGTATTCAGGTAGGGTACGAAGCAAGTGGCCAGGCGGTTACGCTTCCGAATCCCAAACCTTATTTCCCGCCAGCCAACAGGTTTGCAAACAACCGCATTGCCCCGGGCACGCCCGCGGGCAGTTCGCGAAAAAAGCTCAGACCCGTATAAATCCAAGTGCCGGCGCCCACCCGGGCAACCAGCAGCGCGCCCTTGAGCGGGGCTTCGCCAGGGTCGTGCGACGCCAGTAACGGCGTATAGTGCGCATCCCACTTACCGGGGTAATAGAGCCCCTGCTCCTGCACCCATCCCTGAAAATCGGCGGTGGTGATGCGGTTGGGCGTGGTCAGCAACGGGTCGGCGGCGGCTATTAATTCGACCGCCGCGCCCTCGTCGGTCACGCGGTCGCGGGAAAGCGTCAGCGGATACGGCCCTATTTCGGCCGTCAGCAGCGGCTGATCAGTGTTGTACTGCACCACCACGGTGCCGCCCTGGCGCGCGTACTCCACCAGGGCAGGCTGCCGCGCACCGAGCCAGGGCAGCGTATTATAGGCCCGAATGCCCAGTACGATGGCATCGAAGGTTTTGAGAAGCGACGGCGTGAGGTCACCTTCGCCGAGCAACGTCACGAGGTAGCCCATTTGGCGCAGGGCGGCGGGCACATCGTCGCCGGCGCCCACCACGTAGCCCACGCGGGTGATGGCGCCACGCCGCACGTCGGCGCGCACGAGGCGGACGGTGGCTTCCGGAAACAGCACCTGTTCGGGGATATGCGGGTAGTGAATGACCTGCTGACCGTTGGCGCTCACGCGGCCGTCGGCGAGGGTGGCAATGGCGTGCAGTCGGGCAGACGCCAGCCGCTCGGCGCTGCCATCGGCGGGCGGCGTCAGGCGAATTTCCAGGCGTTGCTCGGCGCCGGGGGCAGCCAGTTCGAACGGTATTTCAGCCGGTTCGGCCCGCCAGCCGGCGGGTACTTCCAGCCGTACAATGCCGCGCGCGGCCTGCGCGCCGGCCTTCACCGAAAGCACCAGCGGGCGCGGCGCGGCGTCGGCGAAAAGCGCCACCGCATCGGGCCAGCTTACCGCCACGGGCGGCACCACGGCCAATGGGCGATAAATTTCGCCGTCAGCAGGGTCGACGCGGCGGTGGAGAACGGGAACGGTGACCGTAAAAACTGGCACATCGTCCAGAAAAGTCTGCCTACCCGAGCCAAGGGGCGGCGTGGTCACGGCCACGGGCGAGAACCTTGCCGTAACTGTTATTGCGGGCGCGTTTCCGGGAGCGCCGATTTGCTTCGGATCGGTCACCCGATACATCCCGACCAACGGTTCTTGCCGAAGCCAGTAGGGCTGAGAAAACTCTAACTTGGCTGGTCTGCGTATTTTAACAATCAATGGCTTGTTCAAAAGCAAGCCATTTTCAAAGGAAGAATCAAAAGCCAGCTCCGGCACTTTTAGGTGTAGGACCGCTAATGGCAACGCGGTTCGACGAACAATTTCAAGCTTCACCGTGACGAACTGGCTTGGCTCCAGCGCCCAATTGTCGGTCGTAGCCTGTACGAATACGCCCGCGCAACGGGCCGCCGCAGCATTAATTTCCTCGTGTTTACGAGAGCGCCAGTCATCGTACGGTCTGTTTCGGTGGCTTTTCCGGTCATAATTCGATGTCATCAGCATCGTCTTCACCTTCATCAGGTCGTCCACTGATAAATCGGGCCGCGCCGGGTCAAACTGCTTGACCACCTCCGCCAGCAGCTTGCCCACTTTCTCCGCGCCCGGCACCCGGCCCCACGTCAGGTCCACGCCGACGAGCAGATCGGCCTGGCCGGGCTTTGATGCTTCGGGCGGCAGCGGGTCGCCGGCCAGCAGCTTGAAGTATTCGAGCGCCTCGCCGCGCGTGCCGGCCGAGCCGAAGCCCTGCGAGCGGTGCTGCGAGCGGCTCAGGGCGGCAATCTCGCCGTACGACTTGCCCAGCAGCGGATTGTAGCCGCCGACATCGAGCGTCAGGAAACCGCCCTTATCGATATCGGCTTTATTCTCGAAGAAAAAGGCCGAGGTGTTCCAGAAAATCCGCTTCGCCTGCCAGACCTCCAGCTTCTCCGAGCCGACGAGCTGCTCCGGAAACCGCTTCGGGTCGGCCGCTGCGCTGAAGGCTTCCACAGCCAGCTGGGCCGAGGCCGTGTGGTGCCCGTGCGTGTTCATCGGCTCCGGTGAAAAGCGGGTGATGATGACGTCGGGCCGGAACCGCCGAATGGTGCGCACCACGTCGGCGAGTACCTGGTCGCGGTCCCAGATGCGGAGCGCCTCGACGGGCGTCTTACTGAAACCGAAGTCGTTAGCGCGGGTGAAGAACTGCTCGCCCCCGTCCAGGCGGCGGGCGGCCAACAGTTCCTGGGTCCGGATCAGGCCCAGCTTTTCGCGCAGCTCCGGGCCGATCAGGTTCTGGCCACCGTCGCCGCGCGTGAGCGAGAGGTAACCGGTGCGCACTTGCCGCTCGTTGGCGAGCCAGGCGATGAGGCGGGTGTTCTCGTCGTCCGGGTGCGCGGCCACGTACAGCACACTGCCCACTACGCCCAGTTTGTGCAGGGCCAGGGCCGTCGTCGCCGCGTCCTGCGGCCGGGGCGCTCCCCACGGCGCTACGCCGCCCTGCGCGGTAGTAGGCAGCGGCGCGAACGTTTTTGCTGCAATCAGGGCCAGCAGCAGGCTGGCGCTCATCCTCCAGTTTCTCATCGGCCGCAAAGTAACGCGCGCCCGACCGGGTACGGCGTGCGGCGCACAGGGCCAGCGCCCTACCCGGTTGCTAGCGATTTTGCACTTTTTCACCCCAGGCTTATTGTTTTACGAGGAAAAAGTTTACCTTTACAAGGCTACTACCCGCGCTGATGCCTTGTTCCCCGTGCTTCCTGCCCTACGTACTGCCCCTGCGGCTGCCCTTCACGGGCCCTCCAACGCCAGCAGTTGAACGGCTTACGGGCGGGGCAGCCAACGCTGGCCCCGGCCTGTGGTGGCTGGTTTCCGGACACGGACACGTCCCCATCGTCCAATTACAGCTGTCTTTCGGCGGGCGCCTGTTGACCGCCCGCTGGCTCGGCAATAGCACGCCGGAGAACCTCCTGAGAGGTGCCCAACAGGTAGTGAAGCTCGTGGGGCGTTACCACGTGCCGGTGGTACTGAGCGATGGCTCCCAGTCCAGCGGCGACTGGTCCGATGTGTTACCGCTGATCGAATACGAGGTGCTGCCATCGCTCGTCGGCCTGGGCTTACGCGGCCTGGCGCTGGTATCGTCGTCGTTCGCGCCCAGTCAGATGGCCTTGCACGAACTTGCCAGAACGGCCCGCGCACATCCCATCGCCACTGGCCTCTTCGATACCCTGCCGCCGGCTCAACGCTGGGTTATGGAACTGCTGACGGAAGCGTAGCTCTCAGAACAGCCCAAACAGGTCACGGTCGATCTGACCGATGATAAAGCCCAGGTCTTCCGGATTGGCCACAAAATCAAGCTGGTTTACGTCCACGGTCAGCACTTTACCTTCGGTATAACCGCTGATCCAGGTTTCGTAATGATCGTTGAGGTTGTGCAGGTAATCGAGCCGGATCGTGGTTTCGTAAGCCCGGCCCCGCTTCTCAATCTGGCCAACGAGTTTCGGCAGATCGGCCTTCAGGTAAAGCAGCAGGTCGGGCGGCTGCACGAGCGAGATCATACTATCGAACAGGGCGCGGTAGTTGGCGTGGTCGCGCTCGTCGAGCATCCCCGACTGGTGCAGGTTCCGGGCGAAGATGAAAGCATCCTCGTAGATCGTGCGGTCCTGCACAACGCCCCGGCCACCACGCGCCTGGTGCTGAATCTGTTGCGTCTGGCGAAAGCGCGAGTTCAGGAAATAAACCTGGAGGTGAAATGCCCAACGCGGCATATCGGCGTAGAAGTCAACCAGATACGGGTTTTGGTCCACGTCTTCCAGAAATACGTCCCAGCCGTAATGCTGCGCCAGTTTGTTGGACAGCGTGGTTTTGCCGGCGCCAATATTGCCGACGATTGCGATATGCATAAAAAGGCAGAAGGGGTTGAGGTTACTTAGGTGTTGGGGCTTGGGGCTCGGGGCTTGGGCGTATTCATCCATAATACCTCACACCAAAAACCCGATACCCCGCCCCGGCTTCAAAAGTACCGCCTGCCGATGCCGTTACTTTGCGGCCCCGTGCGCAAAATTGCTCTTACCGTCATTCGCCCGGCCACGTTGGCCGATCTGCCGCTGATTCAGCGCCTGGCAGAAGCCACGTGGTGGCCAACGTACCGGGGCATCATCCCGGACGATCAGATTCGGTATATGCTCAACCTAATGTACTCCCCCGCCGCGCTGGAAGCGCAAATGCTGGTGCAGGGCCACCGGTTACTGCTGGCCCGCCACGCCGGGCGCTACGTCGGCTTCGCGTCGTACTCGCTGCGGGGGCCGCGCACGAGCATTTACCGGCTCCACAAACTCTACGTGCGCCCCGACGTGCAGGGCGCCGGCCTGGGCCGCAAGCTGCTGACGGCAGTCGAGAATCACGTCCGGCGCCTGGGCGGTACCCGCCTGGAACTGAACGTAAACCGCGCCAACCCAGCTCTGCACTTCTACGAGCGCGTCGGGTTCCGCATCCAGGAATTCATCGACATCCCGCTGGGACCTTTCTGGCTAAACGACTACGTGATGGGCAAAGCCTTGTAATTAACAATGATTAATTAAAAATGATCAATTAATATTTATTAATTAATAATTATTAATTAATCATTGCTCATCGCTACGATGCACTTAAGTTCGATGGCGATTGGGGTGGGCAGCGACGAGATTTCGACCGTCGTCCGGCAGGGCTGGTTGGTTTGAAAATACTCGGCGTAGAGACGGTTGTAGAGCGGAAAGTCGGCTTTCATATTCGTCAGAAAAACCGTTACGTCCACCAAATCTTCCCAGCGGGCGCCGGCTTCTTCCAGAATCCAGCGTACGTTCTGAAAAACGGCCCGGCACTGGCGCTCGAAATCGTAGCTGCGGATGGTGCCGTCGGCAGCCAGTTCGACGCCCGGCACGGCTTGCTCACCGCGCTGACGCGGGCCCACACCACTCATAAACAATAGATTGCCCACACGACGCGCGTGCGGATACAGGCCCACCGGCTCCGGGGCGCGGGTAGAATGATGGGCTTCGGACGTAGGGTTCAGGTTTTCCATTCCGCGAAATTGCCGCCCGGCGCCGCAATCCACACGCGGGTCGTCCGACCCCGTACCCGCCGCTTTCAGCCAGCGGCTACGGCCGTCAACGCGTCCACCATTTTTTGCCACGAAAACTGCTGCTTCACGCGCCGTACGCCTGCCGTGAAGGTGGCCGCGCGGTCTGGTTCGTGGGTGAAAAAATCGACCAGCGCATCGGCAATTGCCCCAGCCGTCGGGGCGGTTACGTAGCCTACTTCACCGTGGGGCACCAACTCGGCCAGCCCGCCGACATCCGTCACCAGCATCGGCTTGTCGAAGTGATAGGCCACCTGCGAGACGCCACTTTGGGTAGCGTGCTTGTAGGGCTGCACCACCAGATCAGCAGCCGAGAAATATGCCGCCACCGCCGAATCCGGGATGAAAGCCGTGCGCCGCACCAGCCGATTTTCGAGACCGTGTTGCCAAATCAGCGCCTCATACGGCGTGGCATCCTCGTAGAACTCGCCGGCAATGAGCAATTTCACGGGCAGAGTAGCAAGGCGCGGATCGGCCCAGGCTTCAAGCAGTAAGTCCAGCCCTTTGTAGGCCCGGATGAAGCCAAAGAAAAGCGCATACCGGAACGCGGGGTCGAGGCCGAGCGCGGCCAACGCGTCGGTTCGGCGTTGCAAGGGGCCAAACGAATCGTAGAGCGGGTGCGGCTGATACCGCGCCGGGGTGATGGGCGCCAGGCGGCGCAGGTCGGTCAGCACGGCACGGCTCATCGTCACGAACCCCTGGCAGGCGCCGAGGAAGTATTTCGTGAATAGGGTATCACCGGGGCGGGCCTCGTGCGGCACCACGTTGTCGGTGATGGCCACCACGCGGGTGTGGGCGTTGCGGCGCACCAGCCGGGCCACGGTGCCCAGCGCTGGCCCCATAAAAGGCAACCAATAGCGCAGCACCAGCAGATCGGGCTTTTCAGCAGCCAGGCGCCGCCCCACGGCAAGCCAGTTTAGGGGGTTCACCGAGTTAAGGGCTACTTCAATTTCCAACCCTTCGGGGGCGGGCTCGGTGCTGTACTGCGTTTGGCCCGGAAACAGAAAGCCGGGGTACTGCAAACTGAACGTGACCAGTCGCGCCCGCCACCCTCCCTGCTGAAAGGCGCGGGCCAGGCGCTCGTCATAAGTGGCCAAACCGCCGCGCAGGGGCCAAGCCGGACCAAGAATGACGACGGTGCGCGGCGCTACAACAGGAGAAGACAAGGACGTAATGAGGCAAAAAATGAATCAGCTCCGGCAATCAGCGGCGCAAAATTCGTCTTCTTCCGGCGCTTCACCTTCGGTGCCAGGCGGGCAAAAAGCAAAGGCTACTGCGGCACTTTACTATCAACGAACGGGCACCGGCAACAGAAGCTCCTGCTCCTGCTACCGGTGCCCGTTGGTTTCACCCTGTTTGGGGGTTCCTACTCTACCGTCAATCGGCTCGTGAAGACACTACCGGCCGCTTCGCAGCGCACTACGTAGAGGCCCGCTGGCAACGCCACCGGCAGCAGCACTTCGCCGGACGGCGTTACCAATGCGGTTCGGGTAGCTACCACGCGGCCCACAAAGTCGGTGATCGTAACTACGGCTGCCGTCTGGGCAGCGATGCCCGTGGTGAGCAAGCGCACGGGCGCTAAGGCCGCCACCGGGTTCGGGGCTACCGTCAGCGTCAGCGGGGTGCTACCGCGCCGCACCGTCACCACCTGACTGAAGGTAGTCGTGCCGTCCTGATCCAACATCCGCAGACGGTAGTAGCTCAGCCCCGCTAACGGAGCGGAGTCGGTAAGCGAGTAATCGTGCGGGGCCGCAGATGTGCCAGCGCCTGCACGGCGCCCCACTTCCGTGAAGCTGCCCGTGGCCTGCGCGGCGCGCTCTACCACGAACCAGGCGCTGTTCTGCTCCGACGCCGTCTGCCAGGCTGTCCGGACAGTCGCTCCGGCCGGCGTGGCGTCGAATGCGGTCAGTTCTACCGGCAGCGGGTTATCGAAAGCATTGGTAGATGCGAGCGAAAAGAAGCCGGGCGTACCCAACGAAGCCAGCGGGGCCGAAACGGCAAACCCCGATGGGAATACCGGCGAGAATACCCCGGAACCACCTCCGTTAGACCACGGGCCACTCGGGCTGGTGGCCTGCGCAATGCGCAGGTTGCCGGGTACGTTGGCTGTTTCGTCCACCAGATTCTGGTTGTTGAAACTCAACTGAACGCGCGGGTTTACCGACGTACCACTCACCTGTTCCACCCGATAATACCGGAACCGTGAGATATTCGTCAGCGGCGAGAGTACGGTGCCCGTGGGGCGGGTTTCGAACATTTCGACGCTCACGACCGGGGAACTGCTGGTGCTTTCCTGACGGATTTCCACCGGCCGGTAGATGCTGCCTTTGCCCACCGGATAACGGCGGCTGGTAGCGGCGGTATTGGGGAAAGCCATACTCACGCGGCCATCCACATAACCGTTTTCGCCGGGGTTCAGCAGAGGCTGACTGGGCGTATACGTGAAAGCCAACAGATTACTGCCCGTCACCACATTACCACTGGTCAGCGTAAAGAAGCGGTTCACGGTAGCATCGCTGAGCAGCGTCAGATCACCAGGACCGGTTTTTTCCACGTCGTAGAAAGTCGTAGCCCCCGTAAGGGTACGCCCGCCAGCGGCGGCGCGCATCACCGGCAGGTCAAAACGCACCAGGCTGGTGTCCGGGTTGAAGATACCAAAATTCGTCCAGTGCCCGTTCAGCACGACGTGCGCCTGACCAGCCGTCAGCAGGCCGAAGTTGGTAA
This sequence comes from Hymenobacteraceae bacterium, assembly GCA_031426455.1. Classification (GTDB taxonomy): domain Bacteria; phylum Bacteroidota; class Bacteroidia; order Cytophagales; family Hymenobacteraceae; genus JANNMJ01. Next base: position 30,466 of record JANPLI010000184.1, on the reverse strand, counting down.
AATCGGTACCGATATTTATGACGGCCCGCTTACCCCGGAAATCGCCACCGTTGGTGAAGCTCTGCGTAATGGTGATCGGGCTGGCGGCGGCGATAAACGTCCCCCCGGCATTATCGAAGTCATTATTGATGAGTAGCGCCCCCACATTGCTGAGGTAGGTACCACTGTTGGTCAGGCTGCCGCCCACCGTCACGGCACCAGCGCCAGCGCGGAAGTCGCCGGCATTCAACAGGTTGGCCCCTACGATTAGGTCGCCGCCAGCCTGAGTCAGGAACAGGCCCGTGCCAGACACGTTCACTTCGTTGGCAATGGATACGGGCTCCGTACCGCAGGTGATCGTACCCGCCGCATTCAGATTATGGCCCACCGTGATGTTACCGTTGCCGAAGTCGAGCGTAGTACCGGCAGCCGTCGTCACATCACCCACTGTCGGACTGACAAGTACCATATCCTGATCAGCATAATTGGCGATAACGCCGGCCACCACCTGAAGCGCCCCGTTGATCGTCAAAGGCACCGTATTAAACCGTTTCGTATTGTTACCGCTCAGCAACAGGTTGTTGTAGGTCGTACGCGGCGGAATGGTAACGGCCGCCGTATACTCGATGGTACCTGCGTTGGGGGCCACAAAGTCGGCGTAATTCCCGGCTGGGAATACAGCTGAGCCAATCGTCAGCGTACCCGTGCCGGTCACCAGGCCGAAATTGTTGGCAGTCGTGGCGCCCAGATCCAGCTTGCCGGTGCCGCGCAGTTCCAGCGAAGCGGATGCCCGCGTGGTACCGTTAGCCGAGATGGTGTGTTCGGTCAGAATCACCACGGGGTTGGCGCTGGTCGGCGCCGTCGCTACGGCCGCACCGATACCCGTCGGCGAAAAAGTCCACGAGTTCACATCGTTCCAGTTGCCGCCGGCGGGCGCGCGGCTGTAGTACACGTCCACGGTGCCAAATTCTGCCGCAAGGCCGGCCGTGTAATCACCAGCCAGGTAATTTACCCCCGTCAGCGTGATCGTATTGCCGCCGGCATTCACCACGCCCGGCGTCGTCCAGAGATTGCCGACGAAACGGCCGCCCACGTAAGAGGCTTCCGTGCCCTGTACGTCGGCCTGAAGATAATTGTACACGTGCGTGATGGTGGGCGAAGCAAAACCCGTCTGGCTTACGATCCAATAGTAGGTCAGCTCTGTAGCGGCCGCACTGGTAGTCGCCGGGTGCTTACTGTTAACGGGGCGCATCGTTACGGTGCCGGCAGCGTTGCCGTTGGCCGTGACGTTGATGCGCGCGGGCGTGTATTTGCCAGCTACGCCCACCGGAAAAGTGAAATCGGTAGGCGTCAGGGCCGGATACGACTTGCGGACGCCGTCATCGGCCACGACCCCGTTCAGCACGATGTAGCGCGACGAGCTGAAGCCCGTTATGGAGTTGGCGGCCGTATTGGTAAGTCGAAGCAAATATGAGCCGATATTGAGTAAGGTGTTAACACCAGTATTGAACGCCAGCGTCCCAGTGATTTCTTGGGGTGCCGCCAGGATACCGCCGCCGGTCGCATTAAGCGAGAGGTTGCCGAATTTACCCAGCCCGGAGCCAGTCAGCGTTTGCGGCGTAGCACTCACCAGCGCAATCGCCCCGCCAGCAGCACTGGTATGGGCAGCTGAATTGCTGATAGTACCCACCACCGAAATCAGGTTGCCATTGTCGGCCAGGGTGCCGTTTTCGAGCGTGAGCTGCCCATTGACGCGCACCGCCGTGGCAATACCCGACATTGCGTTCAGCCCCAGCGTCAGGGTCGTGCTGTTGAGCGGAGGCGCTACCACCACGTTGCCGAAGTTGGTCAGGCTGGCGGTCAGGCCCTGAATCACCCGCCCCGGCCGCGAGGCGAAGGTGGTGGTTTGCGTCGCGACGCCCGGCCGGTAGCCCCCCACTGCCACACCAGCCGTGGCGGTCGTGTTGCGGTTGATCAGGCTCCCCTCCAGGGTAACATCCAGCCCGTTGGCGTTAAAAAAGGCGAACGAGTTGTCGATGGTCAGATCGCCCATCACGTACAAGGCGTTGTAGAGGATACGTGCGGAGCAGGCGTTACCGGTAGCGCCCGTAACGGTCAGGTTATTGACCGGCATCGTCACGTCCACATCAATTTGCTGGGTGCCGCCCGTAGTGCCGCCCAGTATGATGGTGCCGCCCGTGATGCCTGTACCCAACGCTGGGCGCAGGTAAAGGTCCGCAACCTGCGATACGCCAGCGACCCCATTCGTGCGCTCAATCTGCAACGTGCCGCCCGACATTGAGAAGGAGGAGAACGGATTCGCCACTTCCAGAATCGCGCGCTCTTCGTTACCACCGACGGTGGCGTTACGCCCGCGCAGCACCACCGTGCCGCCAGACTGGCTCCAGTTCAGGTCGCCCACCGTACTCGACAAGCCGCGTCGCACCTGCCCATTCACGGTCAAGGTACCATTCACCACGCTCACGGTAGGCTGACCTGCCGAGCTATAAGCAATATCATTGTTAAATGTGGCCGTCAGATCGCCAATATTCACGGCGCCCTGCAGCAACTCGAGCCGGCCGATCAGGCTCAGGTCCGTCGTGTCGGTAGCCGCAGTGGCGATATTTACGCTGGCAGAGGCATTATCCACTGATAGGGCCGCCGTTTCCGCAATCGTCCAGGCTTTATTCGACACGCTCAGCGCGCTGCCTTTGGCGTAGCGCAGCGTCCCGTTCATCAACCGCAACCAGCCACTGGCGGGCGTAGTCAGCGTACCCAACACATCTAAGCGCAGCACGGGCGTCTGAGAAGTGCCTTTGTCCACCAGCAGCCGGTTCAGCACCGTAAGTGCGCCAGGCGTGGTGCCCGTAAACAGTGCATTGCGGGCACTGGTGAAGGTCAGTGTCGCCACCCGGCTGCCGCCGTTGTCGAGGCGCAGGGTGCCGTTATTGGTCACCGAGCGGCTCACGGTCAGCGTATGCTGCACGGCAGCACCGCTAGCGGCCACGTCGATTGCGGCACCGGTGCCGATGGTCACGTCGCGGCCCACCGTCAGGGCGCGCACAGTAGCGGCCGGCAGCCGCAGCGTACCGCGCAACACCACCAGGTTCGAGTCCACGGTCAGGTTGCCGAGTGCCGTAGCGCTGATCAGCGCCTGCCCGGTGAAGCCGGCACGGTCGCCGACGCGCAGCTCCGAATACATTCGCAGGGCACGGTTCGGCAAAGTGATCGTACGGCCCGCCCCGGGATTCGCCACCAGCACGTAGTAATTCGGCAACTGCCCTCCGCTCGCCGAAGTGAGCGGCACCGTAAAGTCGGTGGCACCGACAGAATAATATTCCACCTCGCCGCCGCTGGCTCCAATGAACTCGCCAAAGTCGCCGCCCGGGAACTGGGCCGTAGGCGTGGCCGAGGCAATCCGAAGGCGACCACTACCGCCGATCACGGCATCCGGCAGCGCGCCAAAGTCGTGGCCCGTCGTAATGCCTACGTCCAGAACCGACCCGTTGGCAATCTGCAAGGCGCCGGAGCGGGCCGTATTAGCCGTTACGGTCACGGTGTGGTTGTTCGTCAGGCCATCGCCGATCAGTACCGGATTCTGGGACGTAGGTGTCAGATTGGTTTCGGCGCCGCCGAAGCCGATGATGGACCAGGGCGTCTGACCAGGGGTGGTGTTCGTCCAGACCCCGTCACGGATGGAATAGAAAGCGATTACCGTCGCAAACGCGCTCGGTTGACCCGCCGAAAATTCACCAAAGCTTTGCGTGAGCGGGAAGTCGATGGTCTTCGCTACCGTGTTTACGTCAGCGCCTGGCCCCATCACCCAGCTTACCGGCTGGTAACGACCGGGCACGTAAGCCGATTCGGTACCTACCACATCGGCAGCATTATACGTGTAGCGATGCGTAACCGAGTTCGCTGGCAGGTTGACGAAGTCGATGGCCCGGGTTTTCCACCAATAGGTCAACGCATTGTTGCTGCCCTGCGCAATCGGGTGGCGCGTCGGTACGGGCACCACCGTAATCTTACCGTAGAAGGCAGGCGCGGCCGTCAAGGTGATGGTGGCGGGGGCATATCGGCCGACAGTACCTACCGGAAATGTGAAAGCCGACACCGTACCCCAGGTTTTGCGCAGCCCACCGTCCGACTGGTTACCCGCCGTACGCAGCATTCGTTGGGCCGAAAACCCACCCGCTCCCGCCACGATAGCCGTCGGCGAAGTATTCGTGACGTGCAGCCGGAACGTCGCCAGGTCCAGCACGTGCTGGCTTTGCAACGTCAGAATACCGGCAATGTCCTCGTTGGATTGCAGTACGGCCGCCACCGTACCCACGCCAGCAGTCGAAAGAATCGTCAGATTACCAAACACCCCTAGGCCGTTGCCAGTCAGCACCTGGTTGCCGGTGCCATTGAGTTTGATTGAACCGACGCCCCCGCTACTGGTATGGGTAGCTTCGTTGCGGATAGTACCGGCCACCAGCAGGTCACGGCCATTGTCATCCAGCACGCCCTGCTGCAGGTAGAGCGTTCCGGCGGCGGCTACCTGTAAGGAGCTTACGCCCGCCAATTTTACTGAGTTACCGGTTTTGTTAACGGTGAGTTGGGTAAAATTATTTACTGTGCCGTTAGCCGTGAACGTCTGCGAGTTGCTGCCAAAAAACAAGGTTGTGCCGGCGCCAGGCGTGAACGTAGCGCCACTGGGCACGTCGATGTCCCCGGCCAGACGCACATCCTGGCCGTTCGCGTCCAGAGTAGGCGCAAACGTGCCGGTAAAACCAAGCCGATTCGAAACCACCAGCGGCTGCGCAGCCGTTTGGGTCCCCAATACCGCGCCGATGCCCGCCAACGTCGCTTTAGTGGTAGTGGCGACGGCTGTCCGGACGATATTAAGATTCCAGAACGGAACCGTAGAGCTGATAATGAAATTAGCATCCGGCCCCGTCAGCAAGGCGTTCCAGGTGCCACCGGTCACGGTATAGTTGCCGGCTTTCATTCCCAGATGAATCGAGCCGACTCCTATCGTACGCCCCACGTTGATAGTGCCACCGCTCATCACGAAGGTCTGGTCCGGGTAGCCGAGCGAGAAGCGGGCGTAATTCGTTTCCTGCGCGGCGCTGCCCGTGCCGATGGCATTCAACGTCCCCCCGGTCATCGTGAACGAGCCACGGTGCGTGGAAGATGTATTGGAGGTACGGAACTGCTCCGTCGTGAACGTGCCGCCACTAATCACGTAAGCGCCGTCTTCGCGCACGACGGTACCCCGGACGCCGGGCCCCTGGCACTTGAAATCGCCGGCAGTCATCTTGAAGGTGCCGTACACCACCAGCGCCTTACAGTTGCTGATATCGATTTCCGCGCCGTCGACCCAAAGCTGCGGTGAGAGCGTCGGGGTCCCGAGGTCCCAGTTATCAGCATCATCACGCAGCCGGTTGAGTTGGATATTGCTGCCCAGCCGCAGGGTACCGTTCTGGAGCGTCAGCAGCGTACCTGTGTCCATCAGTTTGAAGTTGGCGACGGCCGTACTGGTCACGCTCAACAGCACTTCCTGCGCGGCGCCCTTACTCACGGTCATCGTGGCAAACTCGACCGGCGCGTTGCAGGCCAGTGTGGCGGGCGTGGTGCCGGAAAACGTCACATTCGACGATTGGACGTTGTTCGTAGCATTGTACTGCACGTTGTTCGCCAGGTCGATCCCTAGCCCGCGCGAGGTCACGCTCCGTTGAAACGTAACCGCGTTGCGCGACGTGGTCGTACCATTACTGATACCAGCACCGTCAGAAGTCGTTACGTTTCCGACGAAGTTGAACGTCCGCCCGGCGGCGGCATTGGCCCCCAGTTGCGCCCGCAGGCTACCGGCCACATCCTGCTGCGATACCGCAAACGTGCCGTTCACCGTGGTGTTCTGTCCGAACACGTACACCAGCGCATTGGTCGTGGTGTTTTCCAGCCGCAAATTATTGTAAGTCGCGATATTCGGCATTGCCGCTGGCGAAACACCAAAATCGTAATACACCACCGTACCACCACCCGCAGCGGTGAAGTTGTTGGTCGTAATGGTGGGGAAATAATTGCGCTTAATCCGCAGCGCGCCTTGCCCACTCAGGGTGCTGACCGTGCTGGTGATGTCGAAGGTCACCAGGTCGAGCGTTCCGCCGGAGGCGATATTGATCACCTGAGTGGCCGCTGCCGGTGTGTTGGCGGATAGCGTAACGGTGAAACCGCTCAGAATATTGAGTACGTCGCTCGCCGCCGGCACTCCGGGGTTGACCAGCGAAGCCCCCGTGGGGTCGGTAGTCCAGGTATTAGCCACGTTCCAGTTGCCCGTCACGCCTCCTCCGACAAAGGTGTAGCGCGTGATCGCTCCGGCAGACTGCCAGAGAAACAACAAAGAAAGGACGAGTAAAAACCGGGTACAAGTTTTATTCATAAAAAAACAAAAAATGGGATGAACGCCAGAAAACCTGAATAGCCAGAGATGCCGAAAGGAAGCAAAAAGTACCGCAAAGCTAGGGCGGAATTCAGCAAATGGTACTAGAAGCCACCCTAATACACGTTTCGTGTCCTCACAGAAAAACGATTGCTCTCAAAAAAATGCCAAATCAGCAAAACATTTTGTGCACCCTGCATCTCGCCGCGTAATAAAGCCCTCGCCGAACGGCTTACGAGTACTTTTTTCTACCGAAAGCAAATCCTGGCTCTCGCCAAACCGCGCGGTACGCCGATAGCGCCACTCCAGTAGGTAGGTACCCTCCAACGCCCGCCGCTTACCTTTGCCCCGGCTCGGATTCCGGGCTGCTTCGCTGTTTGCCGCCTGTCCCCCTCAGGCCAACGCTTTTTCCGCCCCATTCTGCACCCGATGCAAGAACTTCCGGAAGTCATCCGAACTATTCCGCTAGCATATTATCTGTATTTCAGCGCCGCGCTGTTCGCCATCGGCGTCACCGGAGTGCTGACGCGGCGCAACGCCCTGATCGTGTTTATGTGCGTGGAGCTGATGCTCAACGCTGTCAACATTCTACTGACGGCATTTTCGGCCTACCGCGCCGACCCTAACGGTCAGGTTTTCGTGTTTTTCATTATGGCCGTGGCCGCTGCGGAGGTTTCCGTAGGCCTAGGCATCATCGTAATGATCTACCGCAACCAACAGTCCACGGATATTAACCTGTTAAGCCGTTTGAAGTGGTAGTTTTTGGCTTTTGGTTTCCGGTTTCTGGCTCCGCTAAAAACTTACGAACCAAAAGCCGCAAACCAAGAACCTGAATGCTTCTACTGATCCCTTTGCTGCCCTTTCTGGGCTTTTTATTGAACGGCCTGGGCCAGCGGGTGCTGCCGAAAAATGTCGCTGGGCTGCTGGGCTGCGCTACGGTGGCCACATCGTTCGGCCTGACGATAGCGCTGTGGCTAGGCTTTCCAGCGGGCGGCGCCCCGCAGGTCACCGAGCTGTTCAACTGGATAAGTGTAGGGGTGCTGCGCATCCCGTTCGCTTACCAGCTCGACCAGCTTTCGCTGACGATGATGCTGCTGGTCACGGGCGTCGGCTCGCTGATCCACCTCTACTCGGTGGGTTATATGCACGACGACCCGCACTTTGGCCGCTTTATGGCCTACCTCAACCTGTTCATCTTCGCAATGCTGCTGCTCGTGATGGGCGCCAATTTCGTGGTGATGTTCGTGGGCTGGGAAGGCGTCGGGCTATGCTCTTACCTACTCATCGGCTTCTGGAATAAAAATCAGGCTTACAACGACGCTGCCAAGAAGGCCTTCATCATCAACCGCATCGGCGACCTGGGCTTTCTGCTCGGCATCTTCCTGATTTTCCAGACCTTTGGTACGGTCACGTTCACTGAACTTATTGAACAGGTGGCCACGATGAGCGCCATCAACTCGCCGGCCGTCATCCTGATCTGCCTGCTGTTATTCGTGGGCGCAATGGGGAAATCGGCCCAGTTGCCGCTGCTCACGTGGCTACCCGACGCAATGGCCGGCCCGACGCCCGTGTCGGCCCTGATTCACGCCGCCACGATGGTTACGGCGGGCATTTATATGGTCATCCGGGCTTCGGCGCTCTACGCACTGGCGCCAGTGGCGCTGGAAGTCGTGGCCTGGGTGGGTATCGCCACGGCGCTCATCGGCGCATTCATCGGTCTGGCGCAGACCGATATCAAGAAAGTACTGGCCTATTCCACGGTTTCGCAGTTGGGGCTGATGTTTCTGGGGCTGGGCGTGATGGGCTTCTCATCGGCACTCTTTCACGTCCTGACGCACGCCTTTTTCAAAGCACTGCTCTTTCTGGGCGCCGGCTCCGTGATTCACGCCTATTCGAACGAGCAGGATATCCGCCGGATGGGCGGCCTGCGCCAGGCGCTGCCCATTACGTTCGTCACGTTCCTGATCGGCACCATTGCCATTTCGGGCCTTCCGCCCTTCGCCGGCTTTTTCTCGAAAGACGAACTGCTGGCTCACGTCTTTGAACACTCGAAAGTGCTGTGGGGCCTCGGTCTGCTGGTTTCGCTGATGACTTCGTTTTATATGTTCCGGCTGTTGTTTCTGGTGTTTTTCGGTGATTTCCGGGGCACGCCAGCCCAAAAGCAGCACCTGCACGAATCGCCCCTGACAATGACCGTCCCGCTGATGGTATTGGCCGCGCTGGCCACGGTCGGCGGCGCGCTGGGCATTCCGGCGGCGCTGGGCGGCAAGGGCGGCGTACTGGCCACCTGGCTGGCGCCGGTACTGCAATACGCCACCAACAAAACCGAGGAGGGCGCCGAACTCTCGCACGGCACGGAACTGCTGCTGATGGCCGTCTCCACGGCCGTAGCCCTGTTGGGCCTGGGCACCGCCTACGTGCGGTACCTGAGTCAGGCCCACCGCCCGCCTGCCGACAACGCCCCCGTGAACGCGCTGCACCAACTGGTGCGCCGCAAGTTCTACCTCGACGAAATCTATGATGCCTTTATCGTCCGCCCGCTGATGGCCGGTTCGCGCGGCCTTTACAACTGGATCGAGCAGCGCCTGATCAACCCCCTCACCGACCAACTGGGCGAGGGCGTGATCGGCTTCGGCCAAGGCCTGCGGCTCGCCCAGAACGGCTCCGTCGGCACCTACGTGCTGCTGATGGTAGTGGGGCTGGTAGTGATGCTGGCAATGAAATTTTACGTGGCCTAAAATGAACTGAGTGGACTGAGTGACTGAGTGACTGAGCGACTATTGCTAAACTGCCGTAGCCCGCCTAATCACTCAGTCGCTCAGTCACTCAGTCACTCAGTAATTTGATGCTGACTCTTTTTATTCTGCTCTGGCCCGCCCTGGCGGCGGCGATCACCTTCGGTCTGGGTTCGGCACTTGCCAAGCGCGCGGCGTTTGGCGCCGCTCTGGTCGAGCTGGGAGCTGTAGTAGCGCTGGCGCTGCACTTTGATGCGGCCGGCGGCACCCAGTTCGCGGTATCGGTGCCGTGGATTCCCGAAGTCGGGGCTTCGTTCCACGTCGGATACGACGGCATCTCGCTGCTGCTCGTCGAGCTGACGGCCGCCCTGCTCCCCCTCATCGTGCTGGCCGCGTGGCCGCACGAGGTACGCAACGCGCGCGGCTTTTACGCCCTGATGCTGCTGATGCAGACCGGCCTGATCGGTGTTTTCACCTCCCTCGACGCCTTTCTGTTCTACTTCTTCTGGGAAGTGGCGCTGATTCCGATCTATTTCATCGCCGGTATCTGGGGCGGCGAGCGCCGGGCCGCTGTCACGTTCAAGTTCTTCCTGTACACGGTATTCGGCTCGCTCTTTATGCTGGCGGCGTTCATCTTCCTGTACTTTGCCCAGCCGGAAGGCGCCCGTTCAGCGGACGTGACGGCGCTCTACGCCGTGGGCCGCACCCTGCCGGTAGGCATCCAGAGCGTCTTGTTCTGGGCCATCTTTCTGGCTTTTGCCATCAAGATGCCCGTGTTTCCATTCCACACCTGGCAGCCGGACACTTACACGGAGTCGCCCACAGCAGCCACGATGCTGCTGGCCGGTATTATGCTGAAAATGGGCCTCTACGGGGTGCTGCGCTGGCTTTTGCCCGTGGTGCCAGCGGGTGTAGCCGAATGGGGCCGCACGGCCATCGTACTGGGCGTGATCGGCATCGTGTACGGCGCCATCATTGCGATCCGGCAGCGCGACCTCAAAACGTTGTTTGCTTATTCGTCCCTTTCGCACGTAGGTCTGATTGCCGCCGGGCTGTTCACGGGCACCCTGGCGGGCCTTACGGGCGGCGTAGTGCAGATGCTCGCTCACGGCGTGAGCGTGGTGGGCCTGTTCTTCGGAGCCGACTTCATCAGCCGCCGCACGGGCACCCGCCAGATTGCCGCGTTGGGCGGGGTGGCCCGCACGGCGCCCGTCTTCGCGGCGCTTTTCCTGGTGATCGTAATGGCTTCGGTGGCGCTACCACTCACCAGCGGATTCGTCGGCGAGTTTCTGCTGCTGCAAAGCCTTTTCACTTATAACCCGTGGCTGGGCGCCATAGCCGGTACCACCATCATTTTCGGCGCTGTGTATCTGCTTCGGATGTACCAGCGCGTGCTGCTTGGCGAAACCACGCCAAGCACGGCCGCGCTGGCCGACGCTTCGGCCACCGAACTGGCCGTACTGGTGCCGCTGGTAATCTTCATTTTCTGGATCGGCCTCTACCCGAAATCCTTTATCGACGTCGCCCAACCCGCCGTGGTGCGCCTGCTGGCCGAAGCAGGGAAGTAATTTTCGATTGAGCGATTGAGTGATTGAGCGATTCCGCTTTCTCCTCTTACCTCAAGCATCTCAGCGGCCTCAGTTTTTCAGCGGTTCATTCAGCTTCAGCGGTCTCAGCGACCTCAGCCTTTTCAGCGGTCTTATGAACGCCATTTATCTGCTTTCTTTTTACGGCATCGTCAACCTCTTTCTCGGCTTCATCCGCCGGAAGGAACTGTTGCTGCCGCTTGCCATTGTGGTGCTGCTGGCGGTGTTGGGGCTAAACCTGCTCGACTGGAACCACGGCCAGGAATACTTCAACCGAATGCTGCGGGTAGATAATTACGCGGTGGGCTTTGCGGCCATCTGCGTACTGTCCACGGCGTTGCTGCTGCCCTTCTCGGCGTCCTATGTGCAACGGCAGGATGCCAACCTGGCCGAATACTACTCGCTGATGCTCTTTGCATTAGTAGGTGCCGTGATGCTGGTGAGCTACGAGAACCTGGTGATGCTTTTTCTGGGGATCGAAGTGCTGAGCATACCGCTGTACGTGTTGGCTGGATCAGAGAAGAAAAGCCTGCGCGGCAACGAGGCGGCGCTGAAATACTTCCTGATGGGCGCCTTCGCCACGGGCATTATGCTTTTCGGGATGGCCTTGCTTTACGGCGCCACCCGCACGTTCAACCTCAGCGAAATTGCTGCGCAGACCCTGACCGCTGGCGCCGGGCTGCCCGCCCCATTACTGATTCTGGGCCTGCTGCTGGTGTTGGCCGGGCTGGCATTCAAGGTGTCGGCGGCGCCCTTTCACTTCTGGACGCCCGACGTGTACGAAGGCACCCCCACTTTCTTCACCGCCTTTATGAGCACCGTGGTGAAGACGGCCGGTTTTGCGGCTTTCTACAAACTCCTCCACGCGGCTTTTGCCGGTGCTTACGCACAGTGGCTACCTACCGTGCTGGGATTGAGCGTCTTGACGCTGCTGATTGGCAACCTCGGCGCCGTCGCCCAGACTTCTGCTAAGCGGATGCTGGCTTATTCCAGCATTTCCCACGCCGGTTATCTGCTGATTGCCCTGGTAGCGTTCAGCACCGAGCGCTCACCGCGCGCGCTGCTGTTTTATTCGCTGGCGTACAGCATTTCCACGGTAGCGGCATTCGGAGTACTGAAGCTCGTCAGCGATGCGCGCGACGGCCGCGAGGATTACCAAGCCTTCCGGGGCCTGAGCCGTACTAACCCTGTCCTTGCCTTCACGATGACCGTAGCGATGCTCTCCCTGGCGGGCATTCCACTAACCGGTGGTTTTTTCGGCAAGTTTTTTCTGTTCACGGCGGCCATCGAGCAGGGCTACGTAGGCTTGGTGGTGCTGGCCGTGCTGATGTCGGCGGTGGGGCTGTATTACTACTTCCGGGTCATCATCGCGATGTACATCGACGAACCGGATACGATGCTGCCCCCTGTGGCCGTAACTCCCCCCGAAACTGCTACCTTACTGCTGATCACGGCCCTGACAATACTGCTGGGCGTCGTGCCGGGTCTGTTGAGCGGGCTGCGCCTGATGTAGGCTACTACCTCCTGGGTGCGCCAAAGCACCTGCTTTTTACCTTCTGGGGTTTCCTGCTGATGCCTGCATCAACTTTTCAATCCGCTGTACCATTCCTTACCGACGGCTTAGTTACGAACATTCCCTTTAACAAACCTTACTTTTCCGGCAATGAGACGCGCTACATCGAAGAGGCCGTCCGTTCCGGACAAATCTCCGGTGATGGCATGTTCACGAAACGATGCCACCAGTTTTTTGAGGAAAAATTTGGTATTCGCAAGGCTCTGCTGACTACGTCCTGCACCGATGCGCTCGAAATGAGCGCACTGCTGCTGAACCTACAGCCTGGCGACGAGGTGATCGTGCCGTCCTACACGTTCGTCTCTACGCCCAACGCCTTTGTGCTGCGCGGCGCCAAAATTATCTTCGCCGATTCCACGGCCCTCAATCCCAACATCGACCCAACCGGACTGGAGGCGCTCATCACGCCACGTACCAAAGCCATCGTGCCGGTACACTACGCTGGCATTGCCTGCGCGATGGACGAGATTCTGGCCGTCGCCACCAAGCACGGGCTGGTGGTCATCGAGGATACGGCCCCAGGTATCGACTCCTATTACAAAGGCCGCCCCTTGGGGACGCTCGGCGCCCTGGCCGCCTTTTCCTTCCACGAAACAAAGAATATCATTTCCGGCGAAGGCGGTTTACTGGCCATCAACGATCTGCAGTATGCCCACCGCGCCGAGATCATCCGCGAGAAAGGCACCAACCGCTCGTCGTTCTTCCGAGGCGAGGTCGATAAATATGGCTGGGTGGATGTGGGTTCGTCGTTTCTGCCGTCCGACATCATCGCCGCCTTTCTGTGGGCGCAGCTCGAAAACCTGCAACGCATTCAGGATCGCCGCCGCGCCATCTGGCAACGTTACCAGGACGGGCTGGCGCCTCTGACGGCCTCGCACGGCGTAGGCCTGCCGCAGGTACCCGACTTTGCCACCAACAATGGGCATATGTTCTACCTAGTGACTAATAGCCTGAAAGAGCGTACCGACCTGATCCACAACCTGAAACAGCAGCAGATCAACCCCGTTTTTCACTACCTTTCGCTCCATACCAGCCCGTTTTACCACGAGCACCACGACGGCCGCGCGCTGCCCTGGGCCGACCATTACACCAACTCACTGCTTCGCCTGCCGCTTTATTATGAACTGAGCGAGCAGCAGCAGCAACGCGTCATCGACGGCATTCTGGCCTTCTATCAGGGGCGGTAGCCGCCCACCTACTGCGCAGCGCGGCGGTTCGCACGCTGGTTGAAAAGGGTCTTGGCCCGCGTTCCCAAAAGGGAGACGCAGGGCGGGACCCTTGCGCGTTTCGGGCGGTTGCAGAAAAAGCCCGGGGCCTTTTCAGAAAAGGACCCGGGCTTTTGGGTAAAAGCACGGGTCCTTTTTCAGAAAGGACCCGTGCTTTTGGCAAACGCTGGCCGCCGGTGGGGTGCCGGGGTTCGAACTGCCCATCGGCTTCAACTGGGTGCTTGCTGAATGGGGGTTAACCGCGCAGCAGCGGCAGCACTGCGCCCGGCGCGAAAGCGCTGCGGGCGGCAGGTAATTCCAGAAAGCCATCGGCCGTCAGGAGCAGGGCCAGATCGCCGGAGCCGCCGTCGCGCTGCGGGGTAGCCAGCAGCTGCCCGTTGGGGCCGGAAACCAGACGCACGGGCAGGAAATAGGTCAGCGGGGGCGCAAATGTGACGGCTTCGGTCAGAACGGCTCCTTCAGACGGCGCTGGCGCCTGGCCCGAGGCCGCCCGCAGCCACGGCCGCACGTAGCGCACGGCGCTCACGAACGAAGAAACCGGATTACCCGGCAACCCAAATACCACGGCCCCGCCCGGATACTGGCCAAACCAAAGCGGCTTGCCGGGCCGCTGGGCCACCTCGTGGAAAATTTCCTCGGCGCCGGCTTCGCGCAAAACAGTAGGCAGGAGGTCGGCCCGGCCTTTCGAGACGCCGCCACTCAGTACCACGACGTCGTAGCCCTTCAGCAGCGCCGGCAGGGCTTGGCGGAGCTGATCGGCGTCGTCGGGCAGGTGAAATACATCAGCCGTAGCGCCCGCCTGCTGCACCAAGGCTTGCAGCATTAACCCGTTGGAACGGCGAATCTGGTGCGGCAATGGGTTCTCCGTGAATGGAATCGCCTCGTCGCCGGTGCCCACCACGGCCACGCGGGCGCGGCGCGTGACGGATACGCTGGCCGAGCCAATGGTAGCGGCAACGGCCAGCGCAGCGGGGCTGAGTCGGGTGCCGATGGGTAGCAGCACGTCGCCCGCCTGGCGGTCAGCGCCCTGCCGATGCACGGCCTGCCCGCACGTCAGCACCAGGCCGGGGTTCAGGGTGGCGATGCGGGATCCGGCGGTGGGGCTGCGGATCGTCAGGTCCTCATAACGCACCACGGTATCCGTGCCGGGCGGCAACACCGCGCCGGTCATTATTTCCACGGCTGCCTGGGGGTCGCGAAGTGAGTGCGGCGCCTCGCCGGCGAATTGCGTAGCTTCAAGCGGAAAGGTGCGCAGCCCAACCGCAAAGGCCGCGTGGGCGAGGGCAATCCCGTCCATCGTGACGCGCGCGAAGGGAGGAAAATCGCGGTCGGCCGTCAGGTCAGCGCGCAAAATGCGCCCGGCGGCTTCGGTCAGCGGCACCTGTTCAGCAGGCAACGGCGCGGCGGTGGCCAGGACGCGGGCGGTGGCTTCAGCAACGGAAAACATCGAAGAAGAGAGAAGAGGCCGGGGGAACGTGGCCAGACCACGGGCCAAAGGTCGGGGCGCCCAACGACCTTTGCACAGCTGTTGACAGGGTTTAGCAGGTAAGGGTTTAGAAAGACAGGGTTTAGGCTTTCCAGCGTACGCTCAAACCCTAAACCCCAAACCCTAAACCCTAATAACCCCCAACCCTAATGCCTCCCCCCCTCACGCACATTTCAGCTGCCGGCCAACCGACGATGGTAAACGTCGGCGACAAACCCGCCACCCAGCGCGTGGCCGTGGCCCGCGCCCGCGTCCGGCTCGGGGCCGACATCCTGGCGCTGGTGCAGGCCGGCGATTTGCCCAGCCGCAAAGGCCCAGTCTTCCAGACGGCCATCCTGGCGGGCATTATGGGCGCTAAGAAAACCGCTGATCTGATTCCGCTCTGCCACCCGCTGGGGCTGGACGATTGCCAGGTGGCGGTGACCGTGGAGGCGCCCGCCCACCTCGTCATCCACTGCACGGCGCGCGTCACAGGGCGGACCGGCGTCGAGATGGAGGCCCTGACCGGCGCCTCAGTGGCGGCCCTGACGGTGTATGATATGTGCAAGGCCCTTTCACACGAGATCGTGATCGAAGAAATCCGGCTGCTGGAAAAGACTGGCGGCAAAAGCGACTATCACTATGCCGACTGACGCCCTACCACCTCTCCCCCACCGCCAACACACCGCGCTGGCCCGCCCGGCGCTGGGCGAGTTCGGTCGCCACGAACTGGCCGTGCTGGGAGCCCCCTGCGCCGTCATCGGCCAGCTTGTAGCCGACCTGCTGGCGTTGCTGCCGCCCGCTCTGCGCGTGGCCTACGTCGATGCCGACCACCCCGCCGGCGATGATGCCGCTGCGGGCGGCACTGGCGGCGCCGATGCCTGGCTCCAGGCCGGTGCTTCGGCCGCGCTCACCGACAAAATCAGCTTTCGCCGCCTCGACCTGCGCCGCCCGGCCGATGCGTTTGCCCAGCGGCAGTGGCTCGCCGGGCAAAGCCTGGTGCTGGTGAACGGCAACCACTTCCGGGCACGGCAGCAGGTGGTGATCATCGACCCCCGCAAGCCGCTCGACCGCAAGCTCGACCGCCTGACCGAGGTGAAACTGGTGCTGGTGACCGAGAGCCAGACGGAAATACCTGCTTATCTGGCCCCACACCTGCCGCCGGGCGTACCCGTGCTACCACTGGCCAACCGCCCAGCCATCGCGGCGTGGCTGAACGACTGGTGGACCACCGCCCGCCCGCCGCTCCGGGGACTGGTGCTGGCTGGAGGCCAAAGCCAGCGAATGCAGACCGACAAGAGCCGCCTCCGCTACGGCGGGCGAACGGAGCAGCGCGCCCGCGTGGCGGCACTCCTGACGACGTTTTGCGACGATGTACTCGTTTCCTGCCGCCCCGACCAAGCCGCTGATTTACCGCTCGGCCTGACGGCGCTGCCCGATCAGTTCCTCGGCCTCGGTCCGATGAGCGGCCTGCTCACCGCCTTCCGGCACGACCCCAACACCGCCTGGCTCGCCGTCGCCTGCGACCTGCCTTTTCTGACGCCCGCCACCGTAGCCGCCCTCGTGGCGGGCCGGCAGCCGGCGCGCGTCGCCACGACGTTCCGGAACCCGGCCACCACTTTCCCTGAACCACTGCTGACCATCTGGGAACCTGCCGCTTATGGCGAGTTGCTGCGGTTCCTGAGCCTGGGTTACTCCTGCCCGCGCAAAGTGCTGATCAACACCGACGTCGAAGTACTGACCGCGCCCGACCCTGCCGAGTTACGCAACGTGAACACGCCCGAAGAGCGCGCCGCTGCCGAGCAGGAACTAGACGCTGACGGCCATCGCATAACCGGATAAATCTGAACGTCAGGCATTTTACGGGTGCGCGGCTACCCACTCGGTGCCGTCCTCGTATTCCTCGCGTTTCCAGATCGGCACCGTCTGCTTAAGGGTATCGATCAGAAACTGACAGGCCGCGAACGATTCGGCGCGGTGCGGGGTGCTGACGGCCACCACCACGGCCACGTCGCCGATGACCAGCGTCCCCACCCGATGCGCCACCGCCACGGCTTGCAGCATCGGCCAGCGGCGACGGGTTTCGGCCACAACGTGCTCCAGTTGCCGGAGCGCCATCGGCATGTAGGCTTCGTAGTGCAGGCGCCGCACCGGCCGGCCACCGGCCTGGTTGCGCACCGTGCCCACGAAGGCATTGACGGCACCCGCGCCGGGCGCTTCCACCTGCCGCAGCACGGCAGCAACGTCAAGCGGCTGATCGGAGATTTCGAGCATAAAAGGGGTTAGCCACCCGCCACGGGCGGAATCAGGGCGATCTCGTCGTGCGGGTGCAGCGGGTCGGTTTCGAAGGCATATTCGCTGTTCACGGCCACGGCCAGGCTACGGAGCGCGGCCAGCGCGGGGTAACGGGCGCGCAACGTGGCAAACAGCCCGCCGACGGTACCGTCAGCAGGCATTGGTAATGACAGCGAAGACTGCCCCACGATATCGCGGGTAATGCCGAAGAGCAGTACCGTCAGCAGCGCGGGCTGGGTAGCAGGCAGGGATTCAGGAGTCATAAACAACAGAAAATCAGCCCCCGATGGTGGACATCGACTCGAAGCTGAGCGAATGTACGGGGCGGGCCCGCTCGGCGGCAAAGCCATCGGGCGCGCGGTAGCGGAAGGCGTGGGCGAGGGCATCTTGAAGCTCCGCATCCGAAACGCCGCCGCGCAGCAGCGCCCTTACGTCCAGCACGCCCTGGTCGTAGAGACAGGTTTTCACCCCACCTTCGGCCGTGATTCGCAAGCGGTTACAGGTACCGCAAAAGGTGCGTGAATACGCTGCGATAATGCCCAACCGCCCCTGGTGGCCGGGCAGCGCATATTCTGTGGCGGTGGCCCCGACGGGCGTGGGCAGCGGCAGCAGGGCACCAAAATGGCTTTCGAGGTGGCCGCGAATCCGGCGATGGTCCCACAGTTCCGCGCTCAGGCGATGATCGCCGCCGTTGAAGGGCATCTCTTCAATGAAGCGCACATCGAGGGGCTGGTCGCGGGTCAGCCCGGCGAGCGGAATCAGGTCCTCGATATTCTGCCCGGCCATTACCACGGCGTTTAGCTTAGTCGGGATGCCGGCAGCCAGCAGCGCCGTAAGGGTCGCCAGAACGCGCGGC
The DNA here is from genome assembly GCA_031426455.1 of Hymenobacteraceae bacterium. Taxonomy (GTDB): domain Bacteria; phylum Bacteroidota; class Bacteroidia; order Cytophagales; family Hymenobacteraceae; genus JANNMJ01. The sequence continues at coordinate 12,324 of JANPLI010000184.1, read as the reverse complement.
AACTCGTCGCGCCGGGTGATGGCGAGGAATCGCGCCCGGTCGAGCGTATCGAGGCTCAGGTTGATGCTGCCCACGCCCAGGCGAGCCAGCGCAGGCACGTGGGGCGCGGTCAGTACGCCGTTGGTGGTCAAGCTGATATCGGCTATACCGGAAATGGCGCGCAGGGCTTCCATAAATGGCAGCAGCCCGCCGCGCACGAACGGTTCGCCGCCCGTCAGGCGCACTTTGCGCACCCCCAGTTCGGCCAGCAGCCGCACGAGCCGAAGCATTTCGGCGTAGGTCAGCAGCTCCGCACGCGGCGCGTAGGCGATGCCCTCGGCAGGCATACAGTAAAAACAGCGCAGGTTACAGCGATCCGTGACGGCCAGCCGCAGGTATTCAAGCGGGCGGCCGTGGGTATCGTAAAGTAGCGACGGGATGATAGGCGTGGGCAGCATCAGCAGCACGTAAAAGTAAGGCCCGTGAGAACCGAAGCGAACACCGGAGACAAGTAATTACGAACTACAAATTACAAGTTAAGAAAAAATAATTCGTAATTAAAACCACCCCCATCCGATCCAGCCACGCGCGCCGGCGTAATGAATGCCCGTGCCCACCACCAGCCCGACCAGGTAGCCGTAGGGCAGGCCGGCACTAAGCAGGCCGACGAGCAGGGCCACCAGCAGGTCGAAACGGCGGGCTTGCAGGTCGCGCACCAGCGCGGCCAACGTCAGGCTCTCGAACAGGAGCAGCACCCCCAACACCGGCAACGGAAAAAGCTGCACCACCTGCTGAAAACCGGGGCTGAAAAACAAGCCCAGCGTCAGAAAAAGCAGGCCATAGAGGATCACCGAGCCGCCCGACCGCGCGCCGAATGCGTAGTGCCCCACCAGTCCGCCGGAGCCGTGGCAGACCGGAAAGCCACCCAGAAACGGGTTCACCAGATTCATCAGCGCGTACGTGAAGCCGATCTGGCGAACCCCCAACGGGCGGTCGGGGAAATAGTCCTGCACGGCTTGCCGGGTGGCCAGCACCGAGTTGCCGAGCGAAAGCGGAATCTGGGGCAGCGCCAGCAGCAGCGCGCCGGTGGCAATGTCGGCCGGCGCGGGCACCCGCCACGTGGGCAACCGGAAGCCTACGGCTTGCCGGACGGTGGTCAGGTCGAGCTTGAAAACCAGCGCGTAGGCCACGCCCAGCCCCACTACCACCAGCGCGGCGGGCCAACGGCGGTGCCCGAACAGCACCAGCGTCAGCCCAAAAGCGGCAGCGGCGAGTGCGTAGCCGGCTACGCCGTCGGCGGGCACGTAAGTCTTCAGCGCCAGCGTACTGAGTTGCAAAGCCAGCCCCAACTGAATGCCGCGCACCACGGCTTTGGGCACGAGGCGGGCCAGCCCGTCGATCAGGCCCGTGACCGTCAGGGCGAGCATTCCCAGACCCACGGCCAGGCCGCCGCCGTAGATCACGCGTGCCGGCACGTGCTGGGCGATGACGAGCGCGGCAAAGGCCTTCAACGGCTGCACGGGCATCGGCAGGCGGTACCAGAAGCCGGAGAAAAGCTGCACCAACCCAAACAGGATCAGCACGCTAGCGGCGTCCAGGTCAGACGCACCGATGACGCCGATGAGCAGCGGCAGGTCGGTACCGAGGTCGCCGAGCGCGCCGGCCAGCTCGTGCCGGTCGAAACGCAAGGCGCGGGCTGGGGCTGAGGGGCGCGGGAGCAAAGACGGCGGGGAGTTCAGCACGGAAAGTCGGTCAGGCCGCCGGTCAGCGAGCGTATGTTATCGAATCCCAGTTCGTCGCGCAGCACCTGCACAGCCCGCGCGCTGCGGGCGCCGCTCTGGCAATAAACCACCACCAGGCGGTGACGGGGCACTTCGGCGGCGGCACGGGCGGTCAGTTCGGTCAGCGGCAGCGAAACGGCGCCCGGCAGGTGGTAGCGGGCATATTCGGCCGGCTCGCGCACATCGAGCAGCAGCGGCGGATCGGCGGAAGCCAGTTGGGTGCGCAGCTCCTGGGCGGTTAGAGTGGAAACAGATGGCGCGCACGTCGTATCGCCCAAATAATCAGCCGGATCGGCGGCATCGAGATGGATGGCCGCGCGCGCCGGGTTGCGGTGGAATCGGAGCGTTCGGCTCTGAAACGTCAGCGCATCGAATACCCAGAGGCGCCCACTGAGCACCTCGCCGATGCCCAGCAGCACTTTCAACGTTTCGGTGGCCTGGGCCAGCCCGATCAGTCCCGGCAGCACATTCAGCACACCGGTGGCATTGCAGTCGGGCGCTTCGTCGGGGCCGGGCGGATCTGGAAAAAGGCAGCGGTAAGTCGGCCCACCCTGATAGTTGAATACCGAAACCTGCCCCTCCCAACGGTAAATGGCGCCGGAAACCAACGGGCGGTTCGCGCCGACGCAGGCATCGTTGAGCAGGTAGCGGGTCGGGAAATTATCGGACGCGTCCACTACCACCTCATAAGCTTCCACCAGCGCCCGGACGTTCGCCGCCGTTACCCGGACAGGATGCAACACATACTGATTCAGCTCGTTGAGGCGCTGCAAGGCACGAGCAGCGGCGGCTACTTTCAGCTCGCCCACGTCGGTGGGGCCGTAGAGCGGCTGGCGCGGCAGGTTGTGGGCCTCCACGCGGTCGCCGTCGGCCAGGCCCAGGGTCCCCACCCCGGCCGTGGCCAGGTACTGTAGCACGGGGCAGCCCAGGCCTCCCGCGCCCACCACCAGCACCCGCGCCGCGCGCAGCCGCTCCTGGCCAGCAACGCCGACTTCGGGCAGTTGTAGCTGACGGCGGTAGCGCAGGGTTTCTGTGGGGCTGAGGGGCATTGTTAGTGATTGAGTGATTGAGCGATTGAGTGATTATTCGTGATTGCGCGATTGCCGTCACGGCAAGCAATCGGCTCTGCGTCTCTGCGCTCCTCTCCGCTTCTCTGTGGGAAATCTCGTTTAGTGGCGCCTGACTAGCGACTGGCCTACAACCCATACGTCACGGCCAGGTAGTACAGGCCGCCCACGCGGGGGCCGCCCAGATAGGAAACGTAGTACGTGTTCAGCAGATTGCTCGCCCCGAACTTGAAGCGCAGTGCGGCGGCCGGCACGACGGCGGTCAGTTGGGCGTCGAGGGTGCCGTAGGCCGGCACGTCGCCGCTCACCAGAAACGTCTGGGCGTAGTAGCCGTTCTGGTGGCGGTAGTTGAGGCCGAAGCCCAGATGGTGAAAGACGTCCTCGTTGGCCAGGCTCAAATTGTAGGCCCAGCGCGGCGTGTTGAAGCCATCCTCCAGGCCATCGGCGGTGGCGGTGCGGTCGAGGCGGGTATAGGTCACGTTGCCGCCCGCCAGGTAGCCGCCCGGCAGCTCGTAGCGCAGCCCGGCGGTGCCGCCGTAGTTGTACACCTGGCTCCGCGAGTTGGTCCAGAGGCGGTAGCGGTTCTGGGTCACCTTGTTGTTGAGGTAAATGGCCGTGGAATCGGGGTTAAGGGTCTTCGGCACGTAGGCTTCGACCTGGGCGATGAAGTCGCGGTACGCGTTGTAGTAAAAGTCCACATCGAGCACCAACCGGCCGGCCGGCCCCAGCGCCGCTTTGTAGCCCGCTTCCAGCGACCGGATGTACTCCGGCTTCAGGTACGTGTACGGGTTTTTGACCAGCAGCCCCTGGTGCTGCGCGATGGCCAGCTGCCGCTTCCGGGCGGGGCTGTCGGCGGAGATGTTGGCGTTGATGGTGGCCGTGACGGCGGCGTTGAAGCGGTCGATGCTGGACCGAAGCCAGGAATTTTCGAATACCCCGCTCGACATCACCCGCAGCCCGCCGATGCGTTTCACCTGCCCGCTATTGACGTTCGAGAACCCCTCGAACAGGCTCGGGAAGCGGTAGCCGCTCTGGTAGCTGGCCCGGAAGTGCTGGCGGGCGGTCGGCGAAAAACCCGCCGTAAAGCGCGGGTTGAGCCGGAGGTTGAAGTAGTCGTTCTTGTCGATCCGGAGCGTGGCCGTGAGGCGCAGCCGGTCGCGGAGTAGGCGCCCGCCGACCTGCGCGAAGCCGCCGGTTTTACCGTACCGCAGGCGGTCGCGGAGCGGGTCTTTCCCCGGCACCGGGTTGATGAAATAGTTGCCGTCGGGCTGCACGAGGTAGGTGCGTTGGTCGGCGCCCACCAGCAGGTCCAACTGGGCGGGCAACGCCCGGCCGCCGCGCCGCAAGGCCTCGGCCAGGTTCACCTGCGCCTCGGCGTGCGCCAGGTTGGCCCGGACGCGCAGGGCGGCGCCGGCATCCCAGTTGTTGATATTTTGCAGCTCGCTGAGGCATTGGTTGAAGGCGGCGGTGCCCGGCTGCAGCCGGCCCGCGTCGGCGGTGAGGCGCGCCGAGGCGTGCGCCTGCGCCACCGATTGCCCCCCGGCCGTGGCTGCGTTCCAGGCCGTGGTATAGTCGGCATTCCAGCGACTGTCGGGCTTGAAGCTGCGGTCCAGGTTTTCGCCCGCCGAGCGCAGGTTGTACGAATGGCCGGTATTTTCCTGGGTGAGGTAAGCCCGCGCCTGCACCACGGGCGTGGTCAGGGCCAGGGCGTGTTGCTGCAGGCGGTAGTCCTGCAGCCGAAAGCGGTTCGCGCGCTGATACACATTGTCGAAGCCGGCCACGCGGTACGTGTACGCCAGCTCGGTGTCAGGCCGGAAACGGTAGTGCAGCGCGGCGTCGGCTTTCAGTACGTTCAGCTGATAGTCCACTAACTCCTGCTCGCGGTAGCCGGTGCGGGCCACGACGTACTGCTTACCGCCGAGGGTCAGCGTGCTGCGGTCCGGCGACTCGTTGCCGTAGCTGTTGGTGGGGTCGCGGGCGGGGTTGTCGGCTCCCAGCAGGCCCGTGGTGGCATTGCCGTTGGGGTTGAGGTCGGTCTGGTCGTCGGCGATCCAGTCGGTGCCCCGCAGCAGGGTGCCATTGACCTTGAACGCCCACCGCTCGCCCAGCACCCGCGCGTACCGGACGCCGGTTTCCGAGTACAGCCGGGCGCCACTGGCGGGGGCGCCGACGTGGTTCACGCCCGTCTGCTGGCGCACACTCAGGCCTTCGGAAGTGAACGGGCTGCGGGTGGTCAGATTGGCCAGGCCGTTGATGGCGTTCAGTCCATAGAGCGCCGCCGCCGTGCCGGGCACCACTTCCACGGCCTGAATATCCAGCTCGCCCGGCCCCAGCACGTGGCCGATGGGCCCGCCGATGTGGGGCGCCTGGTTGTCCACCCCGTCCACGAGCTGGGCAAAGCGCACGTTGGTGGTATTGGTGAAGCCGCGCGCGTTGATGACCCGAAAGCCCAGGCTCGGCGTAATCATCTGCACGCCTTTGAGATGTTCGATGGCGTCGAAGAACGACGGCGCCGGGGTGAGCCGCAACGCGCGGGCGTTGAGCTTTTCCACCGTCACGGGCGCCTGTAGCAGGTTTTCCTCCACCCGCGAGGCCGTCACGACCACTTCCGTCAGCACCGTGACGCCCCGGCGGGCGGCAGAGTCGGGCGGCGCTGGGCGCTGCGCCCGCACGTCGTCGGGCCGAACGACCAGCAGGGCCAAAACGGGAGCTAAACAGACGAGGTGTTTCATCAAAAGCGACGCCCGGCCAACGCGTCGGGGCGGCGGGTAAGAAGGGGTTCCGGCAAGTTATACCGCTACCCGCTACAACGCCTGCGCCACTTGCCGGACACTAGCGCGGCGGCGGTAATCGGGGTCAAAGAACGCGAAGCGGATTTTCCCGTCGCGGCCGATGACGTAGGTGGCCGGCACGGGCAGCACGTCGGTGGTGGCGCCGTTGGCTTTTTGCAGGTCCAGGCCATAGCCCCGGTATTTTTTCGCCGTGGCCGCGTCCAGCGTGAACGCCGTGTGGTAGGCCTTCATGATCGCGAAGTCGCGGTCGTGGAGGATCGGAAACGACGCCTTGGTCTTGGCCACGGTCTGGGCGATATTTTCCGGCGTTTCGGGCGTCACGACCACCACCTGTGCGCCTTTCGCCGTGAGGGTCTGAAGGGAATCGTGCAACTCGCTGAGTTCCTTGTTGCAGAACGGGCACCACTGGCCCCGGTAGAAGTACAGCACCACGGGGCCTTTTTGCAGCAACTGCCGCAAGGCGACGGGGTGCCCGGCGGCATCCTGGCCGCTGAAATCGGGGGCCGTGGTGCCTACGGCCAGGGCCGAAGCGGCCATCGGGGTTTGCGCCACCACGGGCGCGGTCAGGAGGAGAAGGCCGCAAGTCAAACGAAGTAATGAACGCATCAGCAGAAGGACATAAAATGTCCCCCGGCGGACGCGGGTGCGGCGGACGCCTTACGGCTGCCAACTGAAAAAGCAATCAGCCGGGGCCGTGCGCCCCCACCGCAAACAGCGCCACAAAGAGTAAGGTGGTCAGCGCAAGCTTTTTGAGAAAGGGGTCCGTTTCGGCAGCAGTGCGCGCCTGCCACACGCCCCGCGCATTACGCGCCAGCAGCGGCGCGGCCGGTGCCCAGGCCCAGGCCCGCACGTGGTGGAAGTCGCGCGCCAGCAGCGTGTAAGCCACCCCACACACCACCGCGCCGCCCAGCAGCAATGCGTGGTATAGACGGGCGCGGCGTGGCCCCAGCCGCACCGGAATGGTGCGTTTACCGGTAGCCGCATCGGAGTTCAGGTCACGGATATTATTCACATTCAGCACGCCTGCGCTCAGCAGCCCCAGCGCGGCGGCGGGCAGTAGCAGTGCCGGGCGCAGGGTTTGGGCTTGCAAAAAATACGTACCTAGCACCCCCACGAGGCCGAAAAAGACGAAGACTGACACGTCGCCGAAGCCGGCGTAGCCATAGGGACTCGTCCCGGCCGTGTAGTGATAAGCGGCCCAGATGCAGGCCAGTCCCAGCGCCAGAAAACCCAGCGCGGCGGGCAGATTGGTGTGGCCGAAAGCCACCCAGAGCAGCGCCAGGCCGCTAATCAGCGCCAGCAGGCCGCAGACCACGATGCCCCGGCCCATTGCCCGGCGCGTAATGGCGCCCGACTGCACAGCGCGCACGGGGCCTTCGCGCAGGTCGGAATCGGCGCCGTTCACGGCATCACCATAATCGTTGGCCAGGTTCGAGAGAATCTGCAACAAAACGGTCGTCAGCGCGCAGAGCGCCACCACGGGCCAGCGGGCGCCGCCGTCGGCGTAGGCCAGGGCGGTGCCCATTCCGATGGAAGCCAGCGCCAACGGCAGCGTTCGGAGGCGAAAAGCCGACACCCACGCGCTCACCCGGCTACCGGTGGCGGGGGGCGGAATAGACGGAGTTAACGAAGGCTTGAGCACAGATAACCCGAAAACCCGGTACGCGGAGATTTGTAGAAGGCAAACGCCCGGACGCAGAAGAATGCCTTTTCGGCTTTGATTCTGCTTTGCGTCTTCGCGTCTTTGCGGGAAATCGGATAGCAGAGACGGCCAGCAGGTGTTCTAACGGATAACCAAAAGGGCTTTGGGCGTTTACCCTGAAAGCCCAAAACGAACAACCAAAAACGAACAACCAAAACCTACAACGTCAGCATCTCCAGAATCCGGTTCAGCTCTTCTACCGACGAGAACGGGATTTTGATTTCGCCCTTGCCGCTCTGGTTCGAACGCAGGTCGATTCGGGTGCCGAAGTGCGAGCGCAGACGCGTTTCGAGGCGGCGCAGGTCGTCGTGCAGCTCGGTGCGGTCGGCGGGATCGACGCGCGAGATCGGCGCTGGCGGGGCGTCTTCGCCGTCCTCGGCCGTCGGCGCTGCCTCCTTATGGCGGGCGGGCTTCGTCAGGTCGCGGGCAATTTCCTCGACCCGGCGCACCGACAGATCCTCGTCAACCACCTTCCGGAAGATGGCCAGCTGCTGCTCGACGGTATCGATATTGACCAGCGCGCGGGCGTGGCCCATCGTAATCTGGTTGTCGCGCAGGCCGATCTGGATATCCGGCGGCAGTTTCAGCAGGCGCAGGTAGTTCGTCACGGTCGTGCGCTTTTTGCCCACGCGCTCGCCCAGTTCTTCCTGTTTCAGGTTGCACTCGCTCACCAGCCGCTGAAACGAGAGGGCAATCTCGATGGCATTGAGGTTTTCTCGCTGGATGTTTTCGATCAGCGCCAGCTCCAGCATCTGCTGGTCGTCGGCTTTGCGGACATAGGCCGGAATCGATTCCAACCCGGCGCGACGAGAAGCCTGCAAACGACGCTCGCCGGAGATGAGCTGGTACTGCCCCGGGCCCAACTGGCGCACCGTAATGGGCTGAATAATACCCTGCTGCCGAATCGATTCGGCTAGTTCCTGCATCGCTTCCTCATCGAAACGGGCACGGGGCTGAAACGGGTTCGTCTCGATCTGGGCCAAGGCAATGCCCGTGATGGTATTGACGCGGGTCAGCGCCAGCTCCTTCTTACCCTCGTAGGGGCCTTCGAGCAGGGCGTTCAGGCCCCGGCCGAGGCCACTTTTACGTTCAGGCTTTTTTTCGGTCTTGTCCACGATTGGCAGAAGAAAGCACCAGATTCGAACAGAAGCAGGTTAGATTCAAGCAGATAAAGTCAGTTTACGCAGCCAGCGCGCGGGGCGGCGGAGCGCCCCCACTATCGGCAGGCGCGGCCGTAGTGGTAGCACTCATTGCCGGCACCGAAATTTCAGTAGTCTCCTCGTCGTCAACGGATTCGGGCGCCACGAGCGGCGTCTCGCCTTCCAGCATCCCGTTCTTTTCGCCGATTTCGCGGGCCAGATTCAGGTACGAAATCGCCCCCTTCGATTCGGCGTCGTGCAGCAATACGGGCAGCCCGTAAGAAGGTGACTCCGAGAGCTTCACGTTGCGCGGAATGATCGTGCGGAACACCAGTTGCTGAAAGTGCATCCGCACTTCCTCGACCACCTGGTTCGAGAGCCGTAGCCGCACATCGTACATCGTCAGCAGGATGCCTTCGATTTCGAGGTTCGGGTTCAACCGGCTCTGAATAATCTTAATGGTATTCAACAACTTACCCAGGCCTTCGAGCGCAAAGTACTCGCACTGCACGGGGATCAGCACGGAATCGGCGGCGGTCAGGGCGTTCACCGTGATCAGACCCAGCGACGGCGAACAGTCGATGATGATAAAGTCGTACAGGTCACGCACATCAGCCAGCGCCTCCTTCATCTTTTCCTCGCGACCGGGCAGGTTGATCATCTCCAGCTCAGCGCCCACCAGGTCGATGTGCGACGGCAGCAGGTGCAGATGCGTGATGTCGGGCGACGTCAGGACGGCCTCGCGGGCGCGGCTGCCGTCCACCATACACTCGTAGATGGAGGTCTGAATGTCTTTGGGATCGAACCCCACGCCCGACGTGGCGTTCGCCTGCGGATCGGCATCGACCAGCAGCGTCCGAAACTCCAGTGCGGCCAGCGACGCGGCCAGATTAATAGCCGACGTGGTTTTACCCACGCCCCCTTTCTGATTCGCGACGGCAATGATTTTTCCCATAGTTGCGGTGGAAGTCCGGCCGAAACGGGCCAAACGATCTGCTGATTTGGTGGTGCGATGGGCAAACCGCCGGACGGGCAAATGAAATCCCGGTGGAGGCTAGCCCAAAGGCTTGATGATCAAAACGAACAGGTCACCCGGCAAGGCCCGAAAAGGCCAGCCGGAGCTGAATACCATAACCGGTCCGCTGTAACCCTGCTATACGGTAAATGGCGCAACGGAGACGGACGGTTGCGCCTGCCGAAAAGACGACGGACAAAATGTTCCACGTTGCCGGACGGAGCAGAAACGGCGTAACGGACGCGAAAAAAAATCGCCCCACAAGCCCCTTCCAAACCGGCGGCGAGGCGCTGGCTACCGGCGCCCAAGACGGCGCAAGCCCCCCAAAAACCGGCTGTTTTGCTTAAAAAAGCGGCAAAACCGCAACAAGTGACCGTCATAGAGGAAGAGATGCGCCCGCTGTCCTGCCCTGGTGGGCCGCCTCGCGCGCCGGGGCGATGGCGTCCCGCAGCGTCGTAAACTTGCGCAAAGATACTCCCCTCCTCCCAATGTTCCACGCTCGAAACGCGCGGTTTTCCGTCCGCCTTGCCGCCGTTTTTGCCCGTTGCTGGCCGTGGCCTCACCAAGCCTGCCGGGGTGCGCTAGGACTGACCACGTTGGCCCTGCTGACGGCCTGCGGCGGCAACAGCCCCGCCGACGAAGCGGCCACCGCCCGCCGCGTGTTCCGCTACAACCAAAGCGAGCAGAGCGGCGCCCTGACCTCGCTCGACCCCGCCTTCGCCCGCAACCAGGCTAATATCTGGGCGCAGACGCAGCTTTACAATGGCTTGGTGGAACTCGATTCTACCCTCCACCCCGCCCCGGCCCTCGCCCGCGCCTGGACGGTTTCCGCCGACGCTCGCACTTATACGTTCCGACTGCGGCCGGGCGTCCGCTTTCACGACGACCCGTGCTTTGCCGACGGCCGCGGCCGAACGGTGAAGGCCACCGACGTGACCTACTCCTTCGGCCGACTGCTCGACGCCGCCACAGCTTCCACCGGCGGCTGGATTTTCCGGGGCAAAGTGGTCAGCGATTCGGCGGGCGCCCCGTTGCCGGAAGCTTTCGTCGCGCCCGACGACTCCACCGTCGTCATTCGTCTGCAACAGCCGTTCGGGGCATTTCTGAGCCTGCTGAGTATGCCTTACGCCGCCGTCGTGCCGCGCGAGGCGGTGATGAAGTACGGCCGCGACTTTGGTCAGCACCCCGTCGGCACGGGGCCGTTCCGGCTGCACGCCTGGTACGAAGGCACGGCCCTGGTGCTGCACCGCTGGCCCGGCTACTGGAAACGTGACGCACGCGGCCAGCACCTGCCGTACCTCGACGCGGTGCAGATTTCGTTCATCGGCGACAAAAAGGCTGAGTTTCTGAGTTTCCTGCAAGGCAAGCTCGACTTTCTGTCGGGCATCCGCGAATCCTCGCGCGACCTCGTGATGCGGCCCGATGGCACCGTCCGGCCCGATTTCGCGGGGCGGTTCCGGGTCGAAAAAGTGCCCTACCTCAACACCGAGTACCTCGGCTTTCAGCTCGACTCTACTAATCTGCTGCACCCCGCCCCGGCCCTGGCCGACGTGCGCGTCCGGCAGGCACTGAGCTACGCCGTGGACCGGCGCCAGTACGTGCGGTTTCTGCTGTCGTCAGTGGGCCGGCCGGGCACTTCCGGAATGGTGCCGCCCGCCCTTTCGTCGTTCGATGAACAGGCTGTGCCCGGCTACCACTACGACCCCAACCGCGCCCGCGCCCTGTTGCGCGCCGCCGGATACGGCCCCGGTCAGCGCCCGATCAACCTGACGCTGAACACGGTAGCTGAAAAACGCGAACAGGTCGAATTTCTGCAACAGCAGTGGGCGGCCATCGGCGTACAGGTCACGCTCGACCTCAATCAGGGGCCAGCGCATCAGGAGCTGGTGGATAACGGCAAAGCCGCATTCTGGACCAAATCGTGGCTCGGCGATTACCCGGACCCCGAAAACTACCTGGCGCTTTTCTACTCGCCCAACTTTTCGCCGGCTGGCCCCGACAAAACCCACTTCAAATCAGCTGCTTACGACGATCTCTACGGTCAGGCAATGCGCGAACCAGACGAAGCCCGGCGCACCACGTTGTATCAGCAGATGGAACGCCTGATGCTGGCCGAATGCCCGGTGATCGTGCTGTTTTACGACGAAGTGGTGCGCCTCACGCAACCCACCGTCCGGGGCCTGCGCGCCGACCCAATGAACCAGCTTCGACTAGAAGCCGTGCGGAAGGAATAGCCCCGTGGCAGCGCTACTTGGCGGCTTTCACGGCCTCCGTAATCTGCGTATCGAGGTAGCGGAACAGGCGCATCAGGTCCTGCGGGCCTTCGCCCCCGACGCTGGTTACGGTGTGAACCCGACCGTCGGAGCCACGAAGCGAAAGGATTTCTGATGACGCATCCGTCATCCCGTGGCCATATTCATCGGCTGGCAGGGTTTCAAACTTGACTTCCGCCGCCACCTCGCGGGCCGTGTTCAGTACCTCCGCCGGAAGTGTGACCTTCACGACGCCGTCGCGCGGCGCAAACCGGCCGCCCGTGAACGTGAGGCGGTTCTGGGCATCGATTTCGGCCACGTACACGGGGCAGTTGCCCATACACGGTGTGCGCTCGTAGCGGAGCGTGTAGGCCACTTGCTGTCTGGGCTGGGGCTTTTCGGCGGTAGCTCCCGCGGGCGCCTTGGTCGAGGCCGTCGCGCCGCTGCCGGTTGCGGTCGGGGCGGCGTGCTTTGCGCAGCCGGTGAACAGGATGGCCGTCAACAGAGCAGCAGACAACGCGGGCAGCAAACGTATCAGCATCGAAAGAAGAAGGAAATCGAAAGAAGAAGGGACAAAACCAAGTGGCGGGGGGGGGG